>NZ_LMIC01000021.1:0-48813 GCF_001428585.1 Duganella sp. Root198D2 | reverse complement strand
CAGCAGCAGAGAAGCGAGATTATGCGGTACAGCGTGCAGCTCGTCAACCCCTTCTTTTTCTCGTTTCGCTCTGCTGTTTTGTCAGCACTGCGTTGCGAGGGACAGAACTATAGCAAAGGGATCGCCATACCGCAAGGCCTGTTTTTACAAACCCTCGAACTTCGGTGCCCGTTTTTCCAGGAAGGCATACATGCCTTCGCGCTGGGCAGGGGTGCCGAAGCCCGCGTGGAACAGGCGGCGCTCGTAGTTCACGCCCTCGGATAGCGTGGTTTCAAAGGCGCGATTCACGCAATCCTTGATCTGCATGGCGACGGAAACCGGCATCTGGGCGATTCCCTGGGCGATCTCCAGCACGGATTCGATCAGCTTGTCGGCCGGGACCACCCGCGACACCAGGCCGATACGCTCCGCTTCGGCAGCGTCGATCATGCGGGTGGTCAGCAACATATCCATGGCCTTTGACTTGCCGATGGTGCGCGGCAAGCGCTGGGTGCCGCCTGCGCCCGGAGTTACGCCGACCTTGATTTCAGGCTGGCCGAACTTGGCGCTGTCCGCTGCAACCAGGAAGTCGCACATCATGGCCAGCTCGCACCCGCCGCCCAGCGCGAAGCCGGCCACCGCGCCGATCACCGGCTTGCGTACTTTCAGGATGTGCTCCCAGTTGCGGCCAATATAGTTGTCCCGGTGGGTATCCTGATAGGTGTAGTCCTTCATTGCGGCGATATCGGCGCCAGCGGCAAAGGCTTTTTCGCTGCCAGTCAGCACGATCACGTGGATTGCAGGGTCTTTCTCGAACTTGGCGAAGGCCTCACCCAGCTCATTCATCATATTGTCGTTCAGGGCATTCAGCGCCTTGGGGCGGTTCAGACGGATCAGTGCCACTTTTTCATGCACTTCCACGAGCAGGTCCTGGTATTCCATTTATTCTCCTCCAGTCGGTTAACTATCGGGCAATTGTAGCTGTTGTGGTCGAAGCGCGCGCCTGTGAATCGGGGGCAGACCTACACTGGACAAAGGAATTTGTCAGGAGAACCGCCATGTTCAAATCGATTTTGCTGCCCACCGACGGCTCGCAACTTTCGGAACGGGCTACCCAGACCGCGATCGAGTTTGCCAAGATCCATGGCGCGCGTATTACTGCGGTGTCCGTGGTTCAGCCCCTGCCCTTCGTGCCGCTGGCTGATGCGGCCGTGCTGCCGGATCCGGGGGCCTTCGACCGCGAAATGCGGCGGAATGTGCAGCTCGGCCTGGATAAGGTGCTGGCTGCCGCCAGCGCTGCCGGCATCGAGTGCGAAACAGTGCTGGGCGAGGCGATCAGCCCTTATGAGGTGATCGTCAGGACTGCAGAGGAACGCCATTGCGACATCATCCTGATGGCGTCCCATGGCCGCACCGGCTTAAACAGGCTTTTCCTCGGTAGCGAAACGCAGAAAGTCCTCGCCCACACACATTTGCCGGTACTCGTGCTGCGCTAACGGGCCAGCTTGGGCAGCAGCACCCAGATATTGCCGCGCTGTTTCATGCGGCCGGCAAGATCTGCCGCTTCCGAGCCGAAGCCGAAGAACAGGTCGAGGCGAATCGCACCCTTGATGGCGCCACCCGTATCCTGCGCCAGCATCAGCCTTTGCAGCGGCATCTCGTCGTCGCCTGGCAGCGTGGTATTCAGGTAGACCGGCGCACCCAGGGGAAGCTGGCTGCGGTCGATCGCGACGGAACGCTGCGGCGTCAACGGCACGTTCAGCGTGCCTTTCGGCCCGACTTTCGGGTCCGGCAGCTTTTCTTCCTTGAAGAAGACATAGCTCGGATTCGCGTTGAACAGTTCCTGCTGGCGCGTCGGATGGCCATCGATCCAGGCCTTGATGCCTTGCGCGGTGGCTTGCTCGAGCGTCAGCTCTCCCTTCTGCACCAGCCATTTGCCGATCGACTGGTAAGGGCGGCCATTCTGGTCGGCGTAGGCAACACGCACGGTATCGCCGTCAGGCAGTTGCACGCGGCCGGAGCCCTGCACCTCCAGGAAGAAGGCCTCGACCGAATCGTCCACCCACAGCAATTCGTTGCCCGGCAGGCCTGCGCGGCTGATCTCCTCTCGCGCCGGATAGGGCACCACGCGCTTGCCTTTCAGGCGGCCGCGCACGCGCTTGCCGGCCAGCTCGGGGTAGACCGAGCCGACGTCGATAATGACCATATCGTCCGGCACTTTATATAAAGGGGTCTTGTATGGGCCACCCTTCTTGCGGGCGCCCCGCAGCAGCGGCTCGTAATAGCCGGTAATCAGCCCGGTGTTGCTGCCGTCCGGCCCAACCACCTGATGCGGGTCGAAGAAGGACTCAAAGAACAGGCGGATGGCAGCCTGGCTGTTGGCATCCACCGTTTTGGCGATGGCGCAAGGCTCTTTCCAGTCTGCGCCGCCTGCCAGCTTGGAGCAGGACAGCATGAAGGCCGGCCATGCGGCGCGCAGGTCGTCACGGTCCCAACCGGGCAGGTCGGAGAAGCGGACCGGGATGAATTCGGCCTTGGCGGGTGCAGTCGGCGCCGCGGGCACGGTCGGCTGTGCCGGCGGCTGGGTGGGCGCGGCCGGTGCGGTTGGCGTAACTGGCGCAGGCTTGCTTGGTGGAGATGGCTGCGTCGCGCAGCCGGCCAGCACTAACGCGACGGCGGTGGCGCAAACGGGTAAACTACGGCGTGTCAAAAACATGAGGTGTTGTCTATGATTTATCTGATGCTTGAAGCGCTGGTGGCGCTCTTCCTTCTGGTGTTCATCGTCTGGTGGACGCTGCCATCCAACAAAAAGAAGAAGGACGGCGACAAGTAATTAGTGCAGGGCTCGCGGCAGCGACAGCACGAATTCCGGAATCCTGGTCTCGAACTGATGGCCATCTTCGGCCACGCAGAAATATTCGCCATACATGGAACCCTGCTGCGTGCGCAGTTGCGTGCCGCTGGTGTATTCAAACACTTCGCCTGGCGCCAGCAATGGCTGGTGGCCCACCACGCCCAGTCCGCGCACTTCTTCAATATGGTTGTTCGCATCGGTGATCACCCAGTGGCGGGAAATCAGCTGGGCAGGCACAGTGCCGGTGTTCTTGATGGTAATCGTGTAAGTAAACACGAAATTGGTGCGGTCCGGATTGGACTGTTCCGGCAGGTACTGGGTGCGTACCTCGACCGCAAACTCATACTGGGCCATAAGGGTTTCCTTCATAACAATTGGGCAATTCTAGTCCAAGCAATCGGACAGCGTCCGCACGGAAGCGTAAAATAACGCATCTTTTTTCACAGCCGACCAGCCATGACTACATTCCGTATCGCTCCCAGCATCCTGTCCGCCGACTTCGCCCGCCTGGGCGAAGAGGTTCGCAACGTTGTTGCAGCCGGTGCCGACATCATCCACTTTGACGTCATGGACAACCACTACGTGCCGAACCTGACCATCGGTCCGCTGGTATGCCAGGCAATTCGCCCGCACGTGCAAGTGCCGATCGACGTGCACCTGATGGTCAAGCCGGTCGACCGCATCATCCCTGATTTTGCCAAAGCCGGCGCCAACATCATCACCTTCCACCCGGAAGCCTCCGATCACATCGACCGCTCGCTGCAACTGATCCGCGACAACGGCTGCAAGGCCGGCCTGGTTTTCAACCCTGCCACCCCACTGAGCTACCTGGACCACGTGATGGACAAGATCGACATGATCCTGATCATGTCGGTGAATCCGGGCTTCGGCGGCCAGTCCTTCATCCCGCAGGCGCTGAAGAAGATCGCCGAAGCGCGTCGCCGCATCGACGAATCCGGCCGCGACATCATGCTGGAAGTCGACGGCGGCATCAAGATCGACAACATCAAAGCGGCAGCAGAAGCTGGCGCCGACACCTTCGTGGCCGGTTCCGCGATCTTCGGCCAGCCTGACTACAAGGCCGTGATCGACGCAATGCGCGGCCAACTGGCTTCGGTGTAATCGCATGGCAGCGGTCCTGCGCGGAGTAAGGGCCGCCATCATTGACCTCGACGGCACCATGCTCGACACGATGCCGGACTTCGAGGTGGCCATCAACCTGATGCGCGAAGAACTGGGCCTGGCGCCGATTGGCGTGGCGCAGATCGAGCTGATGGTCGGCAAAGGCTCCGAGAACCTGGTACGGCGCGTGCTCGCACTGGACTACGGTGAAGAAGGCGTTGAACGCCTGTTCGCCCAGGCGATGGAGGCTTACCAGCGCCATTACCTGGTCATCAACGGCCGCCACAGCGAGGTGTATGCCGATGTGATGGCGGGCCTGCAGGCGATGAAAGCCAGCGGCCTGCGCCTGGCCTGCGTCACCAACAAGCCGGTAGCCTTCGCCAAACCGCTGCTCGCGCTGAAAGGCCTGGACGGTTATTTCGAGGTGCTGTTCGGCGGCGACTCCTTCGAAAAGAAGAAGCCGCACCCTATGCCGCTGTTGAAGGCCTGCGAATTCTTCGACCTGCCGCCGGCCCAAGTAGTGGCGATCGGCGACTCCTCAAACGATGCGGAAGCGGCCCGCGCGGCCGGCTGTCCTGTGCTTACTGTGCCATATGGATATAACCACGGAGTGGGTATACATGAAACAGATTCCGATGGTATAGTTGACACGCTTCTTCATGCAGCTGAACTGATTTCACGCGCAAACTAGACCGATGTTTCTCAACAAAAGACACAATGTAACCCACCGGGGCTCGATTGAGGCCTGGCTGTGGCGACGCTGGCAATCCTGACTTAGTCCTGATTGCTGCCGGCGCACGCGCATGTGTTCCGGCAGGTTTTTTGCAACCTACCGCCCCCACCCTATCCTGCGGCGGAACGGAGAGACACATGACCGAACTCGAATTCAAATCCCTGGCCGCGGAAGGCTATACCCGTATCCCTTTGATCGCGGAAGCTTTCGCCGACCTTGAAACCCCGCTCACCCTGTACCTCAAGCTGGCCCAGACCCAGAACTACGGCAAGAACACCTTCCTGCTGGAGTCGGTGGTAGGCGGCGAGCGCTTCGGCCGCTACTCTTTCATCGGGCTGCCGGCCAACACCATCCTGCGCAGCACCGGCAAGCTGACCGAGATCGTCAAAAACGGCCAGGTGATCGAGACCCATGAAGGCAATCCCCTCGAATTCATCGAGCAATACCAGGTGCGCTTCAAAGTAGCCGTGCGTCCCGGCATGCCGCGCTTCTGCGGCGGCCTGGCCGGCTACTTCGGCTACGACACCGTTCGCCATATTGAAAAGACCCTGGCCAGGACACAGCCAAAGGACGACCTGGGCCTGCCGGAAATCCAGCTGATGGTGACGGAAGAACTGGCCGTCATCGACAACCTGTCCGGCAAGCTCTATCTGATCGTCTACGCCGACCCGCAACAGCCGGAAGCCTACTCCAAAGCGCGCCAGCGCCTGAAAGACCTGCGCGCCCTGCTGCGCCGCGGCGTCGATGCGCCGGTGACCACGCCTTCGGTACGCACTGAAACCATCCGCGACTTCGCCAAAGAAGATTACCTGAAGGCGGTCGCCAAAGCACACGAATACATCCTGGCCGGTGATCTGATGCAGGTGCAGATCGGCCAGCGCATCCGCAAACCGTACGTGGATTCGCCGCTCACGCTGTACCGCTCCCTGCGTTCGCTGAACCCCTCGCCTTACATGTACTTCTACAATTTCGGCGACATGCAGATCGTCGGTGCGTCGCCGGAAATCCTGGTGCGCAACGAGACGCTGCCGGACGGCGAAAAGAAAGTCACGCTGCGCCCGATCGCCGGCACCCGCACGCGCGGCAATACGCCGGAACGCGATGCGGCCCTGGCGGAAGAACTGCTGAACGATCCGAAGGAAGTGGCGGAACACGTCATGCTGATCGACCTTGCGCGCAATGACCTGGGCCGCATCTCCGAAATCGGCAGCGTGAAGCTGACCGACAAGATGGTGATCGAGAAGTACTCGCACGTACAGCACATCGTCTCCAACGTCGAGGGCAAGCTGAAGAAAGGCATGTCCAACCTGGACGTGCTGCGCGCGACCTTCCCTGCCGGCACCCTGACCGGCGCGCCGAAAGTGCGTGCGATGGAAATCATCGACGAACTGGAAATCTGCAAGCGCGGCATCTACGGCGGCGCCTGCGGCTACCTGTCCTTCGGCGGCGAAATGGACGTGGCAATTGCGATCCGCACCGGCGTGATCAAGGACGGCATGCTGTATGTGCAGGCCGCCGCCGGCATCGTCGCCGACTCGATCCCGGAAATGGAATGGCAGGAAACTGAAAACAAGGCGCGCGCCGTGCTGCGCGCAGCCGAGCAAGTGCAAGATGGCCTGGATGGGGAGTTCTGAAATGCTGCTGATGATCGACAACTACGACTCCTTCACCTACAACATCGTGCAGTATTTCGGCGAACTGGGCGAAGACGTGCGCGTGCACCGCAACGACGAGATCACCATCGCTGAAATCGAAGCATTGAATCCCGACCGCATCTGCATCTCGCCGGGCCCAAAAGACCCGTCGCAGGCGGGCATCTCGCTGGAAGTGCTGAAGCACTTCGCGGGCAAGAAACCTATCCTGGGCGTCTGCCTGGGACACCAGGCCATCGGCGAAGCCTTTGGCGGCAAAGTTATCCGAGCCAAGCAAGTCATGCATGGCAAAACTTCTCTTATCGCGCATACGGGTGTCGGCGTGTTCCAGGGCTTATCCAGCCCGTTCACGGTAATCCGCTACCACTCTTTGGCAATCGAGCGATCCTCGCTGCCTTCCTGCCTGGAAGTGACAGCATGGACCGACGACGGCGAAATCATGGGCGTGCGGCACAAGGAATACGACATCGAGGGTGTGCAATTCCACCCTGAGTCCATCCTGTCCCAGCACGGCCACGCCTTGCTGAAGAATTTCCTCGACCGCAAATAAGAGAAGGAAGCATCATGGCAATCACGCATCAAGAAGCACTGGTTCGCTGCATCGAACACCGTGAGATTTTCCACGACGAGATGCTGCACCTGTTCCGCCAGATCATGTCCGGTGAAATGTCGCCTGTGATGATGGCGGCCCTGATCATGGGCCTGCGCGTCAAGAAGGAAACCATCGGCGAGATCACCGCTGCGGCGCAAGTCATGCGCGAGTTCTCGACCAAGGTGCCGATGGCCGACACCACCAACCTGGTGGACATTGTCGGCACCGGCGGCGACGGCGCCCATACTTTCAATATTTCTTCCGCCTCGATGTTTGTCGCCGCTGCCGCAGGCGCGCGCGTGGCCAAGCATGGCGGGCGTTCCGTGTCTTCCTCTTCGGGCAGTGCGGACCTGATCGAATCGCTGGGCGCCAATATCAACCTGAAGCCGGAGCAGATCGCGCAGTCGATCGCGCAGACCGGCATCGGCTTCATGTTCGCGCCCAACCACCACGCCGCGATGAAGCATGTGGCGCCGGTGCGCCGCGAACTGGGCGTGCGATCGATCTTCAACATCCTTGGCCCGCTGACCAATCCTGCCGGCGCGCCGAACATCCTGATGGGCGTGTTCCACCCGGACCTGGTCGGTATCCAGGTGCGCGTGCTGCAGCGCCTGGGCGCGCAGCACGCGGTGGTGGTGTACGGCCGCGACAACATGGATGAAGTGTCGCTGGGCGCCGGCACCATGGTGGGTGAACTGGTCAACGGCGAGATCCGTGAATACGAGATCCACCCGGAAGATTTCGGCCTGTCGATGATCGCTTCACGCAACCTCAAGGTGGCCGATGCGGTGGAATCGAAGGCGCGCGTGATGGAAGCGCTGCGCGGCGAACCGGGTCCCGCTTCGGACATCGTGGCATTGAATGCCGGTACCGCCCTGTATGCGGCGGGCATTGCGTCCTCGATCGAGGACGGCCTGGCACGTGCCCGCACGGCTGTCTCTTCCGGCGCTGCGGTGGCCAAGCTGGAACAGTTCGTCCGCGTGACCCAGGAACTCGGCCGGGAGGGCTAAGCGATGTTCGGCATCCATGACCTGACGCTGTTTGTAATCTCCGGTCTGCTGCTGAACATCATGCCGGGACCGGACTCATTGCTGATCATGGCGCGCAGCGCCACCCAGGGCTGGCGCGCCGGTTGCGCGGCGGCGCTGGGGATCGGCGCCGGCACCATGGTGCACATCGGCGCGGCAGCGCTGGGCTTGTCGGCAGTGCTGGCCACCTCGGCCACCGCCTTTACCGTCGTCAAATGGGTCGGTGCAGCTTACATCGTCTGGTGCGGCATCGGCATGCTGCGCGCACGGCTAAAGCGCGACGCTACAGCCGGTGCTGCGCTTGCACCGAGCACCCCGCCGGCCGCCCAGCCCTTCCGCAAAATCTTCGCCCAAGGCTTCCTGACCAATGTGCTGAACCCGAAGGTCGCGCTGTTCTTCCTGGCTTTCGTACCGCAGTTCATTGATGCTGGCGCGGCCAACAAACCGCTGGCCTTCCTGGTCCTGGGCTGCATATTCAACTTCAACAGCATGCTGTGGTGTAACGGCCTTGCCGTCTTCACCGCCTTCGCGAGTGCGAAGCTGAAGGTCAAACCGCTGGTGGCACTGTGGCTGAACCGCGTGACCGGCAGCCTGTTCATCGCACTCGGCGCACGCCTGGCCCTGTCCGAACAACATTGAGAACCATATGTCCGATATCCTGAACAAAATCCTGGCCGTGAAGGCCGACGAAGTAGCAGCCGCCAAGAAGCACCGCAGCTTGCAATCGCTGCGCGACGAAGTGGAAGGCGACAAGGAATTGCGTGCAAGCCTGCGCGGCTTCGAAGCCAGCCTGCGCCAGAAAATCGACGCCGGCCAAGCCGGCGTGATTGCCGAAGTGAAGAAAGCATCGCCATCGAAAGGCGTACTGCGCGCCGACTTCCGCCCTGCCGAAATCGCCGACAGCTACGCCAAGGCCGGCGCCGCCTGCCTGTCCGTGCTGACCGACGTGAACTTCTTCCAGGGCTGCAACGAATACCTGCAGCAGGCACGCGCCGCCTGCGATATTCCCGTGCTGCGCAAGGACTTCATGGTCGACATGTACCAGATTTATGAAGCCCGCGCGATGGGCGCCGACTGCATCCTGCTGATCGTGTCGGCACTGGACCATGGCCTGATGGCGGAAATGGAAGCCTGCGCCCACGAACTGGGCATGGACGTGCTGATCGAATCGCACGACGGCGACGAACTGACCGCTGCGTTGAACCTGAAAAGCCGCCTGATCGGCATCAACAACCGCAACCTGCGCACCTTCGACGTCACGCTGGACACCACGCTCGACCTGCTGTCGCGCATCCCGCCGGAACGCATGGTGATCACCGAGTCCGGCATCATGGCCCCGGCCGACGTACAGCGCATGCGCGAACGCGACGTGCACGCCTTCCTGGTTGGCGAGGCCTTCATGCGCGCGCCCGACCCTGGAGCCGAGCTGCGCAAGCTGTTCAATTAAATCCGCAACGCGCCGATTTCATGGCGCCCGCGCGGCGCCATTCAGTAAACAGGCCCATCGACTTGGGCTCGAAAATAGTCAGGGTCTGGCCGTCCAGGCTAAGCTTGAAGGTCTCGATACGTTCCACCTTCATCCATGGCTTGTCGGCCAGCGGCACTTGCCACACGAAGTTGCGGTTACGTACGGACCATTCGCCCTCTTCCTGTTTTACCTTGTCCTCCTGGCCTTTCAATGGCAGGACAAAGTAATTGCCGTCATCGCGCATCAGCACCCTGCCATTCGGGCCAAGTTTGCTCGATTCCCAGATGCCGACAATGGCGCAAGGCTGCGGGTGGCTGCCAAGCGCTGCGTCGATGTATTTTTCCGCCGCCTGCCGCCCAAGGCCGACCAGGCCAGCCACACCCAGCGCTGCAATCAAACCGATCGTGGTCGAAGGAAGAATCCCGGTACTGCCGCCGCGCAAGCGGACAATATCGTCATACGACGCGCCGAACCAGCCGGTGCCAACTTCATTCTCGCGCAGCGCCACTTTGCCGCGCCTGATCAGCAGCAGCAATACCAGGATATTGGCAAGCGGGATGATGATGAAGATCATCGCCAGGATGCGCATCACAATATTCGACCCTGCGCCCTTGGACAGCCGGTAGACGCCAGCCATAGCCAAAACGGTCACGACCAGCGCCAGCATGCCCCTCGGCCATCCGGCCAAGCCGCGGATGAAGTATGCCGAAACGAGGTAAAGCACGGTCGCAAAGACCGTCAGGCGCAAACCATCTGCCAGCATGAAGAGGCGCGCATCGGCGCCGGAATCGGCCGGGGCATACGGTTCCGGCTCCGGCTCACGCGATCGCGGCGGCATGGCGGATTTGGCTTCCGCCGCTTGCAGCGACAGGCCGCCAGCGGCCGGCGCCCGCTTCGCCTGGGCAGGCCGGGCTGGCACCGGGTTGGGCGGCGGAGGTTTCGGATACTCCTCCCGGTCGTGTTCCGCTGCCAGCGTAGCGTGGCAACCCGCGCGCTCTTTCAGCGCATCCACGTAGTACTGGGCCTGGCTGCGCGGCACGCCTTTTTTGACGACCTTGCGGCGCCCACCCGACAACAGTGCCAGCATTTCCGTGATCGGCTTGTTCATCAAGGCGGCAAGGCGGTTGGCGGCGTCGCCCAGCGCCACGCCCGGCGCGGGGCCCTCGAGAACGACCTGGTAGCTTGCAGGGCGATGCACTTTGCCGGTCTGGTTATCCACCACGGCCAGCCCGAATTCACCGGCAAGGTAAAGCACATGCGGCACGACTTCGTCGCGGCGATGCGTCACTGCCAGGCGTCCCGCATCACCGGCGAAGTGGCTATCCGACCAGGGCGCATCCGGGAACAGCGCGAGCAAGGCGTCATGAAAGCGCTGCAACGAGGCGGACGGCGGCAGTCCGCCGCTGTCTTGCCGCAACTTGTTGATAAAGGGGAAGACGTCCAGGTCTGCCTCCGGAAGGGCGACCGACGCCAGTTGGATCTGGTAACTCATGCAATTAAATTAAACTACTATCAAGCCATGGTAAATTACTACGAGGCAAAGATAAAGTTTCTGGAGACATGAAAACGACAAATCGCCCCGCCGGCCGGCGGCCGATTCGTGTTTTCGGTGTTGCGGAGGAGGAGGATCGGCTGGCAGCGCAGCGCTGGCCAGCCGTTGTGATCTCACTACAGATAGGTAATGTAGGCGTATCCGCCGGCTGGGGCCAGGACCAGCAATGCGAGCAATAATTTAGTTGAAGGCAACATTCCCTCGCGGCCACCCAGTTCACGCACTTCGTCGGCATCCAGCAAGGCGTTGCGGGTGGTGAGGCCATTCGCCTTCAAGACGCCCGCAGCGCGGAAATAGGTCCAGATGGCCAGCAAGCTGCCGATACCTGGAACCAGTGCCAGCGGTGCCAGCACCATGCGGAACAGGGTCGAACCTGTCGCCTGGCCAAGCTGGAAGACCGCCGCGGCACCCAGTACATTCATCGCCAATGCCAGTGCGAACAGGTAGGGCGAATTGAGGCGCAGGACCATTACCAGCAGCAGCACTACAACACTGACAAGCAGAGCCCGCGCTGCCATGCGCTGCGACTCGGCTGCCTTGAACATCTTCTCGTCCGGCTCGATGCCGACAAATGTCGGCGCGTCAAAGACCGGGGCCGGCTGCGGCTGCGGCACGCGCGGCTGCGGCACGCTTGGCGCCTTCGCTGGAACCTTGCTTGCTACATGGGGCGCGGCTTTTGCCGGGGATTTGCGCGGTTCGGGCGACACCGAAGCACGACAGCTGGCGCGCTCGCGCAAGGCTGCCACATAGACTTCGGCCTGGGTCCGGGTGAGCCCCTTCTTGACCAGGGTACGGCGGCGCGAATGCAGCAGCAGTACCATCTGCGGCAGCGGCTGGTTCATCAGCTCTGCCAGCTGGGTCGCAGCGACTTCGACTTCCACGCCTTCCAGCGCGCCTTCCAGCACCACCTGGTAGGACAGCGGGCGGTGCACTGCGCCATTCTGCTCGTCCACCACCGTCACGCCAAGGTCGCTGGCAATACGCAGCACATGCGGAATCACTTCATCATGGCGGCGCGCAATCGCCACGCTGCCATAGCCGCCCTTGAAGTTGTCGGACAGGGGGCCGTCCGCCCAAGGGCAGTTGTCAATGGCCTTATCCCCTGCGCCATAGCTGCTCAGGCAGGGGAACAGCTTGACGATGGCGTCGCGAAAACTCTTCAGCTGCTGGGATGGCGCAATACTGATGGTTGCGCCGGCAATCTGTTCCAGGAAAGGGAGAACTTCCGCATCGTTGGCTGGAACTTCGCGCGCGACGATGTGCAGTAGATAAGTCATAAATTAAACGTTAACCAAACTCGTAATGAGTGATGTTAAATTACTGGCGAGCAAAATAATAGTCCGTGCGGCATGAAAACGACAGCCATCAACGCGGCGCCAGTCAAGCGGCTAACGGTGTATGGGCCGAGATTTCAGTGCGGTTGCGGCCATTTGCCTTGGCGCGATAGAGGGCGGCGTCGGCGCGCGATAGCAAGCTGTCAAGAGATTCGGCCGGCGTTTGTTGACTAGCAACACCGATGCTGATTGTGCAAGATGGCACGCCTGGTTGTTGGCATTCATGCAATTGCGCCTGGATGCGCTGGGCCAGCTGCTGCGCCTGCGGCAGCGCGGTTTCCGGCAGCAGCACGACAAATTCCTCGCCGCCGAAGCGGGCCACGAGATCGCATTGGCGCACTGAGCGCATCACCACCGACGCCACGTGCACCAGCACTTTGTCGCCCTGCGCATGGCCATGCTGGTCGTTGATCGCCTTGAACAGGTCAAGGTCGATTGCCATCAGCGACAGCGGCGAATCGTGGCGCTGCTGGCGCGCCCGCACGCCGCTGAAGCCTTGCAGGAAGCCGCGGCGATTCAATACGCCCGTCAGCGGATCGTGGGTGGAGCGCTGCTCCAGGATCTTTTGCAGCTTGCGGGTGGCCAGCATCAGGAAGGCCACCGTCATCAGCAAGGTCATGAAGTTGGCCAGTGCGAGGTAGACGTTGACCAGGGGGCTGCGCTGCATCAGGTCCGCCGCTTCGCCGTTGATGAACATGGCGGCCACGCCGCGCGTCAGCACGTTGACAACCTGCAGCGCCAGCAGGACGCCGAAGAACCAGCTCGTGAAATGAGGCGTACGATGGCGCCAGACCAGCCGTAACTGGTCCAAGTAAAACACCGCGACCAGGAAGCTGAAGGCCGTTGCACGGCGCGGGAAACTGGGCTCCGCCAGCAGCCACCACAGGATGGCCGCCAGCTCCAGCACCCACACCGCGTGGAATATCCTCCACCCCGGCGGCGCGCCGAAAAAGCGCCGCGTTCCCACCATCGACAGCCCAATGCCCCACACCAGGCAGGTATTTGCCGCAGGCAGCACCAGTTCGTCAGGCAGCAGTCCGCGCGACAGGAACAGGCCGCCGGCGCCCACCATGCAAAGCAGTCCGCAGGCCCAGTACCCGACGCCAGCGACCTCGCGGCGGAAGCTCACATGCATGGAGTACATGGCTACCGCCAGCACCGCGCAAGTCAGCGTGGTGGTGAACAGGATGGTGAACGGGTCCAGCGCGGACTTCACGGCTGCATCAGGCAGTCGGGCGGCGCAGGCCGGTTTTCTGCTGCTCCACCGCGATGCTGATGCCCGGCGCGCGGTCGCCTTGCAGCACAACGTCGAAGGCCATCAATTCGTCGCGCCGGAAAGCATGCACCTGCACGGTCTCACCGACCTTGTAGCGCGACAGCAGGGCGTCGACATTGGACGGATTGCCGCTGACACGCAGGCCGTCGATCGCCACCAGCAGGTCGTTGGCCGAGAGGCCGGCCTTCTGCGCTGCGCCGCCGTCGTGCACGGCGCCCAGCTTGCAGTCGGCGCCGTCGCGGCCGATGTTGACGTCCAGGCTCGGCTTGGACGACTTGCGTTCGTCCCTGTAGCCGACGCCGAACTGCGGCAGCAGCTTTGCCAGCGGTACGTCCTCGGTGCCGCGGATGTACTTGTCGAAGAAGGTCTTCAGCTTGAAGCCGGCCACATTATCGAACAGCGCTTCCACCTCTTCCGGCGTGACGCCGCGCGCTTTGCCATTATAGAAATCGCGGCCGAACTTTTGCCACAGCGCGCGCATGATGTCGTCCAGCGAGCGCTTGCCGTTGGTCTTGGCGCGAATGGTCAGGTCCAGGCCCAGGCCGATCAGCGAGCCCTTGGCGTAGTAGCTGACGATGGCGTTCGGCGAGTTTTCATCCTGGCGATAATACTTGCCCCAGGCGTCGAAGCTGGAATCGGCCACGCTTTGCTTGCTGCGGCCGCTGCCGCGCAGCACGGCGCCGGCGGTCTTGCCCAGCATCTTGAAGTAGCCCTCTTCCGACAGCAGGCCGGCGCGCACCAGCATCAGGTCGTCGTAATAGCTGGTAAAGCCTTCGAACAGCCAAAGCAGCGGGGTGTAGTTCTCCACCTGGTAATCGTAAGGCGCGAACACCGCCGGCTTGATGCGCTTGACGTTCCAGGTGTGGAAATACTCGTGGCTGCACAGGCCGAGGAACTTCATATAGCCTTCACTTGGCTCCTTGCCTTTCTGCGCGGTGGTGGGCAGGTCGGCACGGGAGCAGAACAGCGCCGTGGAGGCACGGTGTTCCAGGCCGCCATAGCCGTCGCCCACTACCATGGTCATGAAGACGTAGCGTTCCATCGGCGCTTTTTTCGTGCGCGGCTCGAAGAAGGCAATCTGCGCCTCGCAGATCTGTTTCAGGTCGGCGCAGACGCGGGCGATATCGAGGTTGGGCACGCGGCCGGTGAACACCACGTCGTGCTGCACGCCCAAAGCCTTGAAGCTGGCAATTTCAAACGTGCCCATTTCGACCGGGCTGTCGATCAATTCGTCGTAGTCCTGCGCGATGTAGGTGCCGAAGCCGTAGCGCTTGGCCTTCAGTTCCGGCAGGGCCGTAGCGACGCGCCATTTGGCCGCTGCCTCATGGGCCGGGCGCTGGATGTCGACCACATGCGGCTCGCCTTCCTGGCCAACGGCGCGCAGGAACACGCTGGTGCCGTTGAAGAAGCCGTGGGTCTGGTCGAGGTGGGCGGCCCGCACCGACAGGTCCCAGGCATAGACTTCGTAGTGCACCGTGAGCTTGCCCTTGCAAGGCGCAGCCTGCCAGGAGTGCTTGTCCAGCTTCGCCAGTTCCACCGGCTGGCCGCCGGCTTCGGCGCGGATCTGCACGATATTGCGCGAGAATTCGCGGATCATGTAGCTGCCGGGGATCCAGGCCGGCAGCACCAGGACCTGCCCCTCCGGCGCCGGGGTCTCAATCGTCATCGCGACCTGGAACATATGGGTGGCCGGGTCTTGGGCGGCGATGGTATAGCTGATTTTTTTGCTTTTCATTGGATGTCGGACGGCGTGTCGATGTCCTGCAGGATGCCGGGATCGTTCACCGTCAGTTCGTTAACCGGGTTGTTCTTCAAGATGCTGCGGGCGCCCTGGTCGCCGGCCAGCGCCAGCAAGGCTTGCAGGTGGGTACGGCCGAAGGCGACCGGGTTGCCGCGCCGGCCTTCGTGCACCGGTGCCGCGATGGCCGCAGTGCCTGAGGCGCTGCCGCCCTGCCCGACCGCGCCTGCCAGCGCGGCCATTGTGGCCGGCTGCACATAAGGCATATCGGCCAGCGCGATCAGCCAGCCGCCGGCATCGCGCGCGTGCTGCACAGCGCATGCCAGCGAAGCGGCCATGCCATCTCCAGCGTTGGCGCAAACGACAACTTCACAGCCAAGGCCGCGCAACAAGCCTGCCGTTGCCGCGTCTTCCGGGCGCACCACGGCGAATACGCGCGGCACGGCTGCCAGCAAGGCGCGGGCACTGGCCACAACGACCGGATCGCCATTCGGCAGCGCCTGCAGCAGCTTATAGCGCTCGCCAGTGGGATCGAAACGGCTGCCGCGGCCTGCCGCCAGCAGGACGCCCACCACTGCGCTCCCCACGGCGCCTGCGTCCGCAACTACGGCGGACGCGATGGCGGCAGTTGGGGCGGCCACGTGCGATGCCCGCCTTAAGCTGTGGACAGGTCGAACGGCAGCTTGCGAACGCGTTTGCCGGTCAGTTTGAACACTGCGTTGGCCAAGGCCGGAGCCAGCGGAGGCAAGCCAGGCTCGCCCATGCCGGTCGGATTGTCGGTCGATGCGACGGTGAACACCTCCACCACCGGCATGTCCGTCATGCGCGCCACCGTGTAGTCGCTGAAGTTCGACTGTTCAACCACGCCATCTTTCAGCGTGATCGCCGCGCCGGGCAAGGTAGTGCCGAGGCCCATCAAGGCCGCGCCCTGGACCTGCGCCTCGATGGTCATCGGGTTCACCGGCAGGTTGCAATGCACGCCGGCGGTTACCTTGTGCAGCTTGGGCTGGCCATTCTTCATCGACGCCACCACGACGTATGCCACGGAAGTTTCGAACGATTCATGCAGCGCCACGCCCCAGGCCTGGCCTTTGGGCAGCTTGGCCTTGCCGTAGCCCGACTTCTCCACCGCCAGGTTCAGCGCCGCCAACTGGCGTGCATGTTTGGGGTCGATCAGCTTGCGCCGGTATTCCACCGGATCCATCTTGGCGACATGTGCCGCCTCGTCGATCAGGGTCTCCATCACGAAGGCCGTGTGGGTCGAACCGACGGAGCGCCACCACAGCACCGGCACATTGGCCGTCACATTGTGCACGCTCAGGTTCATCGGCACCGAATACGGGTCGCCCATGCCCTCGACCATGGTCGCGTCCACGCCATCCTTCACCATCATCGGTTCGAACGGCGTGCCGGTGATGATGGACTGGCCGACAATCACATGGTTCCAGCCAACGATATTGCCCTTGGCATCAAAGCCGATATCGGCCTGGTGCACATGGGAAGGACGGTAGTAGCCGCCCTTGATATCGTCCTCGCGGCTCCAGATCAGCTTGACCGGCCCCTTGCCCCAGGCCTTGGCCACATTCACCGCTTCCACGATGTAGTCGGAAGTCGGCACCGCCCGGCGGCCGAAACCGCCGCCTGCCATCATGGTGTTCAGCGTGACCTTGTCCGGCGTCAGGCCGGCCGCCTTGGCGGCAGCCACCGCGTCCAGGGTCTGGAACTGGCTGCCCGCCCAGATGGTGCAGGAATCGCCCTTCAAGTCCACCACGCAGTTCAGCGGCTCCATTGGCGCGTGCGCCAGGTAAGGGAATTCATAGGTCGCACTGATCTTCTTCGGCGCCTTGGCGATGGCCGCGATATCGGCCTTCTTCACCGGCGTGCCGGGCTTCTTCGCCAGCGCCTTGTACTCGGCGAGCTGCTTCTTGCTGCTGACCTTTTCCAGGCCCTCGGTATCCCACTCGACCACCAGCGCCTCGCGGGCCTGTTTGGCCGGCCAATAGCCGTTCGCCACCACGGCCAGGCCGCTGCCGCCACGGTCGGTATCGACCTTGATGACATCGATCACGCCCGGAATGGCCTTGGCCCTGGAAGCATCGAACTTCTTCACTTTGCCGCCAAACACCGGGGCACGCACCACCAGCGCAACCTTGGCGCCCTCAGGCTTGAAGTCCATGCCGAATTGCTGGGTGCCGCTCGACTTGGCGCGCGCATCCAGGCGCGGCGTCGGCTTGCCGATGATGGCGAAGTCCTTCTGGTCTTTCAGTTTGACTTCTTTCGGCACCGGCTGCTTCATGGCCGCATCGGCCATGGCGCCGTAAGTCGCGTTCTGTCCGGCGGGGCCAGTTAGCACGCCCTTCGAAGCACGCACCTGGGAAACAGGAACTTTCCACTGCTCGGCCGCCGCGGCAACCAGCATGGCGCGTGCACGGGCGCCGATTTCGCGGTGCTGCTGCCAGGAGTGCTTGACGGCGGTGGAGCCGCCCGTCATCTGGATGCCGAAATTAGGGTCTTTGTACGGATCGCCGGCCGGCGCCAGCGAAGAGCGCACCTGCGACCAGTCCGCGTCGAGTTCTTCGGCGATCAGCATCGGCAGCGCGGTATGCACGCCCTGGCCGAATTCGAGCCGGTTGACCTGGATGGTGACGGTATTGTCAGGCGCGATATGCAGGAAAGCGTTGGGCGCCACCGGCGGCTTGGCCGGCGCATCGGCAGCCAGCGCCCGGGCAAAGCGCCCGCCGCCACTGGCCACGTAGAAGCCGAGGAGCAGGCCACTGCCGGCCTTCAGGAAAGAACGGCGCGACACCCCTTCAGGAGCCGCATCGTCCGCTTGAGCTGCCATGAACCATTCTTTGCGCATGGCGGACTCCCTTAAGCGATGGATTTCGCGGCGTCCTTGATGGCGGCGCGGATCCGTTGATAGGTACCACAGCGGCAGATATTGCCCGACATGGCGTTGTCGATATCGCTATCACTCGGCGCCTTGTTGGTGCGCAGCAGGGCCGTTGCGCTCATCACCTGGCCACTCTGGCAGTAGCCACATTGCGGCACATCGTGCTTGACCCAGGCATCCTGCACCGCCTTGCCCACCTTGTCGGCTGACATGGCTTCGATGGTGCTGATCTTCTGCCCCACCGCCGCCGAAATCGGCGTCACGCAGGAACGGATCGCCTGCCCTTCCAGGTGCACCGTGCACGCACCGCACATCGCCATGCCGCAGCCAAACTTGGTGCCGGTCATATTGAGGTTATCGCGCAAGGCCCACAGGATGGGCGTGGAAGGATCGGCGTCGACTTGCACGTCGCGCCCGTTGATGTTCAATGTGACCATGCCAGCTCCCTAGTTAGTTGGACCTGAACCCGCATTTTTACTTAATGGTGGCGAACTTTGCTTCCAGCGCACGCTGGTCAACGGCTCCTGCAATGCGGCTACCGTCAGCGAAGAAGATCGCCGGCGTGCCATTGATGCTCATTTTCTGGCCCAGGGCCAGTACCTTGTCGTTAGGCGAAGTGCAGCCATTCGGCGCTGCCGGCGCTGCCTTGCCGTTCAACATCCAGTCGTCCCAAGCCTTATTGCGGTCGGACGAGCACCAGATGTTCTGCGACTTGGTGAACGAATCCGGCGACAGGATGTTGTACAGGAAGGTGTACACGGTCACGTTATCCGTACTGGCCAGGGTCGTCTGGCGGAAGCGCTTGCAATAGCCGCAGTTCGGATCTTCGAAAATCGCCATCACGCGCTTGCCGTTGCCCTTGACGGACTTCAGCGCCAGTTCGAAAGGCAGTTCGTCGAACTTGATCTTGTTCAGGTCATCGATGCGGGCCTGGGTCAGGTCGGTGCGGGTCTGCAGGTCAAGGATGTGGCCTTCCAGCAGGTAGCGGCCGGTCGGGTCGGTGTAGCGCAGCTCATTGCCGATCGCCACTTCATACATCCCGGGGATCGGGGCCTTCCTGATGGAGTCGATCTTGACGCCGTTCAGGCGCTCGGCCAGGGCTTTGCGCACTTGCGCTTCTTCTTTTCCATTCTGCGCATCCGCACAGGACATCAGCATGACCGAGGCCATTGCCAAAACCAGCTTACTCTTCTTCATAGGTTCTCCGCTTACAGCTTTCCGAGGGCATGTGAGATCAGCCGGCGCTTTACGCCCGGCAATTTATCCAGCAAGTTTAGCCCGAAATTACGCACTGCGCGCACCGGTTCGAGATCGGTGCCGAACAGTCGCTCCAGTCCATCCGTTGTGGCCAGCATCAGGCTGACTTCTTCCTTGCGTGCACGGGCATAGCGCGCCAGCACGCGGTCATCGCCGATGGAACGGTGCTCTTCCCGTTCCGCCACGGCTTTCACCAATTCCTGCACATCGCCGAAGCCCAGGTTCATGCCGTGGCCGGCCAGCGGGTGCACCACGTGGGCAGCATCACCCACCAGGGCCACGCGCGGCGCCACCATCGAATGCGGGCGCATCAGCCGCAGCGGGAAGGCCTTGACCACTTCCGGCTGCAGCGGCGCCAGCTTGCCCAGCTTTTCATGGGCAAAGGCGGCCAGCCGTTCGGCCAGCGCAGTGGCGCCTTCGCGGCACAGGGAATCGGCCAGTGTGTCCGGCGCAGACCACACCAGCGAAACCTGGTTGCCCGGCAGCGGCAGCAGGGCCACGATGCCCTGCTCGCCAGTAAACCACTGGTGCGCAACGCCGTGGTGCGGCAGTTCGCAAGCGAAGTTGGACACCACGCCGCTCTGGTTGTACGGGCGGTAATCGAGGCCGATATCGCACTGGCCGCGCACCCAGGACTGGGCGCCGTCGGCGCCAACCACCAGCGAGGCGCCCAGGTGGGAACCATCGTCCATGGTGATCACCGCGCCCTGCTCGTCGTGTTTCAGCGCGACCGCTTGGCCGTGCACGAAATGCACGTTCTGGGCGAAACGCAGCGCGGCATCCAGCGCCTGGTTCAGGTTGCGGTCCTCCACGATCCAGCACAATGTGCCGGTGTGGGCGCCGTAGGCATCGAAGTTCAGCGCACCGGCTTTGCTGCCGTCGCCATTGACCAGCATGGCGTCGACCGGGGCAATACGCGCCTGATCCATCGCGCCCCACACTTTCAGGGAATCAAGCAGGCGGTGGGCAGTGTGGTTGAGGGCGAACACGCGGACGTCCCAGCTCGCCTCGTCCGGGCGGGCCGGCGGCGGAGCCGGCGCCAGCAAGGTCACACTCAATCCGGACTGGGCAAACGCCAGGGCGGCCGTCTTGGCAATGGCGCCATTGCCAACGATGCAGACCGCAGTCTGCATATGGTGATGCGTGGGCTTGTTCATGCGCGCATTATAACTTTCCCACAACAGAAAAAGGCTATTGCATACCAAGGATTGCCTGCTATAATGCTGCCTCTTGGCCTGGTAGCTCAGTTGGTAGAGCAGAGGATTGAAAATCCTTGTGTCGGTGGTTCGATTCCGCCCCGGGCCACCAAGAATAAAAAGTAAAAACGCCGATCCTTGCGATCGGCGTTTTTGTTTTGTGCAATGGCTTTTGATTTGGTGAGAATTAGCGCATTTTAAGAAGGTATCAAGATGATACCATCTCGCGTTTATATTTCCCCTTAGCAAGTTTTTCAACAAGAGATCAAAAGCATGAAAAAAGCTGTATTCGCCCTCGCCGCGCTGGCAATCGCCTCGTCTTCGTTCGCCCAGGAAGTTGCCGCCCCGGCCAAGACCGTTCGCGGCTTTGTCGGCATCGGCGCCAGCACCGGCGGCGACAAACTGGCCACCGCCGAGTACACCAACGGCGACACGGCCAGCATCAAAGCCGGCTCCGGCGTGTACTTCACCGCTGGCCTGGAATTCCGCATCAATGAGCAGTTTTCCGCGCAAACCAGCGTCAACTTCCACGTGGACGAGCAGTCCGCGCAAAATGGCAGCCTGACGTTCCAGCGCGTCCCGGTAGAAGCCATGGCCTTCTATCACATCAACCAGCAATGGAAGATCGGCACCGGCCTGCGCTATGTATCGGGCGCCAAGCTGAGCGGAAGCGGTGTGGCCGATATCGACGACGTGAAGTTCGACAACACCCTGAGCGGCCTGGTAGAGGCGGAGTATATGTTCTCGCCGCAAGCGAGCATTAAAGTGCGTTACGTGAATGAGAAGTTCGACGTCAAGAGCCGTTTCCGTCCCGTGGAAGTGAAAGCCGAGCACGTTGGCATCTCGGGCAATTACTATTTCTAAGGCCTGCACGAAGCTTGTCCTGGAGCTAAAAATGCCACCTTCGTGTGGCATTTTTGTTTTTGTCGGGAAATTTTACACATTGCCATCCAGGCAATGAATTTCACTAGTAAAACAAGGCGTAACCGCTTGTAACTACAAGCGAAACCAACAATATTGTTGCTATGGCATGATTTGTGCTAATCCTGTTGAGTCTTTGTCAACCCTTGGGATTCTCAATGAAACTTCTTCGCCAGCTCCTGGCTGCCATCGCACTGATCGCCCCGCTGTCAGCCTTTGCCTTCCCGATCGCCACCACCGGCACCGAAGGCAATCCTGTGCTGGTTGGCAGCACCGCCAATATTGTCGCGCGCTACGAGGGCAATTCCGCTTCGTACAGCAATGACCTGTACCTCGTCACCAATGACGGCATCGCGGGCAACGACATTTTCCTGTTCAATAATCATGGCTCGGCCATTGGCGCGACTGTGGACCTGGGCAGCTTTGCCGTGGGTAGCGAACTCGTCTTCCGCCTGCACGTCAACAACACCAATTCGGACTATTTCACCGGGTTGGCCGGCCGCAACCAAGATGGCTCGTTCCACGCACGCGTGCAGGGCAACTGGCTTCCCAACACCACGCTGGTGAGCTTCGAAGACCTGTACAACGGCCCCTTCGAATTCAATGACCTGAGCTTCTCCTTCAGCAACACCACCACGCCGAATGACATCCCGGAACCAGCCAGCATGCTGCTGCTGTCGCTGGGCCTGGCAGGCATTGCCATTGCGCGCCGCAAGCCACGCAAGTCGTAAGCCGAAGCCCCCCCTGAAAACGCCGATCCTCACGATCGGCGTTTTTCTTTCCGGGACAGGACGCGCTTGACGCCATCCCTTCTCCGGCCTATATTAAACCAATCAGTTAATTAATCGATTGGTGAAATTCGATGCAAGATCCTCTCAGCCAAACCTTTTCTGCGCTGGCAGACCCGACCCGGCGCGCCATGCTTGCGCGGCTGTCGCTGGGAGAGGCCAATGTTTCCGACCTGGCCGAGCCTTTCCTGGACGAGATGAGCTTGCCTGCTATCACCAAACATTTGCAGGTGCTCGAAAAGGCCGGCCTCATCACCAAGACGCGCAAGGCGCAATGGCGCTCGTGCAAGATCAATGGCCAAGGGCTGAAGGACGCCGCCGGCTGGATGGAGCAATACCGCGGGTTCTGGGAAGAAAGTTTCGACCGCCTCGAGGCCTACCTGAAAACCGTCACTGCAAAAAACCCACCTGAAGGAGATGAAAATGCCTGAATTCACTGCCCCGAATGAGATTCGCATTATCCGCAGCTATGACGCGCCCGTGCAGGCAGTCTGGGATGCGTGGAACGATCCAGCCCAAGTGGCGCAATGGTGGGGGCCGCGCGGCTTCACGCTGACCACGGACAGCAAGGACCTGCGCGTCGGCGGAACCTGGCGCTACACCATGCACGGCCCGGACGGCACCGACTTCCCCAACATGACCACCTATCACGTGGTGGAGCCGCTGCATAAGCTGGTCTACGACCACGGCGCCACCGAAGACACGCCGCCGCTGTTCCGCGTCACCGTCCTGTTTGAAGAGGTGGATGGCAAGACCCGCATGGACATGACCATGGCCCTGGCCGATGCGCAAGCTGCCGCCCAGACCCGCCAGTTCATCCGCCACGCCAATGGCGATTCGACCTGGGACCGCCTGGCCGAATACCTGGGCAAGCGCCTGGCGGACCAGGACAAGTTCGTCATCAACCGCAGCTTCGAGGCGCCGCTGGCAACCGTGTTCGACATGTGGACCAAGCCCGAGCACCTGGCCCGCTGGCTTCCGCCTACCGGCATGGAGATGCGCTTCCTGCGCGCAGACATTCGCTCCGGCGGCGCATCGCTGTACTGCATGAGCAATGCGGCCATCACCATGTATGGCCGCGCCCATTACGAAGAGATCCGCCGCCCCGACCTGCTGGTCTACACCCAGCAATTCTGCGACGAGAACGAAAACATCGCGCGCCATCCAATGGCGCCGGTATGGCCGGAAACCATGCGAACCACGGTGCAATTCGCTGCCGAAGCGCCGAATCGCACCCGGGTGACGGTAACGTGGGAAGTGGAAGGCAAAGCGACGGCGGCCGAACTGGCGGCCTTCCTCGAGCACCGCGCCAGCATGACGCAGGGCTGGAGCGGATCCTTCGACAAGCTCGAGGCGCTGCTCGGCGCTTAAGGGGAGACCCGCCGCGCGAAGCGGCGGGGAACTTCAATTACGGCTTGGAGGCTGGCGCCGCACCGGCTGCACCGGCTGCGGCTTTGGCAAAGTCACCGGCCTTGATCACCGAAACCGCTTCCGGCTTCAAGTGAGCGCGCAGTGCCTCGTTCACCTGTGCTACGGTCAACGCACTGACTTTGGCTTCCAGGTCCTTCTCGAAGGCCATGGTGCGCTCGAAGCTCAGGTAGCTCGCCAGGCGCCCAGCCAGGCTGGCGTCACCGGTACGGCCCACTTGCTGCGATTGCAGCCAGGCTTTCTTGGCATCGGCCAGTTCAGCGTCGGTGAAACCGTCCTTGAGCGCCTTGGACAGTTCCTCACGCAGCGCAGCTTCTACCTTGGCGGTGTTTTGCGGCGCGCTGATCGCGAAGGCCAGCCACAGGCCGGCCGGATCGCGCGACGGCACCGACAGCTGCGAGCCCACGCCATACGACAGGCCTTCTTTCTGGCGGATGCGGTCGGCCAAACGGCTGCGCAAGGCGCCGCCGCCAAGCATGTAGTTACCCATCAGCAGGGCCGGGTAGGCCGCGGCATCATCCTTCATCGGCACTGGCTGGATCGCGAACAGGACCGAGTTGGCTTTGTCCGGAGTCTCCAGCGAGATGGCCTGGCCTGCCACCTGCTTCATTTCGCTGGCGATGCGGACGTACGGCTGCTCCGCCTTCCAGTTGCCGAACAGCCTGGCTGCCTGCGCCTGCACTGCGGCGATGTCGAAGTCGCCAACCACGGACAGGGTCGCGTTACCGGCGCCATAGTAGGCTTTGTGGAAGGCTTTGACTTGCTCCAGCGTCGCAGCCTTTTGTTCCGCCAACTGCTCCGGCAGGGTCATGGTGTGATGCGGGTGGCCGGCCGGGAAAGTATTGGTCAGGCGCCGCATCGCGTTGCTGGCCAGTGGCTGCGGCTCGGTCAGTTGCTGCTCGGTGCCGGAGATCATATCGCGCTGCTGCTCGGAGAAGTCTTTCGCCGTCAGCGCCGGTTTCATCAGCGATTCGCCCAGCAAGTCCAGTGCTGCCGCCAGGTTGTCGCGCGTGGTGGTCAGGTTGACCGTCACGCCTTCCGCGCCACCGTTGACGTTCACGTTTGCCTTCAGCTTATCCAGCGCATCCTTGACTTCCTGGCGCGACAGTCGCTCGGTACCGCTCAACAGCAACGATGCGGTCAGGTCGCCGATGATGGCCTTGCCCGCCAGGTTCTCGGCCGTTCCCATGCGCAGCTGGATCGATGCGCTGACAGTGTTGCCCTTGGTGCTCTTTGGCAGCAGCGCCAGCTTCATGCCGTTGGCCAGTACTGAACGCTGGGTGCGCTTCTCGATGTTGTCCGGGCTCGGGTCAAACACTTCGCCCTGTGCCACCGCTGCACGGCCTTTGTAGTCCTTGACCAGTGCTGCCACGTCAGGCGTCTTCGGCACTTCGGTGCGGTCCGCCCCTTCGGTAGGAATGAAGCGCGCCAGGGTGCGGTTCGCAGGTTTCAGGTATTTCAGCGCAACCGCCTGCACTGCTGCCACATCGATTTTCTCGACCTGGTCGCGGCGCTGGTGGAACAGGCGCCAGTCGCCGGCGGCTTGCGCCGAAGTCAGGGCGATGGTGAAACGGGCGGTGTCGTTGACGGTCTGGTCGATGTCTTTGGCGATCGAAGCTTTGGCGCGCTCTACTTCTGCTGCGGTCAACGGGTTGGACTTGATGTCCTCCAGCGCCTTCAGCATCGCCTCTTCCACCGCGGCGGTCTGGCCGTCCTTCGGCACGACCGCTGCGAACAGGCGGTAGCCCGGCTCCATCTGGTTGAAATCCAGGTCCATCACGGAAGACGCCAGCTTGGCATCGACCAGGGCTTTGTGCAGTCGGCCGCCTGGTGCTTCGGACAGGATACGGCCAAGCACCTGCAGGGCTGCCGCATCGTCATGGCTGGCCGGGGCCACGTGGTAGCCGGCGGCCACGATCTGGGTGCCGCCGGTGCGGCGGATGGTGACCGAACGCTCGCCATCCTGGGTCGGTTCGGCGGTATAGGTTGGGGCCAGCACGCGCGTCGGCTTCGGGATTTTTCCGAACAGTTCGTTGATCTGGGCCAGCACCCTGGCTTCGTCGAAGCGGCCGGCAACCATCAGGATCGCGTTGTCCGGCTGGTAGTAGCGCTGGTAGAACGCGCGCAGGCGGTCGATGCTGACGCCTTCGATATCGGAGCGGGCGCCGATGGTCGATTTGCCGTAGTTGTGCCAGTCGAAGGCAACCGACATGGTGCGCTCGAGCGTGACGCGGAACGGATCGCTTTCGCCCCGTTCGAATTCGTTACGCACGACGGTCATTTCGCCCTTCTGGGTCTTGTTGTTCCACAGGTCATCCTGGCTGATCGGCGAATTGACCATGCGGTCCGCTTCCAGCTCCAGCATCAGCTTCAGGTTGTCGTCGTTGGCCGGGAAGGTCGAGAAGTAATTGGTGCGGTCATACCAGGTGGTGCCGTTGAAGCGGCCGCCGGTCTGGTTCAGCACTTCCACCGGAGTCTTGCTGCCTTTCTTGATGCCGAAGTTGGCGGTCGGCTTGAACAGCAGGTGTTCCAGCAAGTGGGCCATGCCGGTCTCGCCGTAGTTCTCGTGGCGCGAACCCACCATGTAGACGATGTTGGTGGTCAGCGTCGGCTTGCTCGCGTCCGGGAACAGCAGCACGCGCAGGCCATTGGCCAGGCGGTATTCGGTAATGCCCTCGACCGAGGTGACTTTGACGGCGGCGGCCTTGGCAGCGGCGGCCTTGGCCGGTACGGCTGGCGCGGCGGCGAATGCTGGCGACAGGATTCCTGCGCTGAGCAGGATGGCGGTAAGTAGCTTCACTCTGGGTAGTTCCTATATAAAAATAAAGGTTATCGATTATATAATCGGGAATTTGCCATGGTGAAAATTCTTTAATTTTCGCCGCAGCTCACCACAGGTGCTTGCCGTCGATCACGGTCACAGCGGCCGTGGCAGCATCAAAGCCGTCGAACAGGCGCGCATTGACGCCGATGCGGCGGGTATGGCCATCCCAGCTGCCGTCGAGCTGGAAGTCAGGAGAATCAGAAAAGGTAGCGCAGCCGCACAGCGGGCAGAAATGGTGCGCCACAGCCCTGGTCTTCCAGCGATAGGCGCTGTCGCCCGACGGTGCCGGCACCAGTTTGAACTGGCCCGGGGGAAAATAGGCCAGCAGCGCACCGCGCTTGGCGCAGAAGGAGCAGGTACAACGCGTGAGCTGAGGGGGAATTTCGCCATCGATCTCGAATGCGACGGCACCACAATGGCAACTTCCTTTGATAGTCATGGCCGGCCTCCTGGGGAAAATGCCAATGTAGCGCCATCGGCGCCCCAGGAGCGCGCAGCTATTCCATTATTAACAATATAATTACTTACCATGAATAAACACTTGCACCTCGCCATTGCGGCGCTCACCCTATCCAGCGCCGCGCTGGCCAACGACGGCATTGCCGCAGTTGGCGTTGGCGGCATCGTATTCGGCAAGACCGACGCCATTGCCATGAAAAAGGAAGTGCTGAATATCAGCCACAACCTGATCAGTGTCGACTATGAATTCCTGAACGAATCGGCCAGCGATGTCGAAGAAACCATTGTTTTCCCGTTGCCGCCCTACCCTGCCGCGCAACAGGACAGCGATACCTACTACGGCCAGCCTGACGGTTTTTCCATCCGGGTAGACGGCAAGCCGGTGTCGTTCCAGAGCCGGATGGTAGCTCGCTTGCCTGATGGCAAGGACGTCACGGCGCAACTGCGAAAACTTGGTTTCAGCAACAAGGAAATCGCCTACTCGCCCAGCTTTGGCGCAAAGTCGGGCAGGGCCGCCGCGTTCACTGGACAGCAAGCCAAACAGATGACCAAGCTGGGCCTGCTGGACAAGGATAATGGTGAGCCGACCTGGAAGGTGGAAGTCAATTACGTCTGGAGCCAGAAATTCCCTGCCAATAAAGTCGTGCGCGTGCACCATGACTACCGCCCCTTCGTCGCCGGCGGCCCCGGCGAATCCGGCATGCACGAGGACTTCGCGAAAGTCTACTGCACCGACAAGAGCTACCTGAACGCGCGTGCCAAGGTGGAGGCGCGCAACAATGGCTATGTCAACACGCATAACGTGTCCTACATCCTCACCACCGGCAACACCTGGAAGCGCGGCATCGAAGATTTCACCCTGAATATCGTCAAGCGCAAGCCCGATGAACTGATCAGCCTGTGCTTCCCTGGCACCTTCAAGAAGATCGACGCACGTACCTACCAGGTGCGCCTGTTGAATTTCCAGCCGACCCAGGACCTCGAAGTCCATTTCGGCAACGTCGACAGCAGCGAGGAAGACCAAAGCGGGGTGATGCCGGTGCTGCCCAAATGAGCGCATTTCACATTGCAAAATCCTGATCTCATATCGTAGAAAATTGCTTGGCGGCGCATCATACCGAACAGTTCATTCCGCGAAAAGCAATTTCATATCATGGTAATTGCAAAATATCTCATTGAATTTAAACGATAAAATATAACTTATATGTCTTATATAAGACATGGTGCATCGCAAAAGAACGGCCTATCATTATTCCAAGTGCTTCGCCTTTTTTAATCCGCTTTTTTGCTAGGAATAGACCATGTCCCACTACCAAGACGACATCCAAGCCATCGCAGCCCTGAAGGAACGCAACGGCAGCGCCTGGAACGCCATCAGCCCGGAAGCGGCCGCCCGTATGCGCGCCCAGAACAGGTTCAAGACCGGCCTGGACATTGCCCGCTACACCGCCAAGATCATGCGCGCCGACATGGCCCGCTACGATGCCGACCCATCCCAGTACACCCAGTCCCTGGGTTGCTGGCACGGTTTCATCGGCCAGCAAAAAATGATCTCGATTAAGAAGCACTTCAACAGCACCGACCGCCGCTACCTCTACCTGTCGGGCTGGATGGTCGCTGCACTGCGCTCCGAGTTCGGCCCGCTGCCGGACCAGTCGATGCATGAAAAAACCGCCGTCTCGGCCCTCATCAAAGAGCTGTACACCTTCCTGCGCCAAGCTGACGCGCGCGAACTGGGCGGCCTGTTCCGCCAGCTCGACGCCGCCAGCGGCGACGCCAAGAAAGCCATCCAGGACAAGATCGACAACCACGTCACCCACGTCGTGCCGATCATCGCCGACATCGACGCCGGTTTCGGCAACGCCGAAGCGACCTACCTGCTGGCCAAGCAGTTCATCGAAGCGGGTGCCTGCTGCATCCAGATCGAAAACCAGGTGTCCGACGAGAAGCAGTGCGGCCACCAGGACGGCAAAGTCACCGTGCCACACGAAGACTTCCTGGCCAAGATCCGTGCTGTGCGTTACGCCTTCCTCGAACTGGGCGTGGACGACGGCATCATCGTGGCGCGTACCGACTCGCTGGGCGCCGGCCTGACCAAGCAGATCGCCGTCACCAGCAAGCCTGGCGACCTGGGCGACCAGTACAACGCATTCCTGGACTGCGACGAAGTGGCGGCCGACGCCCTGGGCAACGGCGACGTGATCATCAAGCGCGACGGCAAGCTGCTGCGTCCTAAGCGCCTGCCTTCCAACCTGTTCCAGTTCCGCTCCGGCACCGGCGAAGCACGTTGCGTCCTGGACTGCATCACCTCGCTGCAGAACGGCGCCGACCTGCTGTGGATCGAAACCGAAAAACCGCATATCGGCCAGATCGGCGGCATGGTCAAGGAAATCCGCAAGGTGATCCCGAACGCCAAGCTGGTCTACAACAACAGCCCATCGTTCAACTGGACCCTGAACTTCCGCCAGCAAGCCTACGACCGCATGAAGGCTGCAGGCGAGGACGTGTCGTCCTACGACCGCGCCGCCCTGATGAATGTCGAGTACGACAGCACCGCACTGGCACTCGAGGCAGACGAGAAGATCCGCACCTTCCAGGCTGATGCAGCCCGCGATGCAGGCATCTTCCACCACCTGATCACCCTGCCAACCTACCACACGGCGGCACTGTCGACCGACAACCTGGCCAAGGAGTACTTCGGCGACCAGGGCATGCTGGGCTACGTGGCTGGCGTGCAGCGCAAGGAAATCCGCCAGGGCATCGCTTGCGTCAAGCACCAGAACATGTCCGGTTCGGACATCGGCGACGACCACAAGGAATACTTCAGCGGCGAAGCTGCCTTGAAGGCAGGCGGTAAAGACAACACCATGAACCAGTTCTAAGCTTCCTCCTGGGGCAGAACGCCACCTTCGGGTGGCGTTTTTTTTTTGCCTATTTCCATATGGAATTTGTGTAGTTTCCTGGTCAATTTTGCGGGGAAAGCCAATGTTGCGGTTGACCTCAGGGTTGAAGCCACCTAGCATCAATTTGATAGCCGCTACCCGCGGCTGTCTTCTTCTGTTGTCCAAGGCCATTCATTCCACATTCGATCCCAGGACTCATCATGTTCAAAAAACAGAGCGGAAATCCGCGCGCCAAACTCGCCATGAGCGTGCTGGCGGCAGCCCTCAGCGCCCAGTTCCCTGTCGCCAGCGCCGCAGCCGGCGACATACGCGTCATTGTCGGCTTCAAGGCCGGCGGCGCGGCCAACGGCAAAGCAGCTATCGCGTCAGCGCGCGGCAAGGTGGTACAGGACCTGGCGGAAATCAACGCCACAGCGGCCGAAGTCCCCGGCAGCGAACTGGCCACGCTGCGCAAGAATGCACAGATCGAATTCGTGGAAGAGGACAAGAAACGCCGCCCCTTCAGCGCCAGCATGCCATCGACCGGCAGTCCCTATTTGCCGGGCCAGCTGGTGCCTTATGGCATCGGCATGGTCCAGGCCGACCAGTTGCCCGACACCTATGCCAGCAACCGCACGGTGTGCATCATCGACTCCGGCATCGACCTGGCGCATGAAGACCTGAACGGCAACCGGCTCAGCGGCAACAGCAATCCCGGCACCGGCAACTGGTTCACCGATGAACTGCACCACGGCACCCACGTAGCCGGCACCATTGCCGCCATCAACAATGCCGGCGTCGGCGTGGTCGGCGTCAATCCGGGGCGCCAGTTGAACATCCACATCGTCAAAGTTTTCAGCGCCGACGAATGGACCTACACTTCGACCCTGATCGGGGCCGCCAACAAGTGCGGCGCAGCGGGCGCCAATGTGATCAGCATGTCGCTTGGCGGCGATGAGTCGAGCATCGCGGAGGAACGCGCCTTCGCCGGTCTGGCCAAGCGCGGCGTGCTGTCGATTGCCGCCGCCGGCAACGACGGCAACAACACCCAATCCTATCCCGCCGGCTATAGCAGCGTGATGTCGATTGGCGCGCTGGACGAAAACAGGCAGGTCGCCAGCTTCTCCCAGTTCACGCCAAAAGTCGAGTTGTCGGCGCCCGGTGTCAGCGTGCTGTCGACAGTCCCGATGGGCAGCGGCCGCACCGCGACCCTGCAGGTGAGCGACGTCATTTACACGCCGCTGCCGATGGACGGCACCCCGCCCGGCACCGCATCGGGCGTCCTGGCCAACTTTGGGCTTGGTACTGCTGTCGATGGCGCCATGGCGGGCAAGATCTGCCTGATCCAGCGCGGCTCGGTCTCCTTCGCAGCCAAGGTCACCAACTGCCAGGCCAGCGGCGGCATTGGTGCGGTGGTATACAACAATGTGGCCGGCGAGCTGAATGGCACGCTGGGCGGAACGGCGACCAGCATCCCTTCAGTCGGCGTATCGGATGCCTTGGGCGCCTCCCTGTTGCAACAGGCGGGACAGCCCGCGGTCCTGCAAGTGAACGCAACCAGCTATGCGCTGTTTGACGGCACCTCGATGGCGACACCGCACGTATCGGCAGTCGCTGCACTGGTGTGGAGCTACTTCCCGAAATGCAGCGCGGCCCAGATCCGCAGCACGCTGGACAAGACTGCGCTTGACCTGGGCGCGGCCGGCCGCGATCCATACTACGGCTACGGGCTGGTGCAAGCCAAGACTGCCTACGACCGCATCCGCACCATGGGCTGCAATAATTAAGCGGGAGCGACGGCCTTCAGGGCGAGGGAAGCCATGGCCCGGATTCCCTCGTAAGACCTGGCGGAAGCGATAAACCTGCCGTTGTGGCAAAAGCCGGCGTCAGGCACGCCGGTGACAGCCGCCAGTTCGGCGTCGCGCAGTCCGGCCCAGGCCTGCGGCAAGTCGGCGCGCGCATCGAAACTCTCGGTACTCACCGGAACGGTATGCAGCATGTGGCGCTGTTCGGCGATGCTGTAGCTGATCACGAACAGCACCTTCGGCATTTCCTTGCGTACCACCTGGCTCCAAGGCAGCGCGCCATTCTTCAGGAACAGGACCTTGCCGCCTTCCAGCACTTCGCCCTGGCGCACCTGCTCCAGGGCCAGCAAGGCGGCAACGCGGTACCTGACGGCATTGGCCATGACATCGGTCAGCAAGGCCATCGCACGGCGGAATTGCGACAGCCGGAACCCCTCCGTCTCTTCGCCATAACCCAGCCTTTGCTCATCGAGCCAGTTGGTGTTGTAGCCGGAAACCACCGCCGACAGGCCATAGCCGCCGGGCGCGCTTTTCGCAGCGCCAACGTCCGACAGGTCGAGGTACTGCACCACATCGGCATCAATGCCGTAAGCGATTTCGCGCGCCGGCCCTTCGGCCAGCTGCTGTCCGGTGTGCGCCAGGGCCAGGGCAGCCACGCAGCGCGCGCCGTATTCGCGCCACACCAGCCCAGCGCTGGCGTAAGGCACGCCTGACTGCCGCGCCACGTCGAAACCTTTTTGATGGTGGTCGAAGCGGCCGGTGGCCGGGTCCCAGACACCGCCCACATCCACCGCAAAGTCGGCCGTGTCGATGATGGCCTGGTCGCGCGTGCGGATGATCTCGGCGCCGGGATACAAAACGTTGAGGACAGCCACCGCCCACGCATCGTCTGCGTGGAACTTGCCGCTGTGAGTCACTATGAGCATGCCAAATCCAGTTCTATGAAACTACCTGCATGATATACCCTGACACAATCCAGATACGTTTCGTTTCTATACTAGGCCCCTTACAAGAACGCCGCGGCCTGCGGTACCACGCGCTTCCTGTCCAAAGACGCCTTGCGCAACGCGCAGCAGACGGCCGTCGCGCTCGACATCATCGGCATGATGGATGCACTGAAGATCGAGAGCGCGGTCTTCGGCGCCTTCGACTGGGGCGCGCGCACCGCCTGCATCATCGCCGCCCTGTTCCCGGAACGCTGCAAAGGCCTGGTGTCGGTCAGCGGCTACCTGATCGGTACGCCGGCCGGCAACAGGAAGCCGCTGCCGCCGCAGGCCGAGTACGAATGGTGGTACCAGTACTACTTCGCAACGGAGCGCGGCAAGCTGGGTTATGAGGCAAACCGCAATGACTTCAACCGCCTGATCTGGAAAACCGCCTCGCCCAGGTGGGCCTTCGACGACGCCACTTTTGCGCGCAGCGCGGCGGCATTCGACAATCCGGACCACGTTGAGATCGTGGTCCACAACTATCGCTGGCGCCTCGGCCTGGCCGATGGCGAACGCAGATACGATGCACTGGAAGCCAGGCTGGCAACCGGCCCTGCAATCACCGTGCCATCGATCACGATGGAAGGTGATGCCAACGGTGCACCGCACGCGCCGCCGGCTGCCTATGCGAAAAAATTTACCGGCAAGTACCAGCACCGCACGCTGAGCGGCGGCATCGGCCACAACCTGCCACAGGAAGCGCCGCGCGACTTTGCGCAGGCCATCATCGACGTGGCGGCGCTGTGATCAGATAAAGCTGGATGGATGCGCCTCGAACAGCTTCCTGTGCTCCTGCATGCAGAAGTAATACGTGCGCTTGCGGTAGGTGGTGGAGAACGAGCTCGCCTTGTCGACATCCATTTCGCAAACCGGGCACAGTGGATGCTGGCCGGTCGAGCGGCGTGCCTTGGCATAGGCGCTGTTGGAGAACGGGTCCAGCCAGCCCTGCCCCTGGTATTCCATGGTATTGGCCGTGTTGCGCGCCACGGTGCGGCCAAAGTAGCGCTCCACCACACGCAAGGCCAGGTCGATGCCGGACGAGAGGCCGCCCGCGGTAGCGATATTGCCTTCTTCGACAAACCGTGCACCGCGCTTGAGCGCAACGCGCGGGAACTTCATGGCGAAATCCTTGAAGGCGGCGTGATGGGTGACTGCCGACTTTCCGTCCAATAGCCCCGCATGGGCCAGGATGAACGCGCCGGTGCAGACCGACATTGTCAGGTCCGCCGTGCGCGACGCCTGGCGCAGCCACTCCAGCACGGCCGGGTCGCTCACGGTTTGCGCAGGAACCACGATCACCCTTGGCGCCGGCGCGTTGGCAATGGAGAAGTTCGGCACGATCTTCATGCCGCCATAGGTAGTGATCGGCGCCTCCGTCGCGCCAACCGTGTATAGCTGGAACAGCGTCCCCTCCCGTCCCGGCACGCTGACGTTGCAGAACACTTCCCAAGGGCCGCCAAAGTCGATCATCACCGCATTGTCCGACAGCAGGAAAGCAACCGGGATGGAGCCTTGCGCCGGTGGCGCCAATGGCGCTGCCGGCGCAGCGGCCTGCTGCGCTTTGGCATGCGCCAGCGCCGGCAGCGCGGCACCCAGGCCCATTGCGGTGGAAATACGGAAAAGGTCTCGTCTTTTCATGGTCTCGCCTCAGTGGATTGTCAAGGCTTGCAGTCTCCCATCGCCCTTGTGCGCAGCGCGATGCTGTTCGCTGCAGCCTGCTGTGGTTTCGCTGCAAACCGGTGTCCCGCTGCCTTGATATCCCATATGATTGCGGCCATGACCGCAATTGCTCCCTTCCTCGCCTGGCTGGCACTGGCCCTGTTCGATGCGACCCAGACCGTGGTGTCCATGCGCGCCATGGGCATGCAGCACGACTGGTGGACGCTGTTCTTCGTGATCGTTGCATCGTGGGGCGCATGGGCGGCGGCCACCCCGCTGGCGCTTGCACTGCTGCGGCACTTTCCCCTGCCTTCGCGCGCCATGCGCAATTGGGCCGTGCATATCTGCGCCTGCCTGGCAATCGGAGCGGCGTGGACCTGCTGGGCCGCCACGCTGGAACATGCGTTCAATCCTTTCGCCTACCCCAAGGGCCCCGATCCGTTTTTGCCACTCTGGAAATCGAAGTTCATCGGCAACCTGGTGGGCGAAGTGATCCTGTATGGCGCGGTTACGGCGCTCAGCGTCACTTTCGCCACCCGCAAGCGCTTGTCGCAGCAGCGCGAGCTGCTGGCGCAGGCGCAGCTGGCCGCACTGCGGCTGCAGCTCGAGCCACATTTCATTTTCAATGCGCTCAACGCGGTTACAGGCCTGATCCGCGAGAAGAAGGATAACGAGGCGATTGCCACCATTGCTGCCCTGGGCGACCTGCTGCGCCGGGTGACGGATCGTTCCGAGCGCCAACTGGTAGCACTGGAAAGCGAAGCCGATTTCCTGCGCAAGTATCTCGAAGTCCAGCAGGTGCGCTTCGGCGAGCGCCTGCACTGGCAGCTCGACATTCCGGCCGCAATCTCGGGCGCTCAGGTGCCCGACCTTGTCCTGCAGCCGCTGGTGGAAAACGCCATCAAGCATGGCATCGCCAAACGCGCCAAAGGCGGAACACTGCGCGTCACGGCTGCCCGCGCAGGCGAGGTGCTGACGCTATCCGTCGCCAACGACGGTCCGGCGCTGGCGGCGCCGCTGCGCGACGGCGTCGGACTGTCCAACACGCGCCAGCGCCTGCAAGCGCTGTACGGCGGGCAGCAATCGCTGCAACTGCGCGACTCCGGGCAAGGGGTGCTGGCCACCCTCACCTTGCCCTACCGGGGGCAATAATGCTGCGGGCATTGATCGTCGACGACGAGCCACTGGCACGCAGCAACGTCGCCCTGCTGCTGGCGCGCGACCCGGCCATCGCGCTGGTCGGCCAATGCGGCTCGGCGGAAGAAGCGCTGGCGGCATTACCTGCGGCCCGGCCCGACCTGCTCTTCCTCGACGTGGAGATGCCCGAATGCGACGGCTTTGAACTGCTGGAGCGCCTGGGCACCGCCCCGCCTTTTGCCATCGTCTTCGTTACGGCCCACCACCAGTTCGCACTGCGCGCCTTTGAAGTCGGCGCGCTTGACTACCTGCTCAAGCCCTTCGACGACCAGCGCTTCGAACGCGTGCTGGAGCGCGTGAAAGAACGCCTGCGTGCGCCGGGCGAAACGCGCCGCTTCATCGTCAGGAACGGCAACGCGCTGGAGGTGGTGAAATTTACCGACATCGACTGGGTCGAGGCCAGCGACTATTACGCCACTTTGCATGCGGCCGGCCGCGCCCATATGCTGCGCCGCAGCCTGTCCGATCTCGAAGGCGAACTGGCGCCGCACGGCTTCCAGCGCATTCACCGCTCCGCCATCGTCAACCTGGAACGGGTAAGGACCCTGGAGCTGCATGAAGACGGCGAGTATGAAGTCGTGCTGGATGGCGGCCAGCGCCTGCGCATGAGCCGCCGCTATCGCAAGGCGGTGCTGGATCGAATGTCCCCGACTTAGTTTATACTTGCATTTTTTTTAACCCCAGAAGACATGCAACGACTGATACTGGCCATTGCCGCGCTGGCCCTGAGCGCGTGCGCCACCAAGGAGCAAAACCGCATCCAGGAAATTGGCGTCACGCCGCTGCGCGACCTGAATATCGCCAAAGTTGAAATCCCCGACGTCCTGCGCGACGCCATCGGCAATCCATACAAAACCCCCTCCGACCGGAGCTGCCCGGCCTTGCTGGCGCAAGTTGCGGACCTGGACGAAGAGCTTGGGCCGGACTTCGACGTTCCTGAAGAAAAGCAGAGCCATATGGACGCTTCGAAGGAAGCACTGGGCGATGCCGCAACCGGCGCCCTGGCACGCACGGTGGAAGGCGCAATTCCATTCCGCGGCTGGCTGCGCAAGCTAAGCGGCGCGGAGCGCCAATCGCGGAAAGCTCAAAGCGCAATCCTGGCGGGCAAAGTGCGTCGCGGCTACCTGCGCGGCATCATGGAGTCGAATTCCTGCCAGAAGGCATAAACGCTTGCTTTTGCTGCGCCGCATCATGCTAGAATCGTTGTCATCCAAGCCACAACGGGGGCCAGCAGATGAAACGCGTAATCTTCAACCAGAAGGGCGGCGTCGGTAAATCGACCATTGCGGTAAACCTGGCGGCCATTGCGGCGCACCATGGCAAACGCACGCTTTTGATCGATATCGACCCGCAGTGCAATAGCAGCCGTTACCTGCTCGGTGCGGCGACCGCAGCACTGGCGCCTACGCTTGGCGCCTACTTCGAGCAAATGCTCAGTTTCAGCATGTTTGCCAAGCCGGCCGGCGAATACGTGCACGCCACGCCGTTCGACAACCTGTCCATCATGCTGGCCCATCCCGAACTGGGCGACCTGCAATCGAAGCTGGAGTCGCGCCACAAGATCTACAAGCTGCGCGATACGCTGAACGAGCTGGAAAAGGAATACGACGAAATCTACGTCGATACGCCGCCGGCCTACAATTTCTTCACCCAGTCGGCCCTGATCGCGGCCGATAGCTGCCTGATCCCCTTTGACTGCGACGACTTCTCGCGGCAGGCGCTCTACACCCTGGTCAACAACGTCAAAGAAATCAAGGCCGACCACAATCCGAACCTGCAGATTGAAGGCATCGTGGTCAACCAGTTCCAGCCACGCGCCCTGCTGCCGCAGCGCATGGTCGACCAGCTCAAGGAAGAAGGCTTGCCGGTATTCGAGAACAAGCTCTCCAGCTCGATCCGCATCCGCGAATCGCACGAGCGCAACCTGCCGATGATCCACCTTGACCGCAGCCACAAGCTAAGCCAGGAATTCCTCGCCCTGTACGGCGAGCTGCAGCCGGCGTAATACGCCAGGCTTGATCCAGGTCATGGCCGGGCCGCGGCGGCATGGCTATGCTGGCGGATTTTGCCTGCCATGCTGACCGCCCCCGAACTCCTCCTGCCCGCCGGCTCCCTGGCCAAGATGAACGCCGCCCTCGACTACGGCGCCGATGCCGTCTACGCCGGCCAGCCGCGCTACAGCCTGCGCGTGCGGAACAACGACTTCTCCACCCTGCAGGCGCTGCAGGAAGGCATCGACGGCGCCCACGCACGCGGCAAGCAGTTCTTCGTCGCCAGTAATATCTTCGCCCACAACGCAAAGCTCAAGACCTACCTGCGCGATATGGCGCCCGTGATTGCCATGCAGCCCGACGCGCTGATCATGGCCGATCCGGGCTTGATCATGATGGTGCGCGAAGAGTGGCCCGACATGCCGATCCACCTCTCGGTGCAGGCCAACGCCGTCAACTGGGCCGACGTGAAATTCTGGCAGCGCATGGGCCTGACCCGCGTGATCCTGTCGCGCGAACTGTCGCTCGACGAGATCGAGGAAATCCGCCAGCGTTGCCCGGACATGGAACTGGAAGTGTTCGTACACGGCGCGCTGTGCATGGCATATTCCGGCCGCTGCCTGCTATCCGGCTATTTCAATCACCGCGACGCCAACCAGGGCAGCTGCACCAATGCCTGCCGCTGGGACTACAAGGTGGGCGAAGGCTGCCAGGACGCCACCGGCGACATTTCGGTGCTGCACCAGCAGCCGCGCCACCCGCTGTCCAACCAGACTTATTTGCTGGAAGAAGCCGGACGCCCCGGCCAGCTGATGCCGATCTTCGAAGACGAACACGGCACGTACATCATGAACTCGAAAGACCTGCGCGCAGTGGAGCACGTGGAACGCCTTGTGAAGATCGGCATCACCTCGCTGAAAGTGGAAGGCCGCACCAAATCCGCCTACTACGCAGCGCGCACGGCACAGGTGTACCGCAAGGCGATTGACGATGCGGTAGCCGGCCTCCCCTTCGACGAAAGCCTGCTCGGCCAGCTCCAGGGCCTGGCCAACCGCGGCTACACGGACGGTTTCTACCAGCGCCACCATACGCAAGAACACCAGAACTACATGCGCGGCGCCTCGGAAACCGACCGTAGCCAGTATGTAGGGGATGTACTGGAAATCGACGGCGGCTGGGCGCGCGTCGATGTGAAGAACCATTTCGCGGTGGGCGACCGCATTGAAGTCATGCACCCGGGCGGCAACCGCGATATCACCATCGCCCGCATGCTGGCGAACGATGGCGGCGAGATCACGGTTGCCCCAGGCAGCGGCCACATCGTGCACATCGAGCTCGATGCAGGGCTGGATGGCGCAATGCTGTCGCGCTATCTGTAGCCGGATAAAAGTCGGGGTCAGCTCCGGCAATCAGACATAAATTCCGCGAGCGAAACTTATGTCTGATTGCCGGAGCTGACCCCGACTTTTCAATTGAGAGTAATTACCAGAAGATCACGCGCTGCTGCGGCGACAGGTACATCTTGTCGCCTTCTTTCACGCCAAAGGCGTCGTAGAAGCCCGGATGATTTTTCAGGCTGCCGTTCACGCGAAATTCGGATGGCGAGTGCGGGTCGGACTTCACTTGCTGGATCAGAAAAGCGTCGCGGCCTTTGCCGCGGCGTGCCTGCGCCATGCCCATGAAGATGCGCTGTTCGGCGGTATAGCCGTCGATCACCGGGCCCGGCTGGCCTTTCATGTAGATCTTGTAGGCGCGGGTAGCCATGATCAGGCCGGCGTTGTCGGCAATGTTCTCGCCCAGGGTCAGTTCGCCGTTCACGTTATACCCCGCCAGCGGGCTGTAGCCGTTGTACTGCGCTACCAGCATCTTGCCGCGTGCCGCAAACTTTTCGCCGTCTTCCCTGGTCCACCAGTTGCGCAGGTTGCCGTCGCCGTCGTATTGCGAGCCTTTATCGTCGAAGGCGTGGCTGATTTCGTGGCCGATCGAGATGCCGACCGCACCGTAATTGACCGCCGGTTCCGCCTTGGCGTCATACAGCGGGTACTGCAGGCGCGCCGCCGGGAACACGACCTCGTTCAGCGAAGGGCTGTAATAGGCGTTGACAGTTTGCGGCGTCATGCTCCACGCCGAACGGTCCACCGGCTTGCCCAGTTTGTCGATACTGAAGCTGTGCGCGAATTCGCGCGAGCGCAGCACATTGCCCACCAGGTCGGTGCGCGCCACTTTCAGCCTGGTGTAATCGCGCCATTTGTCCGGATAGCCGACCTTGACGTTGATCTTGGCCAGCTTGGCCTGCGCCTGCAGCTTGGTTTCAGGGCTCATCCACTCCAGCGTGTCGATCCCTTCGCGGAAAGCAGCGATGAAGTTCTGCGCCATCTCCGCCACCTGCTGCTTGCGTTCAGCCGGGAAGTATTCTTTTACATAAGCCTTGCCCACCATTTCGCCCAGCGCACGGTTCACTTCCGTAATGGCGCGTTTTTGCAGCGAGCGGTTTTCCTTGGTGCCGGCCAGCACGGCGCCGCGGAAAGCGAAGTTTTCATCGACCAAAGGCTGCGACAGGTAGGGCGCGAACGAGCTGATCATGTGGAATTCAAAGTAAGCCTTCCACGCAGGCAGCGGCGTCGCTTCAATCAGCTTGTCCAGCGCCGCCAGGTAGCTTGGCTGGCTGACGATCACGGAATCGATCTTGCCTGCCACGCCAACGCCCTTCAGGTAAGCATCCCAGTCGAAGCCCGGCATCAGCGCTTTCAGCTCGGCCAGCGACAGCTTGTTGTAGGTCCTGACCGGATCGCGGTTTTCCACGGCGGACCAGTGGGCGCGGGCGATCTCTGTTTCCAGCGCCACGATCTGTGCCGCCTCCTGCGCCGCCTGCGCGTGGCCGGCCAGCGCCAGCACCTTTTCAACGTGCTGCTGGTACCTGGCGCGGATATCGCTCAGGCGCGCATCCTTTTCGGACAGGAAGTAGTCGCGGTTCGGCAGGCCCAGGCCGGACTGGCGGATGGCCACCACGTAGCGTGTCGAATCCTTCGCATCCTGGCGCACGCTCATGTCAAGCGGGCCGCCGCCATCGATGCGGTTCAGGTGCGCCACCAGCGCACCGATGCCCTGCTTGCCGGATAAGGCAGCAATGCGCGCCTGCTCCGCCTTCAGCGGCTTCAGGCCCAGCGCATTGCGGCGCGCTTCATCCATGAAACTGGCGTAGTAGTCGCCGATCTTCTGCGCGTCGGAACCGGGCTTGCGCGTCTTGTCGCGTTGCGCATTCTCGATGATGGAATTGACCTGCCCTTCCACGTTTTCCTGCGCCACATTGAACGCCCCCCAGCTCGAACGGTCGGCCGGAATCTCGACGCCGCTCAGCCACTTGCCTTGCGAATAACGGAAAAAATCGTCCTGCGCGCGGACCTGCTGGTCAATGCCGGCAGCGTCAATGCCCGAACCCAGTTGCGCCGCCCATGCGTGGGAACATGCCAGGCCAACAATCAGGCTGCCGAGAATAGTGCGTTTCATGTAATAACTCCGATGAAAAAAATGCTCCCGGCAGTATGCAGCAGCCAGCGCCGCGCGTGGACGCTGCGGCCCAACGAGCAACACTAAGTTACATAAGGCCGGGCATTTGACCAACAGCCCGGCAAGGCCGATACTTGCCGGGTTTTAGATCCATTCACCCCAACCAGGAGGTAACCAGTGAAATATTCCATGCTGGCCACCGTGCTGCTGGCTGCAGCCGCAGCGCAAGCGCAGGACGTGCCGAAGATCGATCCGCAGCGCCTGTCGCAGGACGTTAAAACTTTGGCATCCGATGAATTCGAAGGCCGCGGCCCGAACACCGCCGGCGAAATAAAAACCGTCGAATACATCGCCAGACAATTCGAAGCAGCCGGCCTGAAGCCGGGCGGCGACCTGGTGAAAGGCAAGCGCAGCTGGTACCAGGAAGTCCCGCTGGGCCGCTTCGAGATCAAAGGCCCGGTGGTGCTGAATGCGCACGCCGGCAAGGACAGCATCGCGTTTGCCCAAGGCGAGCAGATGGCAGTGCGCGCCGCGATGAACGGCGCCAAGCGTGTCGACTTCGACAAGGTCCCGCTGGTTTTCGTCGGCTATGGCGTCACCGCACCTGAGCGCAAGTGGAGCGACTTCAAGGGCGTGAACCTGAAGGGCAAGCTGGCCGTGGTGCTGATCAACGATCCGGACTTCGAAACCGGTGAAGGCGAATTCGGCGGCAAGGCCATGACCTACTACGGCCGCTGGACCTACAAGTACGAAGAGATGGCGCGCCAGGGCGCGATCGGCACCCTGATCGTGCACGAAACAGCGCCGGCTTCCTACGGCTGGGCGACGGTGAAGAATTCCAACACCAACGTGATGTACGACATCGTGCGCAAAGAGCCAGGCAAGTCGCACGCGCCGATGGAAGCATGGATCCAGCGCGACGTGGCGTCCGACCTGTTCAAGCGCGCCGGCCTCGATTTCGACGCGCTCAAGAAGCAGGCGCAAACGCGCGACTTCAAGCCGGTGGAACTGAAAGGCGTCAGCCTGTCGGCCCACTATGCGGTGGACGCGCAAGTGATCAAGTCGAAGAACGTGATCGCCGTGCGCGAAGGCAGCGCAGCACCAAATGAAACCGTGATCTACAGCGGTCACTGGGACCACCTCGGCGTCGGCCTGCCGGACGCCAAAGGCGACAAGATCTACAACGGCGCCATCGACAACGGCACCGGCATCGCCGCTTTGCTGGAACTGGGCCGCGCCTACGCCAAGGCGCCGGCACCCAAGCGCAGCGTGGTATTCCTGGCCGTGACGGCGGAAGAAAAAGGCTTGCTCGGCTCCGAGTACTACGCATCCAACCCGGTCTATCCGTTGGCCACCACCGTCGGCATGATCAATATGGATGCACTGAGCCCATACGGCCCCGCACGCAACTTCACCATTTCCGGCAGCGCCAAGCTGGACCTGCTCGATATGCTGGTCGCCAAGTTCAAAGCGCTGAACGTCAGCTACACGCCTGACCCGCATACCGAAGCCGGCTACTTCTTCCGCTCCGACCACTTCCCGATGGCCAAGCGCGGCGTGCCTGCTTTCTCGCTCGATTCCGGCGAAGACTGGGAACAAGGCGGCGTGGCAGCTGGCAAAGCGGCGCAGGAAGCCTACACCAACAACAATTACCACCAGCCTTCGGACGAGTGGGATGCCAAGTGGCCGTTCAGCGGCATGGCGCGCGACCTCGGCGTGCTGTATAGCCTGGGCCGCGACCTGGCAGAATCGAAGGACTGGCCGAACTGGTCGAGCGACTCCGAGTTCCGCACCATTCGCGACCAGAGCGCAGCAAAACGTTCCAGGTAAAAATGCAAAGCCAAGTCAAGGCCCTCCACGGAGGGCCTTTTCTTTTTCTGCGAGGCGTGCCATGCTGGGTTCACAAAAAGGATCGTTTAAGCTGGAGACAAATCATGAACTTCACGCAGTCGATGAGCATTGCCAAGAAACTCGCAGTGCTGAATGCCGGTGCCATCCTCGGCATCCTCATCCTTACCGCCATTTTCCTCATTTCAGAGCGCACCCTCATCCTTGAGGAAAGGACCAGCAATGTGCGGCAGGCCGTCGAAACGGCCTATGGTGTGCTCGACTACTACCAGAAGCAGGAAGCGGCTGGCGCCCTGCCGCGCGCTGAAGCCCAGAAGAAGGCAATGGATGCGATCAAGGTGTTGCGATATGGCAACAACGAGTATTTCTGGCTCAACGATATGCAGCCGAAGATGATCATGCACCCGATCAAACCGGAACTCGACAACAAGGACCTCAGCGCCAACAAGGACCCGACCGGCAAACACCTGTTCGTCGAATTCGTCAACATGGTCAAAAAAGCAGGCGCCGGCCCGGTCGATTACATGTGGCCCAAGCCTGGCAGCGACAAGCCGGTGCAAAAGGTCTCCTACGTCAAAGGCTTTGAACCCTGGGGCTGGATACTCGGCTCCGGCGTCTACGTCGACACTGTCGACGCCACCGTGCGCGGACGCGCCGTCGTCTTCGCCGCAGGTGCGGTGGTGCTGGCCGCCGTACTGCTTGGCATCGGCGTCTTCATCGCTCGCGGCATGCTGCGCCAGTTGGGCGGCGAACCGGATTACGCTTCCGCGATTGCCCGCAGCATTGCGGGTGGCGACCTGACCGTGCCGATCGACGTCAAGCATGACGACAACAGCAGCATGGTCAACGCGCTGAAGGGCATGCGCGACGACCTGGCGCGCATCGTCAGCTCGGTGCGCAACGCCACCGATACCATCGCCACCGCATCGGGCGAAATCGCGGCCGGCAATAGCGACCTGTCGGCGCGTACCGAAAGCCAGGCCAGCTCGCTGGAGGAGACCGCGGCATCGATGGAAGAACTGACTTCGACTGTGCGCCAGAATGCAGACAATGCCCGCACTGCCAACGAACTGGCCGCCAACGCTTCGGAAGTGGCGCAGAAAGGCGGCGCCGTGGTGTCGCAGGTGGTTGAGACCATGGCCTCCATCGACAGCTCTTCGCGCAAGATCGTCGACATCATCAGCGTAATCGATGGCATTGCGTTCCAGACCAACATCCTGGCGCTGAATGCGGCAGTGGAAGCGGCGCGTGCCGGCGAACAGGGCCGCGGCTTCGCAGTCGTGGCGTCGGAAGTGCGCAACCTGGCGCAGCGCAGTGCCGCCGCTGCCAAGGAGATCAAGGACCTGATCGGCGCCTCGGTGGAAACCGTCGGCGTCGGCAATTCGCTGGTGGCGCAGGCCGGCAGCACCATGCAGGAAGTGGTGGAAAGCGTGCACCGCGTGCGCCAGGTCATCAACGAGATCAGTACCGCCAGCAACGAGCAAAGCGCCGGCATCGCCCAGGTCAATGAAGCGATTTCGCAAATGGATGCGGTGACGCAGCAGAATGCGGCGCTGGTCGAACAGGCTGCCGCTGCCGCGGCCAGCATGCAGCAGCAGTCGGCGGCGCTGCTGCAGGCGGTCGGCGTGTTCCGCGTCGATGCCGACGCCCCCGCCGCGCCGGGGCGCCGCACACCACGTCTTGGCCGCAGCTGATGTCGTGATATGATCGGGCCTGTCGAAAAAGGCAGGACCGGTTCAAGGTAAGCCCGATCCCTCTCCTCCCCGGAGAGCTCTGCTCCATGCGCAGTCTTGCATGAGAACCCACGACGATCCCGGCGCAAATGCGTCCCGGGCTCGTCGGGGCGTTGCCAATCGATCCTCACAGGCACTCCCGTTGGGCCCACCAACTATGGAGTCAACATGCAATTGAATCACCTCGACCTGTCCGTGCCCGATGTGGCCGCGGCTTCAACTTTCCTTACGCGCCACTTCGGCTTCGCGCTGCTGCAAACCAAAGGCAACCAGGGCATGGCCATATTGGCTGGCGACGGCGGCGTGGTACTCGTGCTTACGCGCAGCGAGGAGCCCAGCTACCCCAAGACATTCCACATCGGCTTCCTGGTGGACGATGCCGGCAAAGTCAGCGCCAAACACGCCGAACTGGAGGCGGCCGGCGTGAGCGGGCTTTCGCCGCTGCAGGATATGCGCGGAGGCCCTGGCTTCTATTGCCGCACCGGGTGGGGAATCTTGCTGGAGGTTGCGCACCGCGTGCCAGTACCCGTGAGGTAGCACCGGTGCGCAGGCCCCTCGCGGGGCCTTGCCTTATTTGACGCGGGTGTAGGTCATTTCCATCCACTTCATGTCCTTGCCATTCTGCCCCGGCCCCCACATTTCCAGTTTGTGGTTGTCGTTGTCGGTGATGGCCACGCTCATGGTGTATGGAATTTCCTTGCCGCTCATCGGGTCGGACATCATGCCCTTGTACTTGATGGTGTTGCCAGTCATGGCGCCATGGGCCAGCGTCATGCCGGTGCCGCTGGAATCGATCCAGCTGCCGAAGTACTTCTTCGTCACGTTGTCATAGCCCTGGATGCCCATGCCATCGAATGGCTGGCCCATGAACTTGCCCTGGTAGTTCTCCTGCAGGTAACGGTTACCCATGATCCATTTGCGTTCCGTGGAACCGTCGGTTTCTTCAGGAGGTTTGGATGGGTCCATCCACATTTTTGACTTGACCGTGAACTTGCCTGCCAGCGCGTCAAGCTTCTTGTGCGCTTCGCCGGGAGCGGCGGCCTTGGCCATCATCTCCATTGCCGCCTTGTCGTCAGGCGGCGCGGCGGCCTTTTTCTTTTCCGGGGCGGCGCTGACGGCGGCGCCGGCCAGGGTGAATCCCGCAACAACCAGGTACTGCGCGATACGACGGAGCTTCATGACTTCCTCCTTATCCAGCAGGGTTGTGGAAGGGCCATTCTCCGCGCGGCCGCGCTGCCCGTCAACTGCGCCGCTCGGTTTCACGCAACTTGCGGCGCAGACGCAGGTTATCCGCCACAACCGACACCAACGTAAGCATCATGAGTACGACTACCGCATCAGTATCCAGATATCGCCAGAACGCCCACGCCCCAAATGCGCAAGCAACGGCAGATAGAAGAAGCAGAACCTGGTCTCTCATCACAGAGTCATCCGTGCTTGGTACAAACTACGACCGATTACCCTTGCATCATAGAGCACCGGGTGACGACGCATTGTGTCGGCCAACCAAGGGCGGTATAGGCCGTTGCATCGGATATCCCACATCACGTCGGCTAGGGAAACGCCTCCGCTCAGCGTCCTTCCCGTCGCGACAGCAATGCTCCCGATAACTGCTCCCACATAAAAGGCAGCACCCATTGTCGCTATTGCGCCAAGTTTTTCTGCGCGCAGTCCAGCGCCTACCATTTCACCTACCGTGATTCTTTGTCCGAATTTATCGATATGCGCAATGAATGCTGCCGCGTTTGCAAGTGCCGTCTGAAGACTACCAAATAATGACACTGGTGCCGGCAAGCCTAGCGATTCCATATTTTCTCGGAAGTACTGGTAGAAGTTGGACATGGTCACTCCCCGATGGATTGGCGTAAAAGGGAGAGTAGCGCCACGACGGGCGGCGCGTTTTGCGTTGGGGCAAGTGAAGTGCTTACGCGGCGTAGGTGCTGACAGCTTCGACCATGAAAGGCGGGAGGTCGGGGTGGATATTGCCGAAGCTGGCGCGGAAGCGCGGACCGTCGCGCCAGGTTGCCCCGCTTCCGGCTGGTATGCCGCCATCCTCAAGGCTGACACCGCGTCAGGGTCGCGCAATACTGCTCAGCCAAGTTCAAAAGTTGTGATGCCGTACTGCCGCGCCAGCGGTAGCCTGGGGTCTGCACCGGTGTACATGCGCGCCGTTTCGAAGCAGGCATGCATGCCATGCCGTTCAGCCAGCGCCACGGCGGCGGCATTCGGCTCCGGCACGTCGAGGAAAACCGGTTCACCGGCCGGCACACGGCCACATACGGCCACATACGGCCAGCATCAATTCCTCGGCCACTTGCGGCGATTCCGCGCACAGCGGGCCAATCTTGAAGCCCGCGCGGCACGGGCGCAGCACCGCATAGCCAAGCAGCGTGCCATCCGTATCGCGTACACCGAAGACAACGCTGCCTGCCTGTTGCAACCAGCAGCGCATGAATTGCTCACGCTCGTCGGCGAAGAAAGCGCGGTCATATGCCAGCACTTCGCCCACATCGTGCGGGCCGAGCGGCAGCACACGGTCGGCAGCGGGGACGTCGCTGCCTCGGCCTTCAAAGCGCACATTGCGGTGCGCCAGCTTGAAGCCGGAGCGCGCGTAGTTGGCCTGCTGGGCCGGAACGCCGTCCAGCCCCACGTTGCGCCCTGCCAGCCGCGCCATGCCGGCGTGCCAGATCGCCATGCCGTAACCCTTGCCGCGATAGTCAGGCCGCACGATATAGCCGCCAATGAAACCGAACCCGGCGCCGAAGCGCACCGCGAAGATGCTGGCAACCGCTTCACCATCCACAATGCCGAGCAGGAAGCCGTCCGGGTCGGCCGCATAAAAACTGGCGGCATCCTGCAGTCCAGGATTCCAGCCTTCAGCTGCGGCCCAATCGAGCACCATATCCAGCTCGGGCAGGGTCATGGCTCGAATGTCCATATCAGCCTCCATTTGCCGAATCATAAGCGGCAAATGCGGCCCGCACAGCATATTCCCATGCAGCGCCATCCTGTTCGTAAAGATAGTTCGCTGGCGCAGGCGCCGCGCCCTCCAGCGCACTGCGACGGCGATACAGATACACCGTGGTCCATGCCACGCTGGGCGGCGCGAATTGCTTTACCAGCTCGAAAGCCGGGTTCAGCATGGGGAAGGTGACCGTTGTGACCAGGGCGCCCTCCGGCAGTTCCCTTGCCAGCTTATCGGCCAGGCGGTCCATCATCGGCGCGAAACACGTGCTGTAGATATAGACCATGCTCGCGTCGGAGACGTCCGCTTCAAACATGTCCTGGTGCAGCAGGCGCACGCGGGCAGCAACCCTGGCTGCCGCAGCCGGATCTTCGGACACGCCGGCCGCCAGCATCTGCGCCAGCCGCATCTGCGCCATATCGCTGCGGTATCCAAGCAGTTCAATCCCGGTGCAGCGCATGCCGGGCAAGGCCAGTGCCGCGTTCAGGACGACCTTGCCAAGGCCGCTGCCAAGGTCGATGAAGTGGCCGCGCAAGGGTAGCCACGGCGCCACCGCCTCGAAATAGCTGTCCAGTTCCTGCTGCGTGAATTCGCCGTAGATCAGGCGGCCGTCATCGACCAGCCATTGCGCCAGGTCAGCGTCCGAGATCTCGGCCAGGCCATGCGCCGGAGCGCGCTCCGGCAGCATGCCATGCTGCTGGATGCCCGCCGGCACGCAGCCGGCAATCAGGCGCCGGTGCGGCATGAGGCGCGCAATGAAGGCCTCGCGCAGCTGCGGCAGGCGGAACGCTTCGCGCACCGCCAGGCCGATTTCGACGTAACGGGCAAGCACTGCATCGTCAATAACGGGCCTTACGTGCTGTGCACCATTTGTGATTGCCCGCCGCATCGAGTGCATGGTCTCCCCTCACCGGTTGATTTTCCACTTTACAATAAAAAACCGCCCCGAGGGGCTAATGCCGTTCAGTTAAGATCTCTTTTGAGAACTTTGACTGCACAGCGTTGAGGTAGGGCTTTAACGGCCCGGTCGCGCGAACGACCGGGCCGTTGTTCATTGTGCAGGTCTATTAAGCGCTGGCGTAGTCGTTGCAGTAAGGCCGGCAATTTGCCTTGTGCTTTGGTGACCGCGGCCCAATGCAGCTC
>NZ_LMIC01000020.1:0-57262 GCF_001428585.1 Duganella sp. Root198D2 | reverse complement strand
TGAGTGCTAATTTGATGCTTTCGGTTGTGCATATTGGGGACCTACCGCTGTACTCTAAATTATATCGGGTAGGTGTCTCAAGTTATATTGGCACAGAGGGAATGCGGCTGTAGTCGACAATGGGCCAGTCTGGTTTGGGGGTACTCACGCGATTGAAAATCCCGTATAAAGCGCCAGAAAGACCGCAGGACTTCGACGCGAGTTCCCTAGAGGGCTCGAGCCATCGGTTTCAATCAACCCTAACGTGTGTCAACCGGCGTAAGCGCTTTGCGCTAAATAATGAACCGCGTCGCTTCCGGCCACTCCGCGATGAGCGCCATTAGTGCGCCATCGTTTGGCTACCGTCTAGACTTCTGCGCCGCGCTTGCTCGGGACTAGCCCATGAGCCTTCAGCACCTTTCCAACTTTCTCTGGATTCTTGAGAACTTCCCTGTAGATCCACGTGTAGTGGTCCTCCGACCAGAAACTCATCACTTCGCGTGCCTTGAGCTCACCCATCAAGCTTTGGTTTGCCCGGTACTCCAAGTAAATGACGAGCAAGTGCTCATAGTTGCCGTCCTTATCAGATGACCCTTGCGGGAAACCTACTGGAACGTGCGGATAGATACGCTTTAGTTCACGAGTGGCAGCCAAAGTTTCGGCCGGATGTTGCGAAAGGAACCAGTGCAGCTGCTCATGTAAGTACGTGGAGAGAAGTAGTTCATCGTCATTGACGTGCCGCGCGTGCAATGTGAGAACCGGATGGCTATGAGGAATTTCCTTCTCATCGATCACAACCGAACGCGCGAACGTCCAGCGCGACAGGTCGTATTCCGTCAGGATGCGCCGAAGCTGTTGCTCTGTTCTTCGTTCTGACTTGGATTCGTTTGCGAGCTTGATAGAGATCTCGTCGCTCGCGTCGGCAATAGAGCCGATTAGCAGCATACCAAGAAGGAAGAGCGAATGAATAGTGCGTTTCAGCGGAAGAGTAAGTGAGTGCATAGTTATCTTTGGATGTGAGGGGCTAACGTGTGGGGTAACTGACTGCAGCAACGCGCGGCTATTCAGTACCACTCACCGTCGTTTCCCTGGACTCGCGCCGAAAGCTTCTTTGCGACTGCTTTCATTTTCGCGATTGCGTTCTTGCTTGGATTCTTGACGGTGATCTCGCCTCGAAAATTGCGGAAGTAATGTTTTCCCCCTGACGTCGGTTCGATCCAGGAAGCCATCAAAGGGTTAGCCACCTGAATAATTTCGTGCGTATTGGGAGTCCATATATGAATGGTTAGGGCAAAACAGGTCTCCGTTCGTACTTTCCGACCAACCAAACCTTTCGGCCTCGAGCGCAGCTCGTTCGGCCCATTCCTCCATGGGGTCAATAGCTGGTTCTTGCGCAACGAAGATCTCTTTGCAACCGGAGTGATCACAGCAAACGACTAGTTCGGTGTAGAGCTTCAGAACGAGCGATGATTTCGGCATTGCCAATAGGCCTAACGTGAAGGTGAGCGGCGCAGCGTCCAACGACCGAAGGGAGCGAGCTCGATCGCAAGGATAGCCCGCGATGATCGCTGGGAATCACGTGCCATTTCTTGAGCTCCAACCTGTGTATTTTCGGTAGAAAACGAAGGGAATACCAACAATTGCCGCAATGAACAGCGAAATTACCCAAAAGAAGACGAAGATTTTGACGTGGACCGTACTAGGGGGATCAGCAAATGCAAGGCACGCAAGTGCGAAAACAAAAGGGCTTGATGTCGAAGCCACTGCGCAGCCGATGAAATAGCGTCTGAGCAGGAAATGAGATAAAGCAGCAACGAGAGCGGAAACAAGAAGATAGACCTGTACTCCGGCGGGTAGTGATGACATAAGTAGGCTCACGTTTCAATTCAGCCGCGCCGAAGGCGTCGGCTGGAATGCATTGTTCGACGTAATGAGCTTCGATATCCAAGGTAAATCTGCAAACCCAAGTTCCAAAACAAGAAGTAATTCGTCAAGGACATTCGGAAGAACAAGATCACGGTCCACTCGCGCAATTGTACCGGCGAGGCGCGGACGTTCTGCGTATTCGATGAGCTCGACAACGACGCCAGACGGTAACTGAATCCCAATAGCTGTCCAAGGCCCAAGTCCAGGTTCAACACCGGCTGTCGCTGTTGCGCCGACCGATGCGGCCACCTCACTTGGTGTTATAAGTAATAGCGCAAGATCCAAGCTGTCCCCACTTGGCCAGGAGCACGCATATGGAGCAAGTAAAACATTAAGCCTTCGAATATCCATTGCTAGGCCGCCGAACCGTTCAAAATAACCGGCGCGCTTTAGCGCGTCCGGGTTGATTGCAAGGTTGGGCCATAGCTTAGCCATGACGCAAACCAAGTAACACAGAAATGCCTAAGGCGGCGACGACTGCGCCTGTGCACCCGAAACCTATTACAAACGACCAAAATAAGATGGGCCGTTCGCTCGCAGAGGTGTGACCGCCGCCTTCCCATTCAATTTTGCGTTTTAGCGCGGAAACAATGCATACCGCGACGATGACACCCCCTGCAATCAATTGTTCCCAAGCTTCGTTCATGTCGATACCCAATCGGGATAGGGAGACACCTCACGATGCCCCTCCTCCCACACCACCGTGCATACGGATCACGTACACGGCGGTTCAATGAAAATAATTCCTACCTGCCCACACGAGACGGTAGCCCTAGATTGCGGAAGTACTGCACCGGCAAAGCCAGTGCCAGCGCCGGGGTATTCGACAGCCTCCATGGGCCATGCGCCGACTTGCGGGTATTCCATGCATCCCGCACGGACACCCCGCGTTTGCGCAATTCCCGATAGCCGCCCCTGTCCCATTGCTTCCAGATATAGCATCGTAACTCCCATTGCGCTTGAACGACTTACGCAATAGCTTGTTGGATGAACCGGTCCAGCGCCGTCGGAATACCTAGCGCGCGCATTCGTCCGTCTGGCTTGGGTATTTCTACGCGGTGCACTGCGCTCGGGCGGTAAGTCCCGGCTAGCAGTTCGCTGCGTATCCTCGGCCAGTGCTGTTTCAGGTATTGGGGCAGGACATCGACCGTCATGCCGTCGATGCCGGGCGCGCCTTTGTTCTGGCGTACTTGCTTTAATGCGCGTTGCAGGTTGGTGCGTTCGAGTACGCACGCCAGCAACGTTTCGGGTGAAATCGGCTCGGGGGTCGGGCTTGATCCAGCAGCTGGTTCATCCTGCGGTGTTGCTGCAGCCTGCTGTCGCAGGTGGTCAGATGCAGTCCAGTCACTCTTCACGCCAGTCCTTCGCCTTTCATTGTTCCGGCCTTCAGCGCCTGCCTTGCGCCTACTATGCCTTCTGCTGTCTTCTCACGGGCGGTCAATGCTGGTTGCCCGGCACTCAGCGCCTGCCGCTTTGGCGGGCGCACCCGTGAGATCTCCCGAGGTAAGACACGTCACTGTCGCTGCGCGAGCGCCGGATTTACAAAGTGCATCCAGTTTTGCAGATGGAGGGCTTCGCGGTTACGTGCCCGCTCGCCCCGAATGCACCACGCCTACCATCCGGTTCTTGTTCATCGCCCCGCAGCTTTGGGTTCGACTTCCTTCAGACCCTACCTCGCGGTAACGCCCTTGCCGTCTCCCTAGCCTTCGGCTCTGCTTATACCCGGCTGCCGGACTTACACCGACATAGTTACGTGCCATGCTCGGCACACACGTAGAGGTGAGCGGCCGCCGAAGGCGGTCCGCTCGACCGCCATGTTAGGCCTTTTGGTTTTATGCACTAGGTTCATATTCATCCAGGGACAGTCCAGCTTGCCTTTGGAGATAGGCAGCACAATCTCGTGCGTCAGCAACCGAGGAGCACACGATCCCCGACAAGATGACCAAGTGTCTGCCATCCGTTTCAGTCACACTCATGATGTGACTCTGCTCCGGCGTGAAATAGGTGGGCCTTTCGGCCAACCAATCAGCAGGCCAAAGAAAGGCGGCCTGCACCTTAGGAAGATCGGTCACGTCGAATTCACCCGAGACGTTGCCGAAAGCCACGGTCGGTGACGAAAAGATTGAAATGTCTATCCAGATCCGCATCTGCAGGGCTAACGTTTTGAATTCAGCGGCGCCGCAGGCGTCCGCTGGAATGATTGGTTGGGCGCAAAAACGTTCATCATGCGACGTTGAATTCACCGTGAAATGTCTTTGGCCATACCACCGAGTACTCGTCCGAATTCAGCGACCGATATGCAGCAACAACGTGGTGAAGCAGGCCGACATGCGAAAGCAAATCAACACAACGTTCGAAGGCCAAATTCGGATTCGCGGTAATGATGAAGAAATTGATCTCGCCCGAACCGAAGTCATGGCCATCGACGTCACCGGCACCAGCCAGCTCAGAAATTAGTCGGTCCTCGAATTCGAGCAAGGCGTCAAACCCCTCAAGCGAATCCGCTGGAACCTGAAGCACTAGTTGATATTGCATATGGCCCAACGTGTGCGATAACCGGCGGCTGGAGCGCGCAGCGCGTAAGCCGTCCGGTTGATTAATTTGTTAGAGCTTATTCGACAGGATCTTTGAGCCATGCTTCGAATGCTCCGCGAAGAACTTGTTTCTGATCTGGACGATAGCCCGGAACTGATTCGAACACATCGGCGTCAAGAATAGAGGTGATTTCAGAGCGATCAAAACTCACGTCCGACTCTCGAAAGTCATTGTGCCACACCACGAGCCGCGAATCGTTTCGCTCGAAGATGTACCACTCACAGGTTCTTGAGTACCGCAGGTATGCCATAGCTCTAACGAGGCTGTAGGAAAACCCCGATTTGGCGCGCAGCAGCGCCCCAAGTCCCGATTCTTCGTTTCAGCTCAGTTGATTTTTTAAACATTTCAGCAGTTTGCCGCAAACGCTGCCTTTCAGGCAAGAAAAGGCGAGAAATAGCCTTCTAATCGCCCCTCTCAGGCCGCGTAACCGCTTCGCGCCAGCTTCTCTATGTTGTGCACCAAGCAGAAAAGGTGCCATTGCGTGTTAACCTTTGGCTGCCCCCGCAAGGTGAAGCGGTCAAGCCGCTTATTGAATCGCAAGTTGGCAAAGACCGGCTCCACGGTCACCATGCGCTGGCTGTAAAGTGCGCGTCCACGCGGTGTATCGATGGCCTGCCGCATGCGCTGCGTGTAGGTCAATGGCGATGCCTGGCCCTTCCTGAAGAACGCCACCTGCCGAACCTGAGTTCGCTCCGGATGGCGTAAGCATTTCTCTCGCAGTGAGCAAGGCACGCAGCTTTGCTTAGCGCCGGTGAACTTATGGTGCTGCCTGCCGTTGACGGTGCAGTTCGTGCCATTGCTATAAAGGCGTTCCCCGGCTGGGCAGATGCAGGTATTAGTACTCTCATCAAGCTGGAAGTCGTCAGGCCGGAAGTGGCTGGCTTGCTTGGGCAGCTGCGCCGCGCGTTTGTCGTAAAGCGGATCGGGCTTGTTCTTGTACTTCTCCTGTCCTTTGAAGCGTTCATCGCGGCGGCGCATCAGGCCATCGGCAATCATCGCCGGAATTCCGGCGTTGTGCAGCTCGCGCAGGTTGGCTTCGCTGTGATAACCGGCATCGGCCGTTATGACAGTTCGCGCGTCTCGAAGTGAATCGGTGGCGCGCACGGTTGGCATCAGCGCGTTCTGCTCGCTGCCTGTTCCATGTGCTGCGGCCGCGACGATCACTTGGTGCAGGCTGTCGACCGCAGCTACGGCGGTGTAGCCTTGGATAACGCCTTTGGATGTCGCCATTTTGGCGCTCTCGTTGTCCGTGACGTTGCTCTTGCGGATGCTGCCTTTGTCGATTTTACGCTCTGGCTTTGTAGCGAGGAAGGAGCGGATGCGGTGCGCTTCGTTTTGCAGGCTTTCGATCCGGCGCTGCTGCCTGGTTTGATTGGCACCCTCGTCATCGGCGAAGGGACGATTGTCCTGGCCCTGGTGCGCCTTCAGTATGTCCTTGACGGCACGCTCCATTCGGAGTGCGCTGTGTGCCAATTCGGCGTGGGTGCCGCTGCGCTGCTTGGAGGCATTGCTGGGTAGCTTGACGCCGTCGATGGCGAACATTTGGCGGCCTATCAGTCCTTGCGCATCACAGGTAAGCAGGACTTGCGTGAAAAGTTCGGCGATCTGTGAATTCAGTTCGCGGATGAATTTGGCGATGGTTGTGAACTGCAGCGCACTGTCGCCGGAGATCGCCATGAACAGCACATTCTCACGACAGGCCCTTTCAATGGCGCGGCTGGAGACCATGCCACGGCTGTAGGCCAGGAGAATGATCTTGAGCATGACGGCAGGGTCATAGGCTGGGGCGCCGTTGGCGTCATTGCGATAGCGGTCGGCTAGCGCTGACAGGTCAAGCTCGTGGTCAATCAGGTAGTCCAGGGCGAACTCGAAGCTGCCGGGCAGCAGCTGTGCATCAAGGACTACGGGAAGAAATCTCGGACTGCGGTCAACAACCTTGTAGCGCGCCATTGCAAGCTCCATCAATTGCCTGGAGGTTCAACGCGCTAGCTTGGTCTGTCGTTTACTTGAGGACTAAAAATACAGCCTCAACGTCTCAAATCAGCGGCGCCGTTGGCGTCCGCTGGATTGCATGGTTCGGCGAATTACTTTGCATAGTTCTCACCCCAATTAATTTCATCAAGTATAGCGATGAAGCGGTCCCGATCCACAGAATTCACAAAGTACCACTCGTTGAAGCCAAAATCATAATCGGTCTTCTCGAACCAATAAGACGTCCAGTTTCCTGAGTGGTCGTGTGGTCCAGATTCGAGGCAGACCTGATACTCAGATTGAGCCTGAGTACACTCGCCGTCACAAGGACCAAAGTTTTTCCAACACCAGCGATTCGCGAAATCGAGCTCAGGATAAGAAACCTTCAGCATTACAGCGAATGGAAAGCGCTTCATTCGTTCGACACGGGAGGCCTCATCGGATGAAGCGTACTCAGCAGGATTCGAGCACTCAATCAAGTAGGCATCGAAGCTGGATCTTTCGAGGGTTCGTTGGACCGTGGTCATTGTTATCGGATTAGTTAAGAGGCCGAACGTCAGAATTCAGCGGCGCCGCGAGGCGTCCGCTGGAATGGATTGTTAGAGCGCTTCATAGCGAAGCCCCCTTCTTAAGGTTTGTAATAGCAACGCTGACGCTTTTGGATTTGCGATTCACACGGGCAGTGCTAATCACCACGGCATCTGACGGCCGTTCAGCCGCGATATAGAGCTCGAAGATACGGTCATCGCCCTCGAAAGAGGTCCCAAGCGTTAGTTTTTTTTCCCATTCAGCCGGAATACGCTCGTAACTTTCTAGCGCCTCGCGCGTGGCGACGCGCGCAAGTTCCTGTAACTCATCAAGTTCGGTTGGTGCCGTTGATATTCCTTTGACGCGTTCCATGTGGTGCGCTCTAACGTGATGCTAACCGGCGGCTGGAGCGCGCAGCGCGTAAGCCGTCCGGTTGAGCGGGAAGTTGGACACGCGTGTGAACTCGCAGCGAATGACCAACCGATTGCACATCCGCGAATGTGCCCGTAAAAACGCCAGCATACCGCACCGGCTCGCGCTTGCCTAAAGTGGTGGTGCCGCCAACGGCACAATCGCCACCGATAGCCATGGAGGGCGAGTAGCGGGCCTTGGAGCCAAGCGAAGAAGACGAAGCGTGCATCATGTTCACAGCGATGGCCAACGTAAAGTCGACGTCATATTGACGTTTTAATAAATTTCATTATGACGCCTAATGGCCTATTGATCAATGTCCAAACCCGCAGCCTGAAAGTCGATGAACATAATTCGTCCTAATACCGGAGAATTATGTCATGCCACCAAATGAGCCTAAGCTGCTGGACCAGGTGCGAGCATTGATCCGCACCATGCATTACAGCATTCGAACTGAAGAAGCGTACGTGGATTGGATTCGCCGCTTCATCCTTTTTCATAAGAAGCGGCATCCCTCCGAGATGGGGAAAACCGAAATCGAGGAATTTTTAACCCATCTTGCTGTTGACCGGAGGGTTGCGGCCTCGACACAGTCCCAAGCGAAGTCCGCCGTCCTCTTTCTTTATCAAAAGGTCCTGAGACTTGAGGTCGATTGGTTGAAAGACGTCGTCGCAGCCAAGCAGCCCCAGCGCCTGCCAACCGTTTTGACTGTCGATGAAACCAGAACCCTGCTTTCGCACATGAAGAGCGAAACCTGGCTAATCGCCTCGCTGCTTTATGGCAGCGGAATGCGCCTCATGGAAGCATGCCGCCTGCGCGTTCTCGATATTGACTTCGATATGCGGCAGATCACTATCCGCAGTGGTAAAGGTGCCAAGGATCGCGTGACCATGTTGCCCGGCTCTCTCATTGTTCCGCTCAAATCCCATTCGGAGTTGGTCAAGCTTCAGCATCAGCGCGACTGCGATCAGGGAGGCGGCGAGGTGTATCTTCCGTTTGCATTGGATCGAAAATATCCAGCTGCTGCGCGGGAATGGAAATGGCAATACATCTTTCCAGCCGACGGTTTTTCGGAAGATCCGCGCTCGGGAGCCCTCAGGCGGCACCACATCGATGAACAACGCGTGCAGCGCGCTGTGAAGCAAGCGGCGCAAGACGCAAATATCCAGAAGAAGGTCACGCCGCATACGCTGCGGCATAGTTTTGCAACGCACTTGCTGCAAAGTGGCACGACATTCGGACCGTCCAGGAACTACTCGGCCACAAAGACGTTCGTACAACCCAGATCTACACTCACGTGCTAAACCATGGCGGCAATGCGGTGCTAAGCCCCTTGGACCGTTAGGTGGCGAACCAGTACAGATAGAGTGCTGTTTCGCCGCTCACCTCCGGCTGGGTGCGATATGTCAGCTTGTCGAAGCCGCCGACTTCGAAGCCATTTCGGAAGTAGAGTTTGCAAGCAGCGACATTATTGGTCTGCGTTTCAAGACGAAGTCCCTTGAGTTGCTTCTCCAGCGCCCACGCTTTTGCGAAGGTGATCAATTCAGTGGCGATACCGTGTTGGCGAAACTCGCGGGCCACAACGATTTGCTCAATCGAACCGAGGCCGTTCCATGCCGCCGCAAGTTCGATCTTGCCGGCCAGGGTGCCGTCAACGAGTGCGCCGTACGACTCGACACCCTCCGCCGGTGAATCATCAGACTCATAGCTCTTGGTGAATTGCTCGACGCTTCGCGTAGACATGCGAATTTCGCCATCAATGAGGGAGATGTCGAACACTTCGTTGGAGGTGAAACCATTCTCTTCATGGTCCAGCCGGCACGGCCCCTCGTCATTAAGGCGGACGATTTCCATAAACAGCGTTTAGCCTTTGGACAATGCCTTGAGCGCCTGCTTGATGCCGTCGGAGACCGAGGAACCTGCGGGCACGGTCTTCAGCGCAAGCGAGGCTTCCTTGTCGGAATAGCCCAGCGCCAGAAGCGCGTTAAGGATGTCGGACTGCGAATCGTGGACCGGGTGCGCTCCAGCAGCGCCGATATCAGCACCGAGCTTGCCCTTCAATTCCAGCAGCAGGCGTTCCGCAGTCTTCTTGCCGATGCCGGGGATTTTCACCAGGCGGCCGGCTTCCTGCAGCGTCACGGCGTGCGCCAGGTCGGCAATCGATAGGCCTGACAGGATTGACAGCGCGGTGCGCGCGCCGACGCCGCTGATCTTGATCAGTTGGCGGAACACGGCGCGTTCTTCGGCGTTGCCAAAGCCGAACAGCAGGTGAGCGTCTTCGCGGATCGTCAAGTGCGTGAACAGGCTTACCTTCTCGCCTACGCCGGGCAGGTTGTAGAAGGTGGACATCGGCACGTCGACTTCGTAGCCGACGCCTTGCACGTCTACCAGCAGTTGCGGGGGATTCTTTTCGAGCAGGATGCCGGTGAGACGTCCGATCATTGTTCTTCCTTTTGGGGTGCGGTTAGCCCACCAGGCGGCCGCGCTTCATGCGTAGTCCGGACAGGGCGGGATGGGCGTTGGTGACGACGGCCAGTGTGGCCTGGCTGTTGGCATGGCAGATGGCGATACCGAGGGCGTCGGCGGCGTCGGTGCCGGGCAGGCCGGGCAGCGTAAGCAGGCGTGCAACCATGTCCTGCACCTGCGCCTTGGTGGCGCGGCCGGTGCCGACGACAGCTTGCTTCAGCTGCGTCGGGGAGTATTCGGCGACTTTGAGGTCGTGCGTCACCAGTGCGCAAATCGCGGCGCCGCGGGCTTGGCCGAGCAGCAGCGTGGATTGGGGATTGACGTTGACGAAGACTTTTTCGATTGCGGCGCAATCGGGCTTGTAGGTGGCGGCGACTTCGGCCACGCCATCGAGGATGACTTTAAGCCGCTGCGGCAGGTCGCCTTCGCCGCTCTTGATGGTGCCGGAGGCGATGTAGCGCAGCTTGTTGCCCACTTTTTGGATGACGCCAAAGCCAGTGGTGCGCAAGCCGGGGTCGATGCCGAGAATAATCATTCCCGGATTTTACGGCAGAAACCGGTAAGTCTGGGTCTGACCCAAGGGTCAGACCCGCTTTTTCACCGCCCGCGGCCGAAAAAATCACCGTCGGCCTTCGAACAGGCGGGTCTGACCCTTGGGTCAGACCCTGGTTTGCCGGTTTTTAGTGACGGAAGTGGCGGGTACCGGTGTACAGCATCACCACGCCGCGCTCGTCGGCGGCGTCAATCACTTCCTGGTCGCGCATGGAACCACCTGGGTGGATCACGCAGGTAGCGCCCGCATCAACCACCACATCCAGGCCGTCGCGGAACGGGAAGAATGCGTCCGAAGCCACAGCGGAACCTTGCAGCGACAGGCCGGCATTCTGCGCCTTGATCGAAGCGATGCGTGCCGAGTCGATACGCGACATCTGGCCCGCGCCAACGCCAAGGGTCATATTACCGCCGCAGAAGACGATAGCATTCGACTTCACGTATTTGGCCACGCGCCATGCAAACATCAGGTCAGCCAGTTGCTGCTGGGTAGGTTGCAGCTTGCTCACTACGCGCACTTCCGATGGCAGCACGTTCTTCGAGTCAGCCGACTGCACCAGCAGGCCGCCGCCCACGCGCTTGAAGTCCATCGCGTTCACGCCCTCGCCCAGTGGAATCTCCAGCAGGCGTACGTTCTGCTTGGCCGACATGATCTGGCGCGCTTCGGCGGTGAACGATGGAGCGATCAGTACTTCCACGAACAGCTTGGCCAGTTCGGCAGCTGCTGCGCCGTCCACTTCCACGTTGAAGGCGATGATGCCGCCGAAAGCGGAGGTCGGGTCGGTCTTCAGTGCGCGCTGGTAGGCTTCCAGTGCGTTCGCGCCCAGGGCTACGCCGCATGGGTTGGCGTGCTTGATGATCACGCAAGCGGTGGAGCCCATGGACTTCACGCATTCCCACGCTGCGTCAGCGTCGGCAATGTTGTTGAAGGACAGTTCCTTGCCCTGCAGCTGGCGGTAGTTGGCCAGTGCGCCGGCTACCGGAGCCAGGTCGCGGTAGAAGGCAGCCGACTGGTGCGGGTTTTCGCCGTAGCGCATGTCCTGCACTTTTTCGAAGGCCACGTTCAGGGTTGCCGGGTAGGCGGAACGGGTTTCGTGCTTGCGGTCCGGGCCCAGGCTGGAGAAGTAGTTGGTAATGGCGCCGTCGTACTGCGCGGTGTGCGCGTAGACCTTCTTCGCCAGGCCAAAGCGGGTTTCGTAGGAAACGTAACCGGGGGCGTTGTCGGTGCCCTTCATCTCCGCCAGCACCACGCCGTAGTCGGTCGGGTCGCAGATCACCACCACGTCCTTGTGGTTCTTGGCTGCGGAGCGCAGCATGGCCGGGCCGCCGATGTCGATGTTCTCAATCGCGTCTTCCAGCGAGCACTCGGCCTTGGCCACGGTCGCCTGGAACGGGTACAGGTTCACCACTACCATGTCGATGGTCGGGATGCTGTGCTCTTCCAGCTTGGCGACGTGCTCAGGGAAGTCGCGGCGGGCCAGGATGCCGCCGTGGACTTTCGGGTGCAGCGTCTTCACGCGGCCATCCAGCATTTCCGGGAAACCGGTGTAGTCAGCCACTTCGGTGACCGGCACGCCGTTATCGGCCAGCAGTTTCGCGGTACCGCCGGTGGACAGGATGTTGACGCCCATGGCCGCCAAGGCCTTGGCGAAATCCAGCACGCCGGTCTTGTCGGATACGGAGATGAGAGCTTGTTTGATCATAGCTGTGGGGGGAAGGTTACGGAAATCTGTACACACCAACCGGCCCCACGGGCCGTCGCGGCCAATAGGGACCGGGACGCGGAATCAGCCTTACAGCAGGCCGTGTTCCTGTAATTTCTTGCGCAAAGTATTGCGATTAATACCCAGCATCTGGGCTGCATGCGACTGGTTGCCGTCGGCGCGGCCCATCACCACTTCGAGGATCGGACGCTCAACGGTCATCACTACCATGTCGTACACGTTCGATGCTTGCTGCTCGCCCAGGTCATTGAAGTAGTCTTCCAGGCTTTTCTGGACTACTTCCTGAATGCTTTCTTTGCTCATTTTCTTATCGATCTTGCTAAATATTTGCCAATGCAGGCGCGGTTCACGCAGCCAGCGGTTCTTCGGCGAGGCGGTATTGTAACCGGTCGCCGTACTTCCATTGGGATTCGAAGAAACTGTCGACTGCGCGCAGTTGTTCTGCGGTCGACTCGAGGCGGTTCATCTCCTGCCGGAATTCCTCCCCGCCCGGGAGGTCGCGCACGTACCAGCCAATATGCTTGCGCGCGGTGCGCACGCCCAGGAATTCGCCGTAGAAGGCGTAGTGGGCCTGCAGGTGTTCGTCCATCAGCTTGCGTACTTCGGCCACCAGCGGCGCCGGCAGGTGTTCGCCGGTACGGAGGAAATGGTCGATCTCGCGGAAGATCCATGGGCGTCCCTGGGCAGCGCGTCCGATCATCACGGCGTCGGCGCCGGTCTTGTCGAGCACATAACGCGCTTTTTCAGGGGTAGTGATGTCGCCGTTGGCGACCACGGGAATGCTCACTGCGGCCTTGACGGCGGCTATGGTGTCGTATTCGGCGTCGCCGGTATAGCCGTCGGCACGGGTACGGCCGTGCAGCGTCAGCATCTGGATGCCGGCTTGCTCGGCGATGCGGGCGATGCGCAGGGCGTTCTTGTTTTCCCGGTTCCAGCCGGTGCGGAATTTCAGGGTGACCGGCACGTTCACGGCCGGCACCACCGCTTCCAGGATGCGCTGGACCAGGTCTTCGTGCTGCAACAGGGCGGAGCCGCACCAGTTGTTGCAGACCTTTTTCACCGGGCAGCCCATGTTGATATCGATGATCTGGGCGCCGCGGTCGACGTTGAACTTGGCGCAATCGGCCAGTTCTTCCGGCACCGCGCCCGCGATCTGCACAGCCTTCGGCTCCATCTCGCCGGTGTGGTCGGTGCGGCGCGACGACTTCTCGCTGGCCCACAGGCGGGGGTTGGATGCAGCCATCTCGGACACGGCATACCCCGCACCCAGCTCCTTGCACAATTGGCGGAACGGGCGGTCCGTCACACCAGCCATAGGCGCGACAAAGACGTTATTGCGGAGCTCGTGAGGTCCGATATTCACTTAACAAATCCGTAAGACAGTGCGGGAAAGGGGGCTATTTTAACCGATGCCCTGCCCAAAAACTAAGCACTTTTTTAAACAATGTCGTCCAGGCTGGTGGACAGGTGCGCAACCTCGCCCCATTGATCAAGCAATAACATCCCTTTATCAAAGGTAAATCGATTGATGCTCGCATTCTTGACCTGGAAATCGCGCGGGCCGTCGATCGACAGGCCCCGGGCGGCGCGGTAGGCGCATTCGAGCACGCCGCCATGGGCGACAATCAGGATCGATTGCTCTGGGTAGCGTTCGGCCCAGCGCGCAATGCCGTCCTGGCAGCGCTGGTAAAACTGGCGGAAGCTCTCCGCCAACCGCTCGCCGGCAGGCATCACGGCATCCACGTCCCTCGCCTGCCATTCCGCGAATTCGACCGGGTGGCGTTCGGCGATCTCTGTATATAGAAGGCCTTCAAAGGCGCCGTAGCCGCGCTCGCGCAGGCCGGGGTCGCTGTGCAGCGGCAGGTGGGGATGGTGCGCGGCTACCGCCTGCGCGGTTTGGCGGGCGCGTCCCAGGTCGCTGGAGATGATGGCGTCCAGCGGCTCGGCCGCCAGCGCGCGCGCCAGGGATTCGGCCTGGCGTTCGCCGATGGGGCTCAGGGGGATATCGGTGTGGCCTTGCAGGCGTCGCACGGCGTTCCAGGCGGTTTCGCCGTGGCGGATCAACAGGATTCTTGTCATTCAAATAGAGAGTAGCTACCGATCACCTGCGCCTCGTCGAGGATATGGCCATGGATGGCTTGCAGCACGTCCTGGCAGGTAAAGCGGCCTTCCAGCTCCAGGCGCGGGATGTCCAGCGCGTACAGGCGGAAAATGTAATGGTGGGGGCGTTCGTCGTTCCATGGCGGGCATGGGCCGTCGTAGCCGTAATAGTCGCCGGCCATATCCTTGTCGCTCGCGAACCAGCCGGTGTAGTCATTGATGCCGTGGCGCAGGGGCGCTGGCAGGGTGGCCGGTTTGCCTTTGGGCGTGACTTCTTTCGAGAATTCGCCGGCGGCGATGCTGTTGCGGCTCGGGGGGATGTCGACCAGGGACCAATGGTAAAAATCGGCGCGCGGCATCGATGCCGGGAGCGTGTGGCCTTCCTGGTTGACGTGGGTGCCGTCGGTCGGGGCGTCGCCGTCGATGCAGAGCAGGACCAGGGATTCGGTGCCTGAAGGGACTTCGGACCAGGCCAGGTGGGGGTTCTTGTTGGCGGACAGGCGCACTTTCGTGGCCTTGTCGCGCACGGCGAAAGCAAAGTCGCCGGGGATGGCGGCGCCATTCTTGAAGGAATCGCTCCAGATTTTCATCTTTGTCTCCCAGCTTGCTTTTTTAAACCGGTAAACCTGGGTCTGACCCGCAGGGTCAGACCCTGTCTGCTCACCTGCCTGGGGGCGGGTTCGAGGCTTTTGACTTTCGGCGAAGATCAAAGGCCTCGAACCAGCACTGCGGCAGTGGCACAGACGGGGTCTGACCCTGCGGGTCAGACCCCGGTTTACCGGTTTTATTTAGGATTCACCTGCAACCAAAACGTCACCGGCCCGTCATTGGTCAGCGACACCTTCATATCCGCCCCAAACACGCCCGTGCCTACAACCGCGTGCCTGGCACGGGCCTGCGCAACAAAATACTCAAACAAGCGCTTGCCATCCGCCGGCGCAGCCGCCGGGCTGAACGAAGGCCGCGTGCCCGAATTGGTATCCGCCGCCAACGTAAACTGCGGAACCAGCAGCAATCCACCCGCGACATCCGTCACCGACTTATTCATTTTGCCCGCATCGTCAGAGAACACGCGATACGACAAAAGCTTGGCCAGCAACTGGTCCGCCTCCTTCTCCGTATCGCCCTTCTCAGCGCACACCAGCACCATCAAGCCGCCGTCGATGGCGCCGGTCGTCTCGCCATCGACAACAACCTTGGCGGATGAAACCCGCTGCAGCAGCCCGATCATGCCGACAGGGTCACTTTAGCAAATTTACGCTTGCCGACCTGCAGTACGAACACGCCTGCCTCGATTTTCAGCGCCTTGTCGGAAATAACGGTGCCATCAATACGCACGCCGCCCTGGTCGATCATGCGCAGCGCCTCGGAAGTCGAAGCACACAGGTTCGCCTGCTTCAACAGCTGGCCGATACCGACCGGCGCGCCGGACAGGGCCACTTCCGGCACGTCGTCCGGAATCCCGCCCTTCGAACGATTGACGAAGTCCGCCAGCGCATCTTCCGCCGCCTGACGCGAGTGGAAGCGTTCCACGATCTCCTGCGCCAGCGCTACTTTCGCATCGCGCGGATTCGCGCCGCCTTCGATTGCCTTCTTCAGGCCGGCGACGTGCTCGATCGACTGCCACGACAGCAGGTCGTAGTAACGCCACATCATCACGTCCGAAATCGACATCACCTTGGCGAACATGGTGTTGGCCGCCTCGGTGATACCAATATAGTTGTTCTTGGACTTGGACATCTTCTCGACGCCGTCCAGGCCTTCCAGCAGCGGCATGGTCAGGATGCACTGCTGCTCCTGGCCGTAATCCTTTTGCAACTCCCGGCCAACCAGCAGGTTGAACTTCTGGTCGGTACCACCCAGCTCCAGGTCAGCCTTCAGCGCCACCGAGTCGTAACCCTGCATCAACGGGTACAGGAACTCGTGTACGGAAATCGGGGTGCCGCTCTTGAAACGCTTGGAAAAGTCGTCGCGCTCCATCATGCGCGCCACGGTGTAGCGCGAGGACAACTGAATCATGCCGCGCGCACCCAGCGGATCGCACCACTCCGAGTTGTAGCGGATTTCGGTCTTGGCCGCATCCAGCACCAGCGATGCCTGCTTGAAATAAGTCTGGGCGTTCAGCTCGATCTGCTCGCGGGTCAGCGGCGGACGGGTCACATTGCGGCCCGACGGGTCGCCGATCATCGAGGTGAAGTCGCCGATCAGGAAGATCACCTGGTGGCCCAGGTTCTGCAACTGGCGCATCTTGTTCAGCACCACGGTGTGTCCCAGGTGCAAGTCCGGAGCGGTCGGGTCCAGGCCAAGCTTGATGCGCAGCGGCACGCCAGTCTTTTCCGAGCGCGCCAGTTTTTGAGCGAATTCGCTTTCGATGATGAGCTCGTCCACACCACGCTTGGTGATGGCGAGGGCTTCCTGCACGCTGTCGCTCAAAGGCAGGATTTTGTTGTCTGTATCCATTTTTCCCGAAAATCTCTCAAATTGTTGGCACGGCTCAGGACTTTGTTATAATGCCCGATCCCATCAATCTTGCCCGATGAAAACGAATTAAATCAACAACTTAGAACAAAATACCAAGAATCCTAAAAGTTCAAGCGGCAAATTTTAACTGATTGCATGAACCCTATAAACAAGTTCACAAGCTCACGCTTGCACAATCTGCTCGGTTCGACGCGTAAGTCGCGAATCATTAGCGCATCGGCGATCTTCCTCGCCGTCTGCGCTTTTGGCGCGGCCGGCGTGGCCCCGCTCGCCCCTGACGCGAGCGACCTGCCCGTGAAGACCATTGCCCAGGATATCCAGTTACCTGACTTGTCCTCGCAGATCACCGCCCTGCAGCAGCAAGAAGCTTCCCAGAAATACGTCCACGAAGAAAAGGTCCGCGCCGGCGACACGCTCGCGACCCTGCTCAATCGCCTGGGCGTGGAAGACGACGCTGCAGAAAACTTCATCAAGAAAGACAAGACCGCGCGCGCCATTATGCAGCTGCGCAGCGGCAAACGCGTGCAGGCGCAGACCGACGATAACGGCAACCTGCTGTGGCTGAAGGCCACCGTTGTGGACGGCAAAGATAACCCCGTCAAGAATATTATGGTCTCCCGTTCGGGGGACGCAGAGTTCACGGCCGAAGAGACCGCCGCGAAACTGGAACGCCGCGTTGAGATGCGCGCGCGCGAAATCACCTCTTCGCTGTATGCCGCGACCGACTCCAGCTCCGACGGCAGCAGCCTGCCTGACACCGTTGTCGCGCAGATCATTGAAATGTTCTCCACCAACATCGACTTCCGTTCCGACCTGAAGCGCGGTGACCGTTTCAACGTGGTGTACGAAACCTTCTGGCAAGACGGCGAGTTCGTGCGTGCCGGCCGCATCCTGGCTGGTGAATTCACCAACAAGGGCACCACCTACCAGAGCGTATGGTTTGAAGACCCGCTGACCAAATCGGGCGGTGGCTACTTCAGCTTCGACGGCAAATCGCTGAAGAAAGCCTTCCTGAAATCGCCGCTGGAGTTCTCGCGTATTTCGTCCGGCTTCGGCATGCGTTCGCACCCGATCTCCGGCAACTGGAAGCAGCACAAAGGCACCGACTTCGCGGCCGCGACCGGTACCCCGATCCGCGCAGCCGGTGATGGCGTGATCGAATTCTCCGGCGTGCAAGGCGGCTACGGCAACGTGATCGTGATCAAGCACTGGGCCAACTACTCCACCGCCTACGCGCACATGAGCCGATTTGGCGCCGGCATGAAAAAGGGTGCCAAGGTCAGCCAGGGCGACATCATTGGCTACGTCGGCACCACCGGCTGGTCGACCGGCGCCCACCTGCACTACGAATTCCGCGTAGCAGGTGAAGCCAAGGACCCGAACAAGCTGAACATCACCGCCCAAGCGCCGCTGACCACGGGCGAACTGGCCCGCTTCAAGTCGGTAGCCGGCGACATGATCCACCGCTTCGCCCTGCTGCGCCCGAACGCCAACACCAGCAACCTCGCTGCCAAATAAAAAGTCGGGGTCAGCTCCGGCAATCGGACAAAAAGGCGCACTTTTGTGCGCCTTTTGTCCGATTGCCGGAGCTGACCCCGACTTACAATAAGGTATGAGCCTATATATCGGATTAATGTCGGGTACCAGCCTGGACGGCGTGGATGGCGTCCTCGTGGATTTCTGGGCAGGTGCCGCTCGCACCATGTCGGCGGCGTACGTGGAGTTCCCGCAATCGCTGCGCGACGAACTGATGGCGCTGCAGGCCCCCTCGCCGAACGAAATCGAGCGCGAGGCACTGGCTGCCAACAAGCTGGCTGAACTCTATGCGGATTGCGTGGCCGAACTGCTGGCCAAGGCTGAAATGAAATCGGCCGACGTGCGCGCCGTGGGTGCGCATGGGCAGACCATCCGCCACCGCCCAGAGCTGGGCTTCACGCGCCAGATCATTAACGCCTCGCTCCTGGCTGAGCTGAGCGGCATCGACGTCATTGCCGACTTCCGCTCGCGTGATGTGGCCGCAGGCGGCCAAGGCGCGCCACTGGTGCCAGCCGGCCACAAAGCCCTGTTCGGTAAGGAAGGCAAGATGCGCGTGCTGGCCAACATCGGCGGCATCGCCAACATCTCCCTGCTGCACAATGATGGCGCGGTAGGCGGCTACGACACCGGCCCCGGCAACGTGCTGATGAATGCCTGGATCTCGCGCCACAAAGGCGTGGAATTCGACGACAACGGCGCCTGGGCCGCCACTGGCAAGGAAGTGCCGGGCCTGCTGGCCGCGCTGCTGTCCGAGCCCTATTTCGCGCTGCCGGCGCCGAAAAGCACGGGCCGCGACCTGTTCCATGCCGACTGGCTGGACGCCCGGCTGGCACCCTTCGCCGGCGCCAAGCCGGAGGACGTGATGTTCACCCTGCTTCGCCTGACAGCGCTCAGCCTGGCGCGCGAGATCGGCCCGCATGGCGCAGACGCACTTTATGTTTGCGGAGGAGGTGCCTACAACGCCACGCTGATGCGCGAGCTGCAAGCAGAGTTGGGGGAGTCGACCGAAGTTCAGTCCACCGATGCGCTGGGTGTACCGCCCAACCGGGTAGAAGCGATGGTATTCGCCTGGCTTGCCCACCGTTTCGACGAACGCCAACCCGGTAACCTGCCATCCGTCACCGGCGCCCGCGGCGAGCGCATCCTCGGCGCCCTATACCCCCGTTAACGCACGAGCCCGTGTCACACCTTGGGGTCACACCCTAAGAGTGACACGGGCTCGGCCGCGTCATAGCAGAGGCCGTGTCACACTTGGGGTGTGACCCCACGGTGTGACACGGACTGAGCCGTGAATTGAATACTTAGACGGAGAAGGAGGAACCGCAGCCGCAGGTCGAAGTCGCGGATGGGTTCTTGATCACGAATTGCGCGCCTTCCAGGTCGTCCTTGTAGTCGATCTCGGCGCCTACCAGGTATTGGTAGCTCATCGAGTCGATCAACAGCTGGACGCCGTTTTTCACCATGGTGGTGTCGTCTTCGTTGACGATTTCGTCAAAGGTGAAACCGTATTGGAAGCCGGAGCAACCGCCACCCTGCACGAATACGCGCAGCTTCAGGTCTGGATTGCCTTCTTCTTCGATCAGTTGCGCTACTTTCTCGGCCGCGGCGTCGGTGAAAACGATCGGTGCCGGAATCACGTCTTCGGCTACTGCAGTCATGTGTTACTCCTACTTAAAATCAGTTGTCCCATTATAGTCCATGCCGGACCTGGCCGCTTTAGAGGCTGCGCACTGTCGTTGTCTCATCAGCAATAACTTTGCCCTTTTCCGACAGGCTGACCTTGACCGCAACAACTTTGATGCCTTCCGGCAGATCCAGCGTGCCGTCGATGCGCTGGTAACGATCCACTTTCAGGTCATAACGCTCGGCGCCCTCCTTCGGGTATTCGAGCACCGCTTTCTTGCCATCCTGGATTACTGCAACCGCCAGTTTGAGCCGGCCGGCGAAGGCGGATGGGCCCTTTTTCTTTGCACCATATTGGAGCAGAACCGTGTAATGCAAGAGCTTTGGCGCAGCCATGCGGGCTTGCATGCCGCGGATGACCAGGCCGGAGCCGGCCTTGGCTGGCGGCAGCGCCTCTTCCAGCAGGGCCAGGTCGGCATTCAACTTTGCCAATTCGGCATTGGGAGCGGCGGGCGCCGGAACCGAAGCTGCAGTAGCCTTCAGCTTCTCGGCCAGCGCATCGCGCTCAGCCGATACGCGCGCCAGTTCCAGCTCAGCCGCTGCGAGTTGCCTGGCAACCGTCGGCCCGGCTTCGCCTTTCGATACGCCAACCACGCGCTTGCCCAGGTCGACGCCCCACACCGCCAGCGCACCGCCGGCGACCAGGACCGCAGCCAGGCCCAGCACGCGCGCCAGCATTGGCACGCGAGCCTGCTCCATCCCGGCTTCCACTTATGGCATCAGGGCGATAGTTTGCAGGCCCAGGCCTTCATCCAGGCCGAACATCAGGTTCATGCACTGCACGGCCTGGCCGGATGCGCCTTTGACCAGGTTGTCCTGCACCACCAGCACGATCAGGGTGTCGCCATCGTTGGGGCGATGCAGCGCCAGACGCAGCATATTGGCGCCGCGCGTGCTGCGGGTCTCCGGGTGCGAGCCCCATGGCATCACGTCGACGAACGGCTGCCCGGCGTAGGCGTCTTCGAACAGCTTTTGCAGTTCTTCGTTCGACACTTCCCTGGTCAGGCGCGCGTACAGGGTCGAGTGCATGCCGCGGATCATCGGCACCAGGTGCGGGGTGAAGATCAGGTTGACCTTGTCGCTGGTGTAGCGCTGCAGCTGGGCTGCGGTTTCCGGGGTGTGGCGGTGGCCGCTCACGCCGTAGGCCTTGAAGTTGTCCGACGATTCGGAGAACAGGGTGCCGATCTCGGCCTTGCGGCCGGCGCCGGATACGCCGGATTTGCAGTCGGCGACCAGGTGGCCGGCGTCGATCAGGCCTGCCTTCAGCAGCGGCACGAAGCCCAGCTGCATGGTGGTCGGGTAGCAGCCCGGGTTGGCGATCAGCCTGGCTTTCTTGATGTCTTCGCGGTTCAGCTCCGGCAGGCCGTACACCGCTTGCTCCAGCAGCTCGGGCGCGGTGTGGTCGATCTTGTAGGTCTTTTCAAACACGGCGCGGTCCTTGATGCGGAAGTCCGCCGCCAGGTCGATCACTTTCACGCCTTTGGCCAGCAGCTCTGGCGCCTGCGCCATGGCGACGCCGTGCGGGGTGGCGAAGAACACCACGTCGCACTGGGTCAGGTCGACCTTGTCCGGCGAGGAGAAAGCGATGTTCACGCGGCCGCGCAGGGAGGGATACATCTCAGCCACCGGCAAGCCGTCCTCTTTGCGCGAAGTGATCGCGCTCAGTTCGACTTCAGGGTGTGCGGCTAACAGTCGCAGCAGTTCCACACCCGTGTAACCAGTGCCGCCGACGATGCCTACTTTGATCATGATCTCTTCCTTGCGAGGTAAAAATTAAACGAGGAGCCATTTTAAGGCAAAAATAAAAAAAGCCGCTGGAGACCAGCGGCTTTTTGTACGAGAGCGTAAAGATTAACGCTTCGAGAATTGCTTTGCGCGACGTGCTTTGCGCAGACCAACTTTTTTACGTTCAACTTCACGAGCATCGCGAGTGACGAAGCCGGCACGTGCCAGGTCGCCCTTCAGGCCTGCATCGTAGTCGATCAGTGCACGGGTAATGCCGTGACGCACTGCACCTGCCTGGCCGGACTCGCCGCCGCCGTGCACGTTGACTTTGATGTCGAAACGTTCAACGTTGCCGGTCAGTTCCAGCGGCTGACGGATCACCATCAGGCCGGTTTCACGGGAGAAGTACTCAGCTGCTGGCTTGCCGTTCACGATGATCTGGCCGGTGCCAGCTTTGATGAACACGCGAGCAACTGCACTCTTGCGACGGCCGGTGCCGTAGTTGTAGTTACCGATCATGTCAGTTCCTTAGAATTCGAGTGCTTTAGGTTGCTGGGCAGCGTGCGGGTGGGAACCCTCAGCGTACACTTTCAGCTTCTTGATCATGGCGTAGCCCAGAGGACCCTTAGGCAGCATGCCTTTAACTGCCTTTTCCAGGGCGCGGCCTGGGAAGCGCTGTTGCATCTTCAGGAAGTTGGTCTCGTAGATGCCGCCTGGGTAACCGGAGTGACGGTAGTAGGTCTTCTCGGTTGCTTTGGTACCGGTCACGCGCAGTTTGCCTGCGTTCACGACAACGATGAAGTCGCCGGTGTCAACGTGAGGGGTGAATTCTGGCTTATGCTTGCCGCGCAGTCGGCGTGCCACTTCGCTGGCAACACGGCCGAGGACTTTGTCCGTCGCGTCAATCACGAACCAATCGCGCTGGACTTCATGGCCCTTAGCGGAAAAAGTTTTCATGTTTGAACTTTCTGTGAAAGATAAAAAACGCTCTATCGGTGGTTCCGCCCCTGTGCTTCAGCGGACGCATCCTTCTTGTTTAATTTTCCCGAGCGAAAAGGAAAGCTGGCGATTATAGCCCGCCCCGCCCCGCTGGGTCAACCCCGCACTGTTCCTGCTTGCCGTTGCTAAGCAGATATTGCCGAGCTACTATGGAACCCCAGAATCACAAGAGGAGACAGTCATGCGATCGCTCATGCTGGCCTCGCTGTTGGCACTGGCGCCCGCCCTTGCCATGGCCCAGCCCGGCAAGGATTGCCATCTGCCCGGCACCGAAGAATCCCTGCGCTGCCTGCGGCTGGCGGTCCCGCTCGACCACCACGCCCCCGGCGCCACCCTCAGCCTGCACATCACCCTCGCCCCCGCCCTGCGCGAGTCGGCCCGGCGCGATCCGCTGTTCCTGCTGGCCGGCGGCCCGGGCGAGGCGGGTTCCGACCTGGTGCCGCTGCTGAATACCACTTTTCGCAAGGTGCGCGCCACGCGCGACATTGTGCTGATCGACCAGCGCGGCACCGGATTATCCGGCAAGCTCGATTGCAAACCAGGCAAAAATGCCGAAACAGCCACGGAAGACGAGCTGCTGGCTGAAACCCGCGCCTGCATCAAAGGCCTGAATAAGCGCTTCAACCTGTACACAACGGAGCAGGCGGCGCGCGATATAGAAGTCGTACGCGGCGCACTCGGTTATGGCCGCATCAACCTCTGGGGCGGTTCCTACGGCAGCCGCCTGGCCCAGGCCTACGCCCGCCTGTACCCCGGCAGCGTGCGCGCCCTGGTGCTGGATGGCGTGGCGGCGCCCGACCAGGTTGTGCCGGCCGGCGCGCACGATGCGCAGGCCGCGCTCGATGCCTTATTCAAACAATGTTCCGAGGATACCGTCTGCGCGGCTGCTTTCCCCAGCCTGCGCTCGGAGTTCGAAACGCTGGCGGCGCGGCTGGCCAGGTCGCCGCAATCCTTGACCCTGCCCGACCCGCGCACGGCGGAAACCACCAAGGTCGAAATGACCAGCATGCGCTTCATCGGTACCGTGCACAACATCCTGTATTCGCAGGCTGACAGCCGGCGCCTGCCCTTCCTGATCCACAGCGCCTACCGCGACCGCTGGCAGCCCTTCATCGCGCGCAGCAATGTATCGCGCGACTTTTCCTCCGAGGGCGGTCCGGCAATGCCGTTGCACCTGGCCGTGGTCTGCGCCGAAGACTTCCCGCGCCTGACGCCGCAATTGCTGGAAGAAGACACCAGGGGTTCCTTCCTCGGCGCGCCGCAGATCATGCGCATCGGGAAGATGTGCGAAACCATATCGGTACCTGCCGTGCCTTACCAGGATCCGGCCATGATCGAGGCGCCGGTGCTGCTGATGTCCGGCGCCCTCGACCCGGTCACACCGCCGCGGCGCGCCGAAGCGGCGCGCAAATACATGAAGAATGCCCAGCACCTGATCGTGAAGAACGGCGGCCATATCGTGTCGCCGCTTGGATGCATGCCGCGCCTGCTGCGCGGCTTCCTCGACCAGCCGGCCGCCCCGTTGAAGGCGGAATGCCTCAACGAGATCCCGGCTCCGACGTTCCAGCTCAATAGCGCAGGGCCACAGCCATGATCGAAGTCAATAATCTCTGCAAGCGTTTCGGCAAGGTGCAGGCCCTGGCCGGTGCCAGTTTCACCGCGCGCGACGGCATCATCACCGCCCTGCTCGGCCCGAACGGCGCAGGTAAGACGACCTTGCTGCGCACCCTGGTCGGGCTGCTGCAGCGAGACCACGGCACCATTTCCATCGACGGTGTCGATCCCGCCATCGACCCAATGGCGGTGCGCCGCAACGTCGGCGTGCTGACCGACCAGTTCGGCCTGTACGAGCGCCTGACGACGCGCGAGTACCTGCACTACTTCGGCGAGTTGAACGACATGGAAGACGCGGCAATCGATCAGCGCACCAGGGAAGTCACCGAGCTGCTGTCGCTGGAAGACATCATCGACCGCCGCGCCAAAGGCTTCTCGCAAGGCCAGCGCATCAAGGTCGCACTGGCGCGCACCCTGCTGCATCGGCCGCGCCACCTGCTGCTCGACGAACCGAGCCGCGGCCTCGACGTGATGAGTACGCGCGCCCTGCGCCGCGCCCTGGCTGCATTGAAGGAAGACGGCTGCTGCGTCATCATGGCAACCCACGTGATGCAGGAGGTGATCCATTCCTGCGACGACGTGATCGTGATCGCCAACGGCACCACGGTCACGCAAGGCACACCGCAGCAGCTTTGCGAGCAGGCTGGGCTGCCAAGCCTGGAAGACGCTTTCGTGCGCCTGGTGGGCACTGAGGAAGGGATCGAACTGTGAAACTCAAATTTCCCATCGTGCTGCGCAAGGAACTGGTGGAAACCTTGCGCGACCGCCGCGCCCTCAGCCTGCTGCTGCTGTTCGTGCTGATGTACCCGATCCTGGTCGGCTTCATGCTGCAGCGGCAGATTGACCGCGCCACCAAGCCGGAACGCGAAGGCGTGGAGATCGCGGTGATCGGCAGCGAGCAGGCGCCGACGCTGATGAACCAGCTGCGCCAGCGCAATGTGAACATCACCGAACTGGAGCCGATGGACGAGGAGGCAATCAATGCCCTGCTGCGGAAACAGACTGTGACGGCCGTGCTGCGCCTGGCGCCGGAGTTCGCGGAGGATTATCACGCCATGCGTCCGGCACGTGTCGAGCTGTGGTTCGACTCCGCCTCCGACAGCTCGCGCAAGATAGACGAAGTGGAATACGTGCTGCGCGACTACAGCCGCAATATCGCCAGTGCGCGCCTGCTGGCGCATGGCGTGTCGCCGGTCAACCTGAATCCGGTGCTGATGCAGCGCTACGATGCCGGCACCAGCGCCTCCCGTTCGGCCAACACCATCAGCACCATGCTGGGCATCTTCTTCATCCCGGCCTTCATGTTCTGCATGAGTACCGCGGTCGACAGCACCGCCGGTGAGCGCGAACGGCGCTCGCTGGAAGTGCTGATGGCGCAGCCGGTGCGCCCGTCCGACCTGATCATCGGCAAATGGCTGGCGGCTTCGCTGCTGTCGATTGTCGGCATCACGCTGGAACTGGCGATTGCGCACGGCATCCTGAAATGGCTGCCGCTGGAGGAGATCGGCCTGTCCTGGCGCCTGGGCTGGCGCGACCTGGCCATGGTGTGCCTGGCCTCCGCCACCTTGTCGCTATTCGCGGCGGCGCTTGAAATTGCACTGGCCATCAACGCCCGCTCCTTCAAGGAAGCGCAGACCCTGGTCAGCTTCACCATGATCGTGCCGCTGGTGCCGGTGATCCTGGTGCCGATGATGAACCTGACCAATAGCTGGTGGATGTATATGGTGCCAGTCCTGTCCAACCAGACCTTGCTGCGCGAACTGGCCAAGGGCGGCAGCATCGGCATGCTGCCCTTCCTGCAAACCTTCTTCAGCAGCCTGCTGCTGGCCATGCTGTGCGTCTGGTATACCGAGCGGCGCATGAAGAGCGAAAAATACATGATGACCGTATAATGCCCCGGACGCATTTAACGGAGAGTTCAGATGGAAGTTAAAGTTAGCTGGAACGGCCCGTCGGGTATGAGTTTCCGCGCCCAGACCGGTTCTGGCCACATGGTTGCCATGGACGGCGCGCCGGAAGGCGGCGGCCATAACCTGGCACCGCGCCCGATGGAGATGGTCTTGCTGGGCACCGGCGGCTGCACCGCTTATGACGTGGTGCTGATCCTGAAAAAAGGCCGCGCCGACGTGCGCGCTTGCGAAGTGGTGCTGCAGGCCGAGCGCGCGGAGACCGAGCCGAAGGTCTTCACCAAAATTAACTTCCACTTCGTCGTCACCGGCAAGGACCTGAAACCGGAAGTGGTTGACCGCGCCATCACCCTGTCGCACGACAAGTACTGCTCCGCCAGCATCATGCTGGCCAAGACGGCGCAGATCACCCACACCTTCGAGATTATCGAAGCCTGATCAAGGTTTCGGCAAAGCCCTGCCCGAACATGCGGGCGGTCTTGATGTCGCCGGCGGCGAATTCGTGCGCCGCCGTTCCATGCCCGGCCTGCGCCATCATGCCGGACCAGGAGCCGAGGCGATTGGCCGCTTCATCGTAAGGCACGCCTGCGTGCTGTTCCGGCAGGATCGGATTGCCGGACCAGATCATCCCATGCTGCATGCAGAAGGTGAACATCGACACCAGCGTCGATTGCTTGTCGCCGGCCGGCAGCGACGACACCGTGAAACCTCCCGCCAGCTTGCCCTTCAGCTGCTGCGTGCGCCACAGCTTGCCGGTAGCGTCCATGAAGGTCTTGAACACGCCCGACACGCCGCCCAGGTAGGTGGGTGAGCCCAGCAGCATGCCTTCGTACTGCAGGAGCGCATCCGGCGCCCCTGCCAGCTCCGAAGCTTTCAGCACATGCACTTCCACTCCCGCCACACTGGCCGCGCCTTGTGCGACCTGCGAGGCGATGTGTTCCGTGTGGCCGCTGGCGCTGTGGTAAATGACTGCGAGTTTCTTCATTGCGGAATTCCTTTAATGAGTAGGGCGGAAAGGTAAAGGCCAAGGCCGAATACCGTGTGGTTGGCCAGGCTGCGCAGGCAGTTCTTCATCGGCGCCGGCGTTTTGCTGGAGGCCACGCCAAGGCCCATTGACGGCTGCATCACGAACAACGGTGCGCCGACGGTTGCGATGCCGACCGCCAGCGCCGGCCCGATGCTCGGCGCATGCAGCCAGTCCTGGCCGGCCACCGCCACCAGCGCCCCGGCAAACGCCACGCCAGTTGCGTAGTGCACCAGCCAGCCCAGGGCCTGCTCGCCGCTGACTGCCGGCGAGGCTGCAATCGCGTCATGCGCAAAACGGCCTTGTGCCAGGTGCCCGGCCCAGCGGCCGATAAAGGCCATATTCATGGTCTTGACGCCCATGCGCTTGAGCAGCAGCAGCCATAAGTCGAACACGATGGTGGCGCCAACGCCGATGATGATGATTTCCATTGCAATCTCCCTGGTTGATGTGCACACTGTAGAAGTTGAAGTCGACTTCAAGTCAAGGGATTTTTGATGGATATTGCCGAAGTCGCGCAGCGCTCGGGCATGGCCGCCTCCACGCTGCGCTATTACGAGAAAAAGGGCCTGATCAAGCCCTCCGGCCGCAATGGCCTGCGGCGCGCCTATGCACCCGGCGTGCTCGATACGCTGGCCATCATTTCGCTCGGCCAGTCCGCCGGGCTGTCGCTGGACGAAATCGGTTCCATGTTCACGCCCGACGGCGGCACCTCCATCGACCGCGCCTTCCTGCTGGCCAAGGCGGAACAAATCGAGGCGCTGGCCAAGCGCCTCAAGGCCATGAGCGAAGGCCTGCGCCACGCAGCCGCCTGCCCTGCGCCCAGCCACGCCGAATGCCCGAAATTCCAGCGACTGTTGAAGGCCGCCGCTTCCGGCGCCATTGAACGCAGCTTGCGGGTGTGAGAAAGTGCGCATTTTGAAAGGGGCCCGCCCTGCTATCCTCTTGGGTTTATCCAAAAAAACTCAACGGGGAAATAACAATGAAGATTCGTAACTGGGTGATTGCGCTTGCACTGGTGCCGGTATTTGCCATGGCCGACATGACTGCCGAACAGCGCAAGGCAGAATTCGACAAGCTGGATTGGCATACCGGCCCGCGCGCCGAGTCCATCGCCGCCAAGGCCACGCTGAAGACGCCGAGCGACAAGGTCCAGTTCCTGGACGACAAGAATTCGCGTCGCTTCCTGGAATTGACCGGCAACCTGCCGGAAGACGGCAACTACACCATCCTCGACACCGAAGGCGGCTGGTGGGCCACTTTCACCTTCGACCAAAGCGGCTACGTGAAGGAAGGCGACAAGATCGATGCCGACGCGCTGCTGAAAACCCTGAAGGAAAGCGACGAACCGGCCAACGAAGAGCGCAAGCGCCTCGGCCTGGGTGCCCTGCACACCGAAGGCTGGTACGTTGCGCCGCACTACGACGAAAAGACCAAGCAGCTGGAATGGGGCCTGAAGCTGCGCTCCGATAACGGCATCTCGCTGAACTACACCATTCGCCTGCTGGGTCGCAGCGGCGTGATGAGCGCGACCCTGGTGTCGTCGCCGGAAACGCTGGACGCCGACGTGGCAAACTTCCGCAAAGTGCTGACCGGCTTCAATTACAACGACGGCGAGAAGTACTCTGAATTCAAGCCGGGCGACCACGTAGCCGAATTCGGCCTGGCCGCCCTGGTGACCGGCGGTGCCGCTGTCATCGCGACCAAGAAAGGCTTCTGGGCTGCCGCAGCCCTCTTCCTGGCCAAGATGTGGAAGCTGGTTGCAGTCGGCGGCGTTGCAGCCATCGCCGGCCTGAAGTCGATGTTCAAGAAGAAAGAAAGCAGCAATTGATCTCCTTCCACGCCGAAATCCTGCTGGTAGCGGCCATGGTTGGCCTCTACCTGTACGACTCGGCGCGGCTGCTGCATTCGAATGAAGGCGTGCTGGCGGCTACCCTGGGTGGCCGCTGGTCGCTGCATTTCGGCGCCGAGCATTACACCTTGCGCGGCAAGGAACCGTTCGTGCCCAATCCCCTGCTGCCGCACCGCCCTGTGTTTCCCTTGCGCTGGAAGCAGCAGGTGCTTGCCGCCGCTGCGGCCACGCAGCGCTGGACGCCGCCACCGTTTTGCCCCTACAAGGTACTGGCACCGTTTATCTGGCTGATGGCGCTGGCCCTGTTCGGCCTGATTCCTGCCGGCCTGTTTTCGCGTTACGGCAATCTCGCTGTTGCCGCCGGCATCCTGCTGTTCTACGCGGCCGCGCTGTTCGCGCTGGCCTACATATGGTTCAAACGCGCCGCGCTGAAGCTGACCGGCCGCCAGGTCGGCGCGCTCGCGTTCGAATCCCTGACCTGCCCACCGTTCGCCCTCAACCTGGTGCGCCACATCAGCTGGCGCGCCGCCCCATCGGAAGAACTGATCACCGCCAGCCGCCGCCTGCTGCGCAAGGACGACTGGGCCGCCACCCTGCCCACGGTAATCAAGCGCGTCGACAACGCCATCGCATGGGAAAACGAAGGCACGCCGCGCGCGCTGGCATTGGCCGACTACCAGGCCTCACTCAACAGCGAATTGGCATCCAATACCTGAGGCGGAACTTTCCGCACTGCGTCCTGTCCAAGCTCAAGGCCTCCCGCCGCAAACTGCGGCAGAGTCTAATCACTGTCGAGCGGGAGGGAGTGATGAACTACGAACCGAGGGTCGTCAAGCTAGAGGTGACTGTGGATACTTTAAAGGAAGAGCTCACTCTTCTGCGAGGCAAAGTCGACGAGCGATTCAATGAAATGCACGCAGAACAACTACAGCTACGTAGAGACTTCGAAAAACTGATCTATTGGGTTGCGGGCCTGACGCTCACGAACCTGGCGGCAATCATCGGGTGGATTCTGAAGGCTGCCGGGGTCTTTTAGACGTAGTAGGTGGTCGAAGTCATGACCTTCGACATGGCCTTCATCGCCAGCCGAATCGGCAGCGGAGTCTTTTCCGCACCCATGTCTTCAGCGGCCTTGCCGTGTGCGATTTCATCGACGCGCATTTGCTCGACAATGGCGCGGGACTTGGCGTCCTGCGGCGGCAAGCGGTCCAGGTGGCTCGCCAGGTGCGCTTCAACCTGGCGTTCGGTCTCCACCACGAAACCCAGGCTTTGCTTGTCGCCCGCCAGCGCGGCGGCCGTGCCCAGCGCGTAAGCACCGGCATAGAACAAAGGATTCAGGAAGCTCGGTTGCGAGCCCAGTTCCGACAAGCGCTGCGCACACCACGCCAGGTGGTCTTCTTCCTCGCGGCTGGCCTTGTCGAACGCCGCACGCGCCTCGTCGCTCCTGGCGAAACGCGACTGAGAGTTGTACAGCGCCTGCGCCATCACCTCGCCCACATGATTCACCCGCATCAGGCCCGCGCTGTGGCGGTGCTCCTGCTCCGTCATCTCCGCATCTGCCGCATGCACTGCCGGATTCGGGCGCGACGCCGAGTGCACGCCAGCCAGCACCCGCAAAGCCTTGTCGGCGCCAGTGATAAAACGGTCGAGTGGGTTATGGTAGCGGTTCATGGCGATCTATCCAGCTTATTCGGAAAGCCACATTATAGGACGTCCTCAACTGCGGCACACGCGCACTTCGATTCCGGCGCTCTGCGCCAGCTCGACCGCGTGGCGGGTGCCGCGCGCGCAGCCTGGCGTATCGAAGTCCGCGTGAAAAGCCAGGACAAGGTCGACTCCCGTCTCCAGCATCCGGACATTCAGGCCTTTCCAGCCCTCGCCTGGAAAGGCCCTGTAATCGGCCCTGTTCTTTTTCATCGGAACGACCTCAAAGCCCAACTCGCGGGCTACCGAAATGGCCAGTGCGTCGATACCTGGCGTATCGCCGGTGACCACCGTGCCGGCCCGGCCCAGCTTACTCAGTTCGCGCCTGATCGCTTCGTCGTCATGCCACGTCGTCGCCCCCGTGATCAAAATGCGCATGGGGTTTACCGGCCCGCCCATTACGAGCCCTCGCGAAGAATACGTTGTTTTTCCAGCCAGTCTGCCACCGGGCCGCGTGCGTCGATCTTCGAGATGTCTTTTGCCACGCCCAGGTTCAGGCCAAGCAGGAACGGGATCGAATCGACCGGCACCTCCGGCAGGTAATCGGCCATTGCGCGCATGAAGCGCGGCGACTCCAGCACTTCCACCACCTTCGCGCCGCTCATGAACTGCAGGATGCTGGTCATGCTATGCCCTCCGCCAAGCGAGCGGTAGACGAAGCGGTTGAAGGCCTTGTCCAGCGCCTTGAAATCCAGCTGCTCCTTGGTCATCAGGCTGGCCAGGTAATACAAGCCGATCGCGGTGCGGAAAAATCCCGTGGACTCGCTGGCCGTCAGCCCGCAACGGGTCACGGCCAGGATCTTTTCCTGTATGGCTGCGTCAAGTTTTGAATGGTGTACTTGCATGTCAAGGAACTATATAGCACTTTTGTCCAGATTTGTTCCTTGCGCGGGGGTATCAACCTTGTTACCCTTGAAACTTTAGTGCTAAACCAACGCCGGAAGCGCACTTTCCGTTCCCCGGAAAGTGCATCCTGGGGCGCTGAATGTGCGGGCTATCGCATACGGGCAACCGATATGTCGCGCATTCAATACAATGCCATCATGTGAAAAGGGGTTAGCGGAGCCACCATGCAATTGCGCATCAAGAATTTATCAAAGACCTATGCCAATGGGGTCGTCGCGCTCGACAATGTGACGCTGACCATCCCCTCCGGCATGTTCGGCTTGCTGGGCCCGAACGGCGCCGGCAAATCGACCCTGATGCGTACCCTGGCCACCCTGCAGGAATGCGATTCCGGCTCGGTGTTTTTTGGCGACCTCGATGTGCTGGATGAAAAGGACGAAATCCGCCGCCTGCTCGGCTACCTGCCGCAGGACTTTGGCGTCTACCCCAAGGTCACCGCCTATGAAATGCTGGATCACTTCGCGATCCTGAAAGGCCTGTCGAACCGTACCCGCCGCCGCGAAGTGGTCGATGGCCTGCTGCAGCAAACCAACCTGTTCGAAGTGCGCAACCAGCGCCTGGGCGGCTTCTCGGGCGGCATGCGCCAGCGCTTCGGCATCGCGCAAGCCCTGTTGGGCGACCCGAAACTGATCATCGTCGACGAGCCGACCGCCGGCCTGGACCCGCAGGAACGCGTGCGCTTCCACAACCTGCTGTCCGATATCGGCGAAGAGCGCACCGTGATCCTGTCGACCCACATCGTGTCCGACGTGGCCGACCTGTGCGCAAACATGGCAATTATCAACAAGGGCAAGCTGATGGTGGCCGGCGCCACCCAGCAGCTGATCGATGATGTCAGCTGCAAGATCTGGGCGCGCTTTATCGACAAGAAGGAGCTGGCCTATTTCCAGCAGCGCCATTCCGTGATCTCAACCCGCCTGATGTCCGGCCGCACCCTGATCCACGTCTACAACGACGACGATCCGGGCGACGGCTTCGAGGAAGCTCTGGGCGACCTGGAAGACCTGTACTTCGCGACCATCCTCGGCCGCCACGACGTCAGCAAAGCCTGCGACTGACCGGGGCCGCCATGTTCGCCATCGCCCTCTTTGAAGCGAAGCAGCGCCTGAAGCTGTTCTCGACCTGGGTCTACTTCGGCATGTTCCTGCTGCTGGCCGTCCTGTGGATGGCCGCTGCCGGCGGCGTGTTCAAGGAAGCCATCGTCAGCTTTGGCGGCCGCGTGTTCATCAACGCGCCGCGCTCGATCATGCTGACCTCCTCCTTCCTGGGCTGCATGGGCGTGATCATCGTCGCCGCCATGATGGGGCGCTCGGTGCAGCAGGACTTCGAGTACGAGACGCACCACTTCTTCTTCTCCGCCCCGATCCGCAAATTCCAGTACATGCTGGGCCGCTTCCTTGGTGCCTGGTTGGTGCTGTGCGTGGTGTTTGCCTCGATTCCGCTGGGCGTCTGGCTCGGTACGCAGGTGCCGGGCATCGATCCCGAGCGCCTCGGCCCGTTCAACCTGCTGCATTACCTGCTGCCCTACGCGCTGTCGCTGCTGCCCAACCTGTTCATCTTCGGCGCCATCTTCTTCGTGCTGGCGGCACTGACACGCCGCATGCTGCCGGTCTACGTGTCCAGCGTGGTCATGCTGGTCGGCTACATCGTGGCGCCGGGCCTGGCGCGCGACCTGGACTACAAGACGCTGGCCGCGCTGATCGACCCGTTCGGCACCACCGCCGTGATCCGCCTTACCGAGTACTGGCCGATCGCCGAACGCAATGTGCGCCTGGTCCTGCCGGAAGGCGTGTTCCTGCTGAACCGCGCAATCTGGTCTTCATTCGCCCTGGTGGCACTGCTGCTTGGCTACTGGCGCTTCCACTTCGTCAGCACCGTGGACAGCGGCGCCGCAGCGCGAACCGACAGCGACCTGCCGGCCAACCTGACCCAGGCCGCCGCCTCGACCAGCGAGAAGCCGGATTTCAAGGCGCGCAGCCTTGGCTTGCTGCTGCTGCGCTTCAGCTACCTGAACCTGCGCGAAACAACCAAGAACATTTACTTCTTCGTCATCGTGCTGGCCGGCGTGCTGACCATGTACGCCGGTTCGCTGGACATGGGTTCGATGTACGGCACCGGCACCTACCCGGTCACCTACCTGGTGCTGGAGATGGTGACCAACACCTTCTCGCTGTTCATGCTGGTGGTGACCACCTTCTACGCCGGCGAGATGGTGTGGCGCGAACGCGAACACCGCATGTCGCAGATGCTTGACGCGATGCCGGTGCCAAGCTGGCTGCCTATCCTGTCCAAGCTGTTTGGCCTGATCGGTGTGCAGGCGCTGCTGCTGTTCATCGTCATGCTGGTCGGCATGTCGATCCAGCTGTTCCGGGGCTATTTCAACCTGCAGCCCGGCCTGTACTTCGAATGGCTGTTCACCGTGCAGCTCCCTGCCTGCGCCCTGATCGCCGTGCTGGCGATTACCACCCAGGTACTGGTGAACCACAAATACGTGGCTTACTTCGTCATGATCGTCTACTACGTGGCGACCATTGCCTTCGCCACCCTGGGCCTGGACCATCCACTGCTGATGTACGGCGTAACCCCGGCCCTGCCCTACTCCGACATGAACGGCTTCGGCCACTTCATGGCACGCGAACGCTGGTTCGAGCTGTACTGGGCCGGCGCCGCCGTCATGCTGATGGTGCTGACCGTGGTGTTCTGGCCGCGCGGTACCAACGAAGAATGGCGCCAGCGCGCCAGCCTGGCGCGCCACGGCTTGACGCTGCCGGTGCTGGGTGCCTTCGGCTTTGGTCTGGCGCTGTTCCTTGGTGCTGGCGGTGTGCTGACCTACAACCTGTGCGTCAGCAACTTCAAGACCCAGTTTGGGCGCGACTCGCTGCGCGCCGACTATGAACGCAAATACAAGCAGGTGCTGGAAGCGGCGCAGCCGCGCATTACCGACGTGCGCCTCGGCCTGGACATGTATCCCGAACAGCGCACGCTGAAAGTCAAAGGCTGGTACCAGCTCGAGAACAAGACCCAGCTGCCTATCAACACTATCTACGTGCAGCAGGACACCGACGCCGACCTGCAACCCTTGCAGTTCGGCCGCAAGGCTTTCCGCGTGCTGAACGACACGGAGCTGGGCTTCTACAGCTATCGCCTGGAAAAGCCGCTGCAGCCAGGCGAGAAGATCACGCTGGATTTCGACTTGAGCTACGAACCGAAGGGCATCTTCAACCTCGGCAAGACCACGCCGGTGATGAACAACGGCACCTTCTTCAACAACACGGTGCTGCCGCATATCGGCTACCAGCGCCATGCCGAACTGACCGACCCGCGCGATCGCAAGAAGCACGGCTTGCCGGCGCAGGAACGCAAGCTGCCGCGCGACGACCCGAAAGGCCTGGCCACCAATTACATCGGCGCGGACGCCGATTGGGTCGGCTTCGAGGCGACACTGGGTACTTCCGGCGACCAGACCGCCGTGGCGCCGGGCTCCCTGGTGAAGGAATGGCGCAAGAACGGCCGCCGCTACTTCCACTACAAGATGGAGCAGCCGATCCTGAACTTCTATGCCTTCCAGTCGGCGCGTTACGCGGTCAAGCACGACTGGTGGCAGGACGTTGGCATCGAGATCTACTACCAGCCGGGCCACGAATACAACCTGGACCGGATGGTCAAAGGCGTCAAGGATTCGCTCGACTACTACACGCGCAATTTCAGCCCTTACCAGCACAAGATCGTGCGCATCGTGGAATTCCCGCGCTACGAGCGCTACGCGCAATCGTTCCCCAACACTATCCCGTATTCGGAGGCGGTCGGCTTTATCGCCCGGGTGGACGACAAGAACCCCAAAGACATCGACTACCCGACCTACGTCACAGCACACGAAGTAGCGCACCAGTGGTGGGCGCACCAGCTCATAGGCGGCAACACGCGCGGCGCCACGGTGTTGAGCGAAACCCTGGCCGAATACTCCGCACTGATGGTGATGAAGAAGAGCTTCGGTCCGCAGCGCATGCGCCGCTTCCTGCGCTATGACCTGAACAAATACCTGTTCGGCCGCGCCACGGAAAACAAGAAGGAGCTGCCGCTGGCTGATAACGAAGACCAGGACTACATCCATTACCACAAGGGCAGCCTGGCGATGTACCTGCTGGCCGACATCGTGGGCGAGGCCAAGGTCAACGAATTGCTGGCGGAACTGCTGCGCAAATACTCCTACCATGGCGATCCGTATCCGAGCGTGTCGGTGCTGGTGGACGGTTTGCGCCGCATCGTTCCGCCGGAGCAGGCCTACCTGGTGGATGACCTGTTCAATTCCATCGTGCTGTTCGATAACCGCCTGGTTGCCGCCACCGCCGAGAAACGCGCCGACGGCAAGTACGACGTGACGCTGACCGTGCACGCCGCCAAGCTACGCTCCGATGAACTGGGTTCGGAAAAGGAAATCCCGCTGCATGACCTGATCGAGATCGGCATCGACGACAAGGATGGCAATGCCCTGCTGCGTGAACGCAAGCTGGTCGACCGCAATGAGTCGAGCTTCAAAGTGATCGTCAACGGCCGCCCGGCCAAGGCAGGCATAGATCCGGACAATAAATTGATCGACCGCAAGCCGGACGACAACCTGGGGAATGTCGAGATCACCTCGCGCTAAAGGTTAGGCAACGCACTTTGTATCCCGCCCATGCTTGTTAAGCTTTCACCCAACCGAAAGCGAGGCGAACATGGGCATCCTAAGCAAGATTTTCCACAAGATTTTCCCGTCGTCGCATCAAGAGGCCGCCCCAACATCGGCCTCTGGTGCGCCCTCTACCGCGCCAAGCGGACCTGCCGCAACGCCGGCTCCCATCCCGACCCAGCCTGCTCCAGCGCCAGCCGCTGCGGAACCGGTCGACGTCGAAGCAATCCTCAATGCGAAAGCCGCCCAGGCAGGCCAGCCGCTGAACTGGCGCACCTCGATCGTCGACCTGCTTAAGCTGCTGGACATCGACTCCAGCCTGCAGGCGCGCAAGGAACTGGCGCAGGAACTGCACTACACCGGCGATACCGGCGATTCGGCGGCCATGAACATCTGGCTGCACAAACAAGTGATGCACAAGCTGGAGGAAAACGGCGGCAAAGTGCCGGCTGAGCTGAAGGGTTAAAATGGCTGGATGAACCCGATCCGACGCGCGCTTGCCGGCGCCATCCTGGCAACTTGCACCCTGCCGCTGCTGCCCTTGCACGCTGCGGACAAGACCTACGGTACCCACGGCATGGCGCTGTTCGGCGGGCGGGAAGGCTTGTACGCCTCCCACCTGCCGATGTTCCACGCGCCGCACGACTACCAGCTTATCCTCCAGGTCCACATCGCCGACCCGGCTACCGATGCCGCCTTGCGCCAGCGCCTCGACGGCAAGGACGCACTGTGGACCATCGATCCGGAAAAATTCGAGCTAAGCACCCTGGCCCCGGACGCCAAAACCCCCCGCAAGGAATTCAAGGCCGACTTGGTGCAGGGCCACTTCGAACGCGGCGGCAGCACCCAGTACAAGGCTGCCAAGGTAGTAATCGACAAGGTGCTGGTGTTCCGCCAGCTGGACGACAAGCCGGGTAACGCCAGCATGTCGCGTTACATGCAAATCGGAAGCGGGGCCCAGCGCTTCCTGGTCAAGGAAATCGACAGCCGCCCGGACTTCGACCACATCGTGTCATACACTGCCGCGCCCGGTGCGCCGACCGCATCGGTCCAGGTGCGCAAATGGGGCATGAAGGCGGCCGGCAATGACGCCCTGGCACAGGCGCTGAAAGCCAATATGGCAGCGCTGGGCGGCACCATCTACTTCGAAACCGAAGACCTGAAATGAGCGTGCCGCAGGCATACGAAGGGCTGTGGCGGCGCAAGGGCATCTGGCGCGCCAATGGCAGCAGCGACCTGGTGACGCCGGTCTGGTGGTTCCAGGCCGCCGACTTCCATATCGACCTGCGCATACCGGTCGACCGCAAGGCCATGACCGGCTTTGCCGGCACTACCGTGGTGGAGGGCGAGCGCTGCGAGTGGCGCCCCGAAATCGCCTACCCTTTCGTCAGTCCCGAACTGGATGCGGGCTTCATGCGCTTTGACAGTGAAGATGCGTTGCACGAAGCAGGCGCGGATGGCAGCTACCAGGAAGACTGGTGGCGCGAAGCAAGCGGTCCGGTAACCGCCAGCCGCCTGCTGCTGGAAGATGGCCGCATTCAGTACGAAATCGCCTGCGGCGAATTCCTCGCCCGCGCCACGGGCAAGCCGCTCAAGGCTGCCGAGATCACGATCTGGCGCCAGACGCCGGGCGGACCGTGGAAGATCATTGCATCCACGACGGCGGCACGCGAAAACGTGATTGTCGAAGCCCCTTAAAGGCTCAGCAGGCTGCCGCTGCGGAACGGCTTGTTGCCGGCAATCTTGGCCACGTTCATGCCGCGGATAATGTAGCGGTGCGCCAAGCGCGTGAACAGCACGCCGTCGACTTCCGACTTCAATTGCGTGGTCTTGCCGCTGACAGGATCGATCAGGTCGGCGATCACGTCGCCGGGGCTCACCGTATCGCCCACTTCCTTCAGGTAGACCAGCATGCCGGCGTGCGGCGCGTCCAGGCGCTGCGTCCCTTCAAGCGGCGTCGGCGCGCATCCCTGCTCCGGCACTTTGACATCGCCAGCATCGACGATCCCGCGCACGTGGAGATAGCCGACAATGGCTTCCGCATCGCGTGCCGCCAGCTCGTAGCTGACCGATACTTCGCCGCGCAGTTCAACCGTCGCCGCCATGCAAGCGGATGGAATCGGGTAATCCGGCCCAAAGTGGGCAGCCAGGTCCCACCACAGGCGGCTGCAGGCTTCATCGAATGGCTCGCCGCCGGCGCCCGTCGTGTGCAGCACAGCGCAGGCGCCCATCAGGTTGGCCAGCGGCTGTGCGATCTCGCACAGCGAGGTGCCGACATACAGGTGCAGCTCGCCCTCGTTCTCGCAATGCATGTCGAGCACGATGTCGGCGTCGATCGCCATTGCCAGCAGCGACTTCTTGAGCGTAGTGGCGTCCGAAGTGGGCTGCCACTGCCCGACCAGTTCGCGCAGGTGGCGGCGAATGGTACGCACGTTGGCGTCGGCGTCGGCGCCCAGCTGGCCTTCGAGCCGCGCTTTCAGCTGTTCGCAATAATGCGGGTAACCGCGGTTGAAATTGATGCCGTTGCTCAGGTCAAAGCGCCCGAATGGACGTTCGTTGATGACTTGCGCCAGCCCGATCGGATTGGCTGCCGGTACCAGGATCACCTCCCCCGTCACCTTGCCGGCCGCGTCCAGCGCCTGCAGGCGCTTGCGCAGCTCCTGCGCCACCAGCATCGCCGGAACTTCATCGGCATGCAGCGCCGCCTGGATATACGCCTTGGGGCCGCCCGGCTTACCGAAGTGGTAACTGGTCAGTTCGTATTGCGCCGTGCCATAGGGCGCGCCGAGTGGGTGATTGATGGTTTCCATGACAGCCATCCTACCAGTTCATGAGGCAAGGCGGCACCAGCAACACCAGCGCCAGGACCAGGTAAATCAGCTGCAGCGGCACCATCCAGCGCGCCCAGGTCAGCCACGGAACGCGTGCCAGCGCCAGCACGCCCACCGTGATGCCCGACGTCGGAATCATCGGCGTGGTGAATTCGCCGAACTGAAAGGCGAGGATCGCCGTCTGGCGCGATACCCCGACCAGGTCGGCCAGTGGCGCCATGATCGGCATGGTCAGCGCAGCCTGGCCGCTGCCGGAGTGGATGAAGAAGTTGATCACCGACTGGATCAGGAACATCTTCTGCGCCGAGAAAATCGGCGAAGACGATGCCACCAGCGGCATCAGGCCGTGCAGCATGGTGTCGATGATATGCGCGTCGCGCGCCAGCACCATCGTGCCGCGGGCCAGTGCGATGACCAGGCCGGTGCCGACCAGGTCCTTCGCGCCCTGTACGAAGGCGGCTACCGCCTCGTCGGAATCAAGGCGGCCGATCATCGCCACCACGATGGTCATGGCCAGGAACAGCGCACCGATCTCCTCAATGAACCAGCCGAATTGCACCACGCCGAATACCATGCCGCCCAGCGACGCGGCAAACACCCACAGCACCAGGCGATGGCGCGCAGTCATGCCTTCAAAGCCGCCGAAATCGACCACGCCTTCGGCGCGCTTTTCGATGTCGAGCAGGTAGGTCGGGCTCTTTTCAGGGTGGCGCTTGATGCGCGCGGCGTACCACATCAGGAAAACAATCGTGACGGCGGTGGCAATGAACCAGACGATCACGCGATAGCCGATGCCGGAAAACAGCGGCACGCCGGCAATGCCTTGCGCAATGCCGACATTGAAAGGATTCAGGAAAGCGGCACAGAAGCCGACCTGCGAGCCCAGGAAGGGAATCGATACGCCGGTGATGGTGTCATACCCTAACGCCAGCGCCAGCGGCACGAAGATCAGGATAAAGGGAATCGCTTCTTCATTCATGCCGAAGGTGGCGCCACCGATCGAGAACAGCGTGACGAACACCGGGATCAGCGCCACGCGCACCAGGCTCGAACGCGAGTGCGCCTTGGCGATGGACTTGATCATGGCATCGATGGCCTGCGTCTTGTGCAGCACGTTGAACGCGCCGCCGGTCAGCATAACGAAACCGATGATCAGCCCAGCCTCCGCAAAGCCCTTGATCGGCGCCATCAGCAGCGCGGCCAGGCCCTGCGGCTTGCTTTCAATGTAATGGAAGGTGTCCGGGTCGACCAGTTGCTTGCCGTTGACCAGGTGGGTCTCGTACTTGCCGCCCGGGACCAGCCAGGTCGCCAGCGCGATCAGCGCCAGGATCATGAACAGCAGGACGAAGGTATTGGGGAGCTTCAGCTTCTTCATTGGTTCGGATACAGGTAGTTGCAGCTTTGGTCGGCCGGGTCGCGGGCCATGATGCGGTCGTACAGGCCGGCTCGTTCGGTGACGCTGCGCTCGACATCTTCCTGCAGCAGCAGGCGCGCGGCAACCTGGCGCGCGGCGGCGGCGCGGGTCGCGGCGATGAAGGCGTCGCGGTTGGCGTAGCGCGCCTGCAGGCTTGGGCGCGGATCGTTGGCTGCCTTGCGCTCTGCTTCGGTACGGGCGAACGGGACAAAGCTGCCGTCGTAGCGCGAGGTTGCCCAGGCGAAGCCGGTCTCCGGTGCGCGCAGGTTCCAACCGGTGTGGGTGCCGAGCGGCGCCTGCAGCTCCACCAATCGTACGCCGCCGCGGTCGTTGCCGTCGGCATCAGGCGCCGGGACGCGGGTCTCAAACGCCATCTTCTGCGCGGCCGGCACAAGGTCGGCAATGCCTTGCGACAGGAAGCGCGCTCCATGGTCAAGGCGCGGCTCGTGCAGGTTCTGCTCCGGCGGGGTCAGGCCCGGCACTGCGGGGAAGGCTTTGCGGTACGACTCCACCGAAACCAGGGTGCCGTCTTCCAGGCGCGGATAGGCGCTGGCGGGCGGCGGCGTGCCTTTGCTGGTCCAGCCGTCCAGCGCCAGCATCAGGGCGCGCAACGACAGGTAGTAGTTGGTGGTGGAAACGCAGGCGGTGAACGGCGCGCGGGTGTGCGAACGGCCCACGTAGTGCTGGGCGCCCATCAGGCCATACACACGCACGTTGGCAGCCGGGGCGGCGTCTCCCACGCCATCGGGTGCGGTGGTCAGCAGCGATGCGCCACGATTCCAGTATTCTGCCGAGGTATTGGCGATCAGGAGCTTCGGTACCCGTCCATGCTTGTCCTTCGCGTGGTCCAGCGTGGAAGCCACGCGGCCGGTGACCGGATCGCGCGTCGGCGTGCTGGTGAACGGGAAGGCGTCGCTCGGGTAGTCATGTTCTTCCAGCATCGACGGATGGCGCGTGACCTGCACGAAGCGGCTGTTGAAGCCGCCCGACCCGCCGGCACCCGGCACCTCGAGCAAGGCGCCGTCGAATACCATGCGGCCTTGCTCATCCAGATTCAGGCCGTCATGCAGCATGCGGCCGATCAGGCGTGCCGACTGGCTATAGCCGAACATCAGCACCGTCTTGGGCAGCGAAGCGCCTTCGACCTGGTTCTCGCGGAAGTACGCCAGCAAGTCACGGATACCGGCCAGGCCGGCGCCGGTCACGCGCGGGTCTTTCGCCTCATAGCGCACCTCGTAAATCGTGCCGGGCTGGAAACCGCCTTGCAGCTTGATGCGGCCCGGACCGCCCGGCTGTTCCGGCGCCACGAATTCCCAGCGGCTACGCTCGATGGGACGGCGGATCTCGCCCTGGCGCGTGCGCTCCGTCAGCACGGCTTCCGGGTCGTTCGGTGTGGCAGGCTCGTAGCCGATGCCGCGCAGGCCGGCGTAGCTTGCCACTTCTGCAGTCGCGTCGACGATGAACTCATTGGCCGACATGCCGCGCGGGCCTTTCACCACGGGCGCCTTGAAGACCAGCGGCCGCACGCCGGCGGGCGATGGCGCCACGTCCCAGGTCCAGGCCGAGAACAGCATGCTGAAGCCGTGCCGCATCATGAAGCCGTCGCCGGCATCTTCCGCAGTCGTCGGGTCGTTGTTCTTTGGGGCCCTGCCATTGAGCTGGCCCAGCACCACGATGCTGCCGCGGTTGTTCACGTCATACACCAGCGTACCGGTCTTGCCGCTCACAGGCCGCAGCAGCACGAACTCGCTGGAAAAGCGCACCATGCCGCGCTTGTCGCGCGGGGCGCGCTTCAGGTCGACGATGGGCAGGTTCGCGGTGGCCTTGGGATTGAGCGAGAAGTAAGCGATGCCGCGCAGCTTTTCATACTCGCCGGCCTCGCCGAACTTGACGCCCGGCGCGAACGGCACGCGCTCCGTGATCTCGATACGCTCGACGGCGGCCTGCGATGCACCGGCTACAACCATAGTGGCAGCAATCGCCGCCCAGCGGGATTTCTTCATGTATTCGAACAAAGTAAAACGGGACCGCGCGGGTCCCGTTGGTTTATTCCGCTGCCGCGGTTTTCTTGGCGGCTGCCTTTTTCGCTGCCGGCTTTTTGGCTGCAGCTTTTTTGGCTGGTGCCTTTTTCGCGGCTGCTTTCTTGGCGGCTGGCTTGGCTGCCGGTTTGGCTGCCGGTGCTGCCTCGGACGCGCCTTCCGCGCCGTCGCCTTTCGCCGCCGATTTCTTGGCGGCGCCCGGCTTGGCCTTGCGCTCTTCGAACTCAAAGCTGATCTTGCCGTCTTTGCCGCGTACCAGGAAGGCCTTGAACGGCCGACGGGTACGCTGCGAGATGAAGCCCGGCAGCAGGTCAGTCTTGCCTTCGTTGAGCAGCTTGGCCATCTGCTCCGGCAGGATCTCCTGTTGCAGGATGATGCGGCTGGAACGGAAGTCGCAAGTCTTTGGCTTGGCCACCTGGTTTTCGCAGGTATACGCCAGGCCCATCTCGTACACGCCGCCGGCGCATTTCGGGCAAGGGCCGAGCGACGTCTGGCCGGTGAAGTCGACGCCTTCGCCGTCTTCGCCTTCCTCATCGTTCTGGCCGAAGTCGAACTCCAGCTTGAAGTTCTTGATCTCTTCATCCTTCACGATGCGCAGGATGGCTGCGAACGGACGGCCCATCTTGGAGCGGAAGCCTTGCAGCGGGCCGATGGTACGGTCGCGCAGCAGTTGTTCCACTTCCTCGATTTCGAACTGGCGGCCGCCAGGCACCTTGGTCATCGAGAATTCGCACTTGGTGCAGGCGAAGCGGCGGTAGTTTTCCTTGACCACGCCAGCGCAGTTCGGGCACGGCGTCTGCAGCGTCGCGTAATCGCCCGGAATGGTGTCGTTGTCGTATTCCTTGGCGCGCTTGACGATGATCTGGGTCATCTGGGCGATTTCGCGCATGAATTCTTCACGCGAGATCTTGCCCTTCTCCATCTGCGACAGCTTGTATTCCCACTCGCCGGTCAGTTCCGGCGCGGTCAGTTCGCTCACGCCCAGGCCGCGCAGCAGCGTCATGAGCTGGAACGCTTTCGCGGTCGGCATCATCTCGCGGCCTTCTCGCAGCAGGTATTTCTCGCCCAGCAGGCCCTCGATGATGGCCGCGCGGGTAGCCGGAGTCCCCAGGCCCTTGCCGGCCATGGCATCGCGCAGCTCGTCGGAGTCGACCAGCTTGCCGGCGCCTTCCATTGCCGACAGCAGCGTCGCTTCGGTATAGCGTGCTGGCGGTTTGGTGACCAGGCCGTTCGCCATGACTTTCTCGGTCAGGACTTTCTCGCCCTTCGCCACCGGCACCAGGTTGCCGCCTCCGCCTTCCTTCTCATCGTCGCCGGCAGCATCCTTGCCGTAGATCGCCAGCCAGCCCGGGTTGGTCATCACCTTGCCTTCGGTCTTGAACTGGTGGCCGGCTACTTCGGTGAAGCGGGTGGTGACCAGGAATTCCGCGGCGGGGAAGAACACCGCCATGAAGCGGCGGGTGACCAGGTCGTACAGTTTCTGTTCCGGCTCGCTCAGGTTCTTCGGCACGATGCCGGTCGGGATGATCGCGAAGTGGTCGCTGATCTTCGTGTTGTCGAAGATGCGCTTGTTCGGCTTGACCCAGCCCTTGTCCAGGATCTGCTTGGCGAACTGGTTGTAGTTGTTGCTTTCCTTCAGGACTTCCAGCGTGTCCTTGACGGTTGGCAGGTAATCTTCCGGCAGGTGGCGCGAATCGGTACGAGGGTAAGTCAGCACCTTGTGCTTCTCGTACAACGCCTGCGCCAGGCCCAGGGTATTCTTGGCCGAGAAGCCGAAGCGCGAGTTGGCTTCACGCTGCAGCGAGGTCAGGTCGAACAGGCCAGGCGACATCGAGGTGGTCGGCTTCGACTCCTCGCTCACATTGCCTTGCTTGCCCTTGCACGCCAGCGCGATCGTATCGGCGGCGGTCTTGCTCCACAGGCGTTCGGCACGCTTCTCCGGATCGTTTTCGTCCTTCTTGAAGCTGGTGTCCAGCCAGCGCCCTTCATAGATGCCGGCGGCGCACACGAACTCGGCGCGCACTTCCCAGTAGTCGCGCGAGACGAAACTCTTGATCTTCTCTTCGCGCTCGACCACGATCGACAGGGTCGGCGTCTGCACGCGGCCTACGGTGGTCAGGTAGAAGCCGCCCTCTTTCGAGTTGAAGGCGGTCATGGCGCGGGTGCCGTTGATGCCGATCAGCCAGTCCGCTTCCGAGCGGCAGCGCGCGGCATCGGCCAGCGGCAGCATTTCATCGTCGCTGCGCAGGTGGGTGAAGCCGTCGCGGATCGCGTTCGGCGTCATCGACTGCAGCCACAGGCGCTTGACCGGTTGCTTGGCTTTCGCATTCTGCGCAATCAGGCGGAAGATCAGCTCACCTTCGCGGCCCGCGTCGCATGCGTTAATCAGGGTGGTGACGTCCTTGCGCTTGATCAGCTTGTTCAGCACCTTGAGGCGCGATTCCGTCTTGGCGATCGGGTTCAGCGCAAAGTACGGCGGGATCATCGGCAAATGGGTGAAGGTCCATTTGCCGCGCTTGACGTCGTGTTCTTCCGGCACGGCGATTTCCAGCAGGTGACCCACTGCGGAAGACAGCACGTAGTCGTCGGATTCGAAATACTCATCGTGCTTGCTGAAGCCGCCAAGGGCTTTCGCGATGTCGTTCGCGACAGAAGGTTTCTCAGCGATGATGAGGGCTTTACTCATATTTATAGTTCTCGTCGGTGGATGCGGCAGCGCGCATCATACAACATTAGAAAGTAAGCGATGCCAAGTGATGCATCCAAAGCATCACTACGCTGCGAATATTATTACGGAATTGGCCGGCGTAGGGCAACGCTGGCAAGAGTGTGCTCAGTGCAACAGACGTGGCGCCTGGTCTTCTTCGGCGCCAAACAGGTCGTCGAACATCAGGGCGTCCGGTTCCTTGCCCTGGCTCCACAGCAGCATCAGCACAATGATCTTCAGCTTGCCCAGCGACACCGGCGCCTCGTCCAGCGCCAGGGCGCGTTCGATGACGATTTCACGTTGCAACGGGGACAGCAGGCCGGCGCTTTCCAGAAACTGGATAAAACCGACGGCTGCGGCGCCCAGTACGTCCAGCTCCTGGCGCACGTAAAAGCGCGTGCCAGAAGATGCGGCCGTCAGCGACTGCTCGACGCCAGCCATGGCGGCGAGGTCATTCAGCCAGACCAGCGCCTCGGAAATCTCTACATCGTCAAAACCGACTGCGGAGAGTTTCTTTGCCAATGCCGCGGGTTCAGGGCAGGCATCAGGGCGGTAATAGGTCTCGTACAGGTAAACCAGGATGTCAAACATGGCGCTACTTTAGCAGGATCTGTGAGGCGGGCACAAGCATAACGGCGGCTCAAGGGCCTTTCAGGCGCTGGAAAGCGCCGCCCGGCAGCCTTTCCACCACACCCGCAAGCTCCAGGGCAAGCAAGCTTGCCTGCATGTCACTTGGCGCAAGTTGCAACCTTGTTGCAAGCTCATCGGCGCCGACCGGATCATGGCCGAGGGCGGCCAGCAGCCAGCCGGCGGCCTGCTCCATTTGCACCGGCGCGGCGTCACGCGGCGCCAGGCCAAGGTCTTCCAGCAAGTGGTCCGGCGTTGCGACCAGGCGCGCGCCCTCTCTTATTAGTGCATGGCAGCCGACCGATTGCGGCGACAGCACGGAACCGGGCAGCACGAAGACTTCGCGGCCGGCTGTAATTGCCGCGTGCGCGGTAATCAGCGAGCCGGAACGCGCGGCCGCTTCGATCACCAGCGTGGCGCGGGTCATGCCGGCAATGATGCGGTTGCGGATCGGGAAATGTTCCGGATGCGCCGCTGTGCCCAGCACAAATTCGCTGACCAGGCAGCCCTCCTCCGCGATGCGGCGCGCCAGGGCGGCGTTGCGGCGCGGATAAATGCGGTCGATGCCGGTGCCGATGACGGCCACGGTGCCGCCCGTGCCTTCCAGGCCGCCTTCATGCGCGGCGGCGTCGATGCCGAGCGCCAGGCCGGACACGACCGGCATGCCGGCCTCGCTCAGCACCTGCGCGAACTGGCGCGCATTGGACTTGCCCTGGGTGGTAGCGTTGCGAGCGCCCACTACCGCCACAGCCTCGCGCTGGAGCAGGGCCAGCTCGCCTTTCGCATATAAAAGCAGCGGCGGATCGGCGATGTGCTGCAAGGTTGGCGGATATTCCCGGTCGCCAAACAAGACCAGGTGATTGCCGTCCTGCGCAGCCCATTCCAGGGTGGCATGCGCCATCGCGTGTATCCGCGGCGGCATGGGGCCGGCGAGGCAGTGTGCGGCTTGCAGCGAGATTTCATCTTCGCCATCGCCGGTCCTGGCTCGCCGCTGCTCCGGACGCGCGATGCCGGCATCGGCGTGCGACAGCATGCGCAAAGGCAGCGGCGCGGCATCATCCTGCGCGGGTGGCGCAGCGAGGCGGGCATTGGCGGCGGTGAAGACTGCTTCGGGAGAGTGGTAATGCTGGAGCAGCTTGAAGGCTCCGTGGCGGCCGACGCCCGGCGAATTCGCCAGGCGCAGCCACATCGCCAGGCGCTCGAAGTCCTGGCGGGCGGGGTTTGGGGAGTCCGTGACTTGCACGGCCATGGGATTTACTCCGCTGTCTTGGCGACATCCCCCACAACGATTGGTTCAGTCACCTGCATGATCAAGCCGTACGAGACATGCTTGAACACACGGAAGATAAACAAGCTGCCCACTCGTTCATCCGGCAGCTTGACCGTCGGGTTGCGCAGATTGAGCGCGCCTTTCGATGCGCCCGGATCGCTCACCACTTCACCCTTATGGTATAGCTGCAGCACGGAGCCGACATCGAGTCCGTCAAGCTTTCCGCGATTAATGCTGACAACCTGGTTCTGGCCGGCGTGCGTGACACCGCCGTACACAGCCAGCACGTTGGCATTGACTTCAACATCCGGCGGATGCGGCACATAGTTCTGCATCGGCATCGGCGGCATTGCCATCAGCAAGTCGCCCTTGCCCATTTCTTCCTTGGCGCTGGCGACGATGAAGGTATGCACGTCGCTGCCTGCTTCCGCGACGGCTTCCAGCTTCAGGGTGCCGAGGTAGAACGCTTCCAGCGCCACGACCTTCTTGGTCACCGGATCTTTCAGCGGTTTGCCTGGACGGAACACCTGGAACGAGGTGCTGCCTTTCAGGTCGCCGCGGACATAGGCTTTGTCGTCCTTGCCGATGAACACGCGGGCGCCGCGCGTCGCAATGATGCGCGGTGCATTTTTGAGTTCATCTTCTTCGATGATCAGGGGTTGCGTCAGGAACGGCTCGATTACGCCGGACGGGATCGACTGGACGGCGTCCTTGCCCAGGCCTTCGGTCCGCAATTGCGGACCAAGGCGCATGTCGCCGGTGGTGCCGTCGCCGCCAACCTTGGTACCAAGGCGCAGGCGGCCGGCCTCACGGTCGAACCAGACAATCTGCCCTGGATAGATCCAGTGCGGATTGGCGATTTCTTCTTTATTCATTCCCCAAACCTGCGGCCAGCACCAAGGCTTGTCGAGGAAGGTTCCGGAGATACCCCACAGGGTATCGCCCTTTACAACGGTATGGCTATCCGGTGCGTTCGGCTTGAATTCACAGACGATGGTCTTGGCGTGGGCCGGAACGGCCGTCACACCGCAAAACAGGGCTGCGGCCAACAGGCGGCTGCTGCTTGTGCTAAAATTTTTCATTGGTATATCCGTTAGGTGCGGCAATGACGGAAGGCCACAAAGGCTTGCCTCACTGAAATCAAATTCTGCCCATATTACCCGGATCAAGCAAGGAATTCGTGTCACAGAAGCAATCGTGCACGCATTATATGCGCCGTTTACCGCACAATCATTATCGTTTAAATAAGATTCTCCTGTGAAACTGAATATTCTCCGCTACCCAGACCCTCGCCTGCACAAAGTTGCGCAACCCGTCGCCGTGTTCGACGAGCGCCTGGCCAAATTGGTGGAAGACATGGCAGAAACCATGTACGACGCACCCGGCATCGGGCTGGCCGCCACCCAGGTGGATGTGCATGAGCAAGTTGTCATCATTGACGTAACCGAAGACAAAACCGGCCTGACCGCCTTCATCAACCCGGAAATCCTGTGGTCGAGCGAAGAAAAGCAGGTCTATGACGAGGGCTGCCTCTCCGTGCCGGGCATCTACGACGGCGTCGAGCGCCCGTCCGCAGTCAAGGTGCGCGCATACAACGTCAAGGGCGAACCGTTCGAGGTCGATGCCGACGGCCTCCTGGCGGTTTGCATCCAGCACGAAATGGACCACCTGAAAGGCAAAGTATTCGTTGAATACCTGTCCCCCTTGAAACGCAATCGTATCAAGACCAAACTGCAAAAAGAAGAACGTGGCGTCCAGCGCGAAGAAGCGCTGCGCGCCGCAGGTCGCCGTTACTGATACCAACGGGGGAAGCATGAAAGTGATCTTCGCGGGCACGCCTGAATTTGCGGCCGTTGCCCTCCAGGCCCTGCACGAAGCAGGTTTCGAGATTCCCCTGGTGCTGACCCAGCCCGACCGCCCGGCCGGCCGCGGCATGCAGTTGCAGCCGTCGGCGGTCAAGCAGTACGCCGTCAAGCACGGCATCGAAGTGCTGCAGCCGCTTTCTTTACGCCTGGACGCCAAGGACCCGCAGCGCGCGGCGGAAGCAAAAGCCGCCCACGAACGCCTGCTGGCCACCGATTACGACGTGATGGTGGTGGCCGCCTACGGCCTGATCCTGCCGCGCGCCACCCTCGACATCAAGCCTTGCCTGAATATCCACGGCTCCCTGCTGCCGCGCTGGCGTGGCGCCGCCCCGATCCACCGCGCGATCGAATCGGGCGATGCGGAGACCGGCGTCACCATCATGGAAATGGAAGAAGGCCTGGACACCGGCCCGATGCTGCTGATCGAACGCACGCCGATCACGCCGCAGGACACCACTGCCACCCTGCACGACAAGCTGGCCGCCATGGGCGCCCAGATGATGGTCAAAGTGCTGCGCAAGATGGAAAACGGCGTGGTCGAAGCCGTGCCGCAGCCGGAGCAAGGCGTCACCTACGCCAACAAGATCCTGAAAGAAGAAGCGGCGCTGGACTTCACCCAGCCTGCGCGCGAGATCAGCCGCAAGATCCGCGCCTTCAATCCGTTCCCCGGCGCCCATGGCGAGGTGGATGGCACGGTCATCAAACTGTGGGGCGCTGAAGTGCTGGAAGAAGGCAGCAGCGCAGCCCCTGGCCAGGTGATTGCCGCCGACGCGCAGCACGGCATCATCGTCGCTTGCGGCGAAGGTGCGCTGCGCCTGACGCAGTTGCAGAAACCTGGCGGCAAACGCCTGCCTGCCGCTGAATTCATCAAAGGCTTCCCGCTTGACGGGCAGCGTTTCCAGTAAATGGACCAACTCGCGGCGCTGCGCGCGCTCCGCCGCGTAGTTGAACTGGGCAGCTTCACCGCTGCCGCCGATGCCCTCGGCATTTCCCACACCATTGTTTCGCGCCAGGTGCGCCAGCTCGAGGAACACCTCGGCGCCCAGCTCCTGAACCGCACCACGCGCCGCTTCGCACTGACCGATGCCGGCCGCGATTACATCGAATCCATCCGCGAAGTACTGGACCTGCTGGACGACGCCGACCGCAACGTCGGCCGCCACCAGGCAGAGCCGACCGGCACCCTGCGCATCAACGCGCCGATGGCGTTCGGCACTATCGAGGTGGCGCAATGGCTGCCGGGATTCATGTCGCGCCATCCAGGACTGCAAGTCGACCTGGTCTGCAACGACCGCATGGTGGATTTGATCGAGGACGGCGTTGATGTCGCCCTGCGCCTGGCGCGCGAGCTGCCCGATTCAACGCTGGTCGCACGCCGGCTCGCCACCAGCAAGGTGCTGCTGGTGGCCAGTCCCGACTACCTGCACACGCACGGCGCACCGGCCGTGCCGGATGACCTGGCGCAGCACAACTGCCTGGTCTATACGGCCGCGGCACGCGCCAATGAATGGACGCTGGCCGGCACTGACGGCTCGGAACATTCAGTCGCCGTGCGCGGTTCGCTGCAAGCCAACACCAACGTCGCCCTGAAAGCTGCGGCAGTGGCGGGAGTCGGCATTGCCAACGCCGCCGCCTTCATCGTGCGCGGAGAACTGGAGAGCGGCGCCCTGGTGGAAGTCCTGCCCGGCTACACGCCCAAACCGCGCGAGCTGTACGCCCTCTATCCTCAGAACCGCCACCTGTCGCCCAAGGTGCGCGCCTTTGTCGACTACGCGGCCAGCGTTTACATCAACATCTTCTGAACCGCGCGGAATTGCTGCGTAAGACCGCCCCAGCCCCAAGCTGCCGGACGCGCATCGTCGATGTGGATGTAACTCACTTCGTGCAGCTCGCCGAGCAGCTCCTGCAAGTCCTTATAAACCGCCGCGATATAAGCTGACTTTTCGTTGGCGGTGTTGGTCTCGTCGGTCACCTTGATGTCGAAGAAGAAGCTCGCCTTGCCCAGATCCGCCAGCGACTCGCCGCCGACAAACCACTGCTCGCGCGGCGTGTAATGCACGGCGATGGCGGTAAGGGCCGGCGCCTTGTGCAGGATTTCGCCGGTGTGCTTCATCAGGATGCTGGTGACTTTTTTGGCTGGCACTTGTTCCGGGGTGCCGCTGACGGTGATGTTCAGGATAGGCATTTTGAGGCTCCTTCAAAGTGGTTGGTTGATGGAGCCATCTTAGGCCGGGCGTCCGAGCATTGGTAGCAGTCTGGCAACACATGATTTGTGCGAATCCAGCACAAGTCGCGCTAGAATTACCAGAAATGCAATCCACTAAGGTCCTATGCGCCGCATTCTTTTGCTGACTTGCTTGCTTGCCTGCCCTGCTTAGCAAAACCTGCGGTGTCGCTGGCGCGCTTTGACGATCCGGCAGTACAGCAGGCGGTACGCGAAGCGGCGGCGGATGTCCCGGGGCCAGGCGCACAACCTGGCGCCGCCGACTTTTCGGGCGGCGAGCAGGCCCGGCGCCTCGACCTCGCGTTCAAGGAGGCCGAAGTACCGGACTGCCTGCATTCCGAAGGCCTGAAACGCCAGCCGCCGGTCCTACTCTTCATCCCTCTCAGCGGCGTGCTCGGCCTGCCCTTCGTCGGTATCGCCAAATTGCGCGGCAAGTGCAAGTAAGCCGTTGGCTGAGCGCTGCAAGTCGACGTTTCCGCCGGCTAAATGTCCACTGTTGTTCCTGACCCCAAAGTGGACATTTCGAATAAGCAAATGCCGAATTTGTATCGGCTGGCGGGGGCGGTGGCCGGGGGAAAATGCTGCTTTGCCGTATAATTTCAGGTCCACGTTGCCCAATCCGCGATATCAAAATGACTAACACGACCCGTCCAACCTCCAAGACCGAAGCCCAGCTGCGCGACATCCTTGCGAAGCGCATCATGTTCCTGGATGGCGCGATGGGCACCATCATCCAGCAATACAAGCTGGACGAAAAGGCATATCGCGGCGAGCGCTTCGCCGATTTCGCCGCACCGGAAGGTAGTGGCCACCGCGAGCTGTTCGTCAAAGGCAATAACGAGCTGCTGACGCTGACCCAGCCCCACGTCATCCAGGAGATCCACGAGCGCTACCTGGCAGCCGGCGCGGACCTGATCGAAACCAATACCTTCGGTGCAACGTCGATCGCGCAGGACGACTATTTCATGGCCCACCTGGCCTATGAAATGAACGTGCAAGCAGCCAGGCTGGCCAAGGCGGCCACCGCCAAGTATTCCACCGCCGACAAGCCGCGCTTCGTCTGCGGCGCCCTCGGCCCGACCCCGAAGACCGCTTCGATTTCGCCGGACGTGAACGACCCTGCCGCCCGCAATGTCACCTTCGATCAGCTGGTTGCCGCCTACTACGAGCAGGTGCGCGGCCTGGTGGACGGCGGCTCCGACGTGCTGCTGGTCGAGACCATCTTTGATACCCTGAACTGCAAAGCCGCGCTGTTCGCAATCGACCAGTATTTCGACGAGCGCCCTGAAATCGAACGCCTGCCGCTGATGATCTCGGGCACCGTGACCGACGCCTCCGGCCGCATCCTGTCCGGGCAGACCGTACCGGCCTTCTGGAACTCGGTGCGCCACGCCAGGCCGCTGACCATTGGCCTGAACTGCGCGCTCGGTGCGACACTGATGCGTCCTTATGCCGAAGAGCTGTCGCAGATCGCCGACACCTTCGTCTGCATCTACCCCAACGCCGGCCTGCCTAACCCGATGAGCGACACCGGCTTCGACGAGCTGCCGGACGATACTTCACGCCTGCTGCGCGAGTTCGCCGACGCGGGCTTCATCAACGTGGCCGGCGGCTGCTGCGGCACCACGCCTGACCACATTGCCGCTGTCGCCGAGCTGCTGTCGTCCGCTACGCCGCGCAAGCTGCCGCATGTGCCGGTGGCGCAGCGCCTGTCCGGCCTGGAGCCGTTCACCATCGACGACGACTCGCTGTTCGTCAACGTCGGCGAGCGTACCAACGTGACCGGCTCGAAAGCCTTCGCGCGCATGATCCTGAACGAGCAGTACGACGAGGCGCTGTCCGTCGCCCGCCAGCAGGTGGAAAACGGTGCGCAGGTGATCGACATCAACATGGACGAGGCGATGCTGGACTCCCAGGCCGCCATGACCCGCTTCCTGAACCTGATCGCTTCCGAGCCGGACATCTCGCGCGTGCCGATCATGATCGATTCCTCCAAGTGGTCGGTCATCGAGGCGGGCCTGAAGTGCGTGCAGGGCAAGGCCGTGGTGAACTCGATCTCCATGAAGGAAGGCGAAGAGGAATTCATCCGCCAGGCAAAGCTGTGCCGCCGCTACGGCGCTGCAGTGATCGTGATGGCCTTCGATGAAACCGGCCAGGCCGACACTTTCGCGCGCAAGATTGAAATCTGCGAGCGCGCCTACAAGGTGCTGACCGAGAAAGTCGGCTTCCCGCCGGAAGACATCATCTTCGACCCGAACATCTTCGCCATCGCCACCGGTATCGAAGAGCACAACAATTACGCCGTCGACTTCATCGAAGCCACGCGCTGGATCAAGAACAACCTGCCGCATGCAAAGATTTCCGGCGGTGTGTCGAACGTGTCGTTCTCCTTCCGCGGCAACGACCCGGCGCGCGAAGCAATCCACACCGTGTTCCTGTACCACGCCATCAAGGCCGGCATGACCATGGGTATCGTCAACGCCGGCATGGTTGGCGTGTACGACGACCTGCCGGCCGAGCTGCGTGAACGCGTAGAGGACGTGGTGCTGAACCGCCGCGACGACGCCACCGAGCGCATGATCGAGTTCGCGGCAACGCTGAAAGGCGGCGCCAAGCAGGAAGCGGCGAACCTGGAATGGCGCAATGCACCGGTCGAGAAGCGCCTGGCGCACGCGCTGGTGCACGGCATCACCCAGTTCATCACCGACGACACCGAAGAAATGCGCCAGCAGGTGTTCAACAGCGGCGGCCGTCCGATCAATGTGATCGAAGGCCCGCTGATGGACGGCATGAATATCGTCGGCGACCTGTTCGGCCAGGGCAAGATGTTCCTGCCGCAGGTGGTGAAGTCGGCGCGCGTGATGAAACAAGCTGTGGCCCACCTGATTCCTTACATCGAGGAAGAAAAAAAGGCGGAAGAAGCGCGCACCGGCATCGTGGCCAAACCGAAGGGCAAGATCGTAATCGCCACCGTGAAGGGCGACGTGCACGACATCGGCAAGAACATCGTGTCCGTGGTACTGCAGTGTAATAACTTTGAAGTTGTGAACATGGGCGTGATGGTGCCGGCCTCCGAGATCCTGGCCCGCGCGAAGCTGGAAAACGCCGACATCATCGGCCTGTCCGGCCTGATCACGCCCTCGCTGGAAGAAATGGCGCACGTCGCAAAAGAGATGCAGCGCGACGAGCACTTCCGCATGATGAAGATCCCGCTGCTGATCGGCGGCGCCACCACCAGCCGCGCCCACACCGCGGTGAAGATCGCGCACAACTACGAAGGTCCGGTGGTGTACGTGCCGGATGCATCGCGTTCGGTATCGGTGGCGCAATCGCTGCTGACCGACGAACAGCGCGGCAAGTTCGTGCAAGAACTGGATCACGACTACGCCCGTATCCGCGAGCAACACGCTAACAAGAAGGCGCTGCCTACCGTCTCGCTGGAAGCGGCGCGCGCCAACAAGGCAAAGCTGGAGTTTGCACCGGTGCGTCCGAAATTCGTTGGCCGCCGCGTGTTCAAGAATGTGGACCTGGCAGCCATCGCCGAGTACATCGACTGGGGACCGTTCTTCCAGACCTGGGACCTGGCCGGCCCCTTTCCAGCCATCCTGACCGATGAAGTGGTGGGCGAGGCAGCTTCCAAGGTCTTCGAGGAAGGCAAGGCGCTGCTGAAGAAGATTATCGAAGGCCGCTGGCTCACCGCCAATGGCGTGATTGCGCTGCTGCCTGCAAATACGGTCAACCACGACGATATCGAGGTCTACACCGACGAGTCGCGCTCGGAAGTGGCGTTCACTTATTACGGCCTGCGCCAGCAGGGCCTGAAGCCGGTGATCGATGGCGTGCAGCGTCCGAACCAGTGCCTCTCCGACTTTATCGCTCCCAAGGACTCAGGCAAACAGGATTACATCGGCATGTTTGCGGTAACCGCGGGGCTGGGCATCGAGAAGTATGAAAAGCGCTTTGAAGATGCGCATGACGACTATTCCTCGATCATGCTGAAGGCGCTGGCTGACCGTTTGGCGGAGGCTTTCGCCGAATACCTGCACGAGCGGGTACGTAAGGACCTGTGGGGCTATGCCGCCCAGGAAGCGCTGTCGAATGAGCAGTTGATCAAGGAAGAGTACAAGGGCATTCGCCCCGCACCCGGCTATCCGGCTTGCCCTGAACATACCGTGAAAGCGGATGTGTTCCGCGTGCTGAACGCGAATGAGATCGGGATGGAGCTGACGGAGTCGTTTGCGATGTTCCCGGGGGCTGCGGTGAGTGGCTTCTACTTCGCGCACCCGGAATCGAAGTACTTCACCGTCGGGAAGATCAACGAGGACCAGCTGCTGGACATGGCTGCGCGGCGTGACGTGGCGAAAGACCAGCTTGAGCGCTGGCTGGCACCGAACCTTTAAAAACAGAAGCTCAGGCTTGACGTGACGGAGGCTGCCAGTCTGGAGGCAGCTTCCGCCCCTTAGCGGGCCTTCGCTTTCGTTGCCGCGCCTCCGCTTCTCGTGCACGTTCGCAATGCGAGGCAGGACATACCTTAGGTATCCTTTAACTGCCCTGAGTCCAATTCGGCCTAATCGGAACCGTTCGGGTCTAATTCAGGATAAGCGTCGGAGCCAGATGTCTAAAACGGCCCAAGGATTTCCGGGCTAAGTCCATTTCAATCCAATTTTTCGAAGCCAAAGTCTAAAAGGAACCATTTTTCCGTTCCGCGATCCAACGTTTAGACCATTTTCGAGAGGACTGAATCATGACTTACGAAGCGAAGCAAGCTGTCTACCTACCCGTGACCGATTTTCTTCAACTGGAGTTCTTCCTGATGGACACGCGTCCAGGCGTCAAACCGGACGCCTTTGTCACTGACCTCGTGAATCGTTGGCTCGCAGTAGAAATGGAACGCCTCTCGTTGCGGGAGCGAGGCCAAGCAATGCGCGGCTTCCAATGGAAAAATGTTTTCCTCCCTGAAGGAACTGTTCTGCGAACCAGCTATTACAACACAATTGAGTTTGCCAAAGTCGCGGGTGATCAGATCGTAACCGACGACGGCGCAAAGATGACGCCGTCGCAATTTGCGAACCGGCATGCAAAGGGTCGCAACGCCTGGCGCTTCGTCTGGTTGCGGTTTCCCGGAAACGATTACTGGATACGAGCGAGCACATGCAGAATGCGGCATCACGAGCGGCAGTCCAGACAGTCTAAAGGCGAAATCGAGCTGTCTAACGCAGTCTAGCCCTGGGGGGGCGAAAGGCTAAACCAGTCCATAGGTTTCTTTGCGGGGTCGAATTCGGTCTACAGAACCGGGGAGCCCCTGCATTTCTAGCACTCCTTAGACTAAACTATCGCGATTTAGCGCAGAATAGACCGAGCCTCAAGAAAAGATAGCGCGAATGCCGTACTCCGGCGATTCTAGTTCTTGCCGAACGACGGCTTCTGGCCGAACACAGCCTGGCAGGCACAATGACGTGATACTGAATTACCCCCAGAAGCAGGCATATGGATCAGCGTCAATCTCGGCGATGACGTCTTCAATTGATCGCACAGACGGCAACGGCTCATAACTGTGCCACTTCAAGTCTCTGCGCTGCCAATACAACTGCCAAACGCCCCGTGTTCTGACGAACGTCGCTTTCGCGATTGGAATTTCGTGCGTTTCTCCGTGCCCTTGCCAAACAGGGCGAATCTCAAAAATTTCTATGCTCTGCCCGGCAATTCTAAAATCAAGATCAACTTCTTTTCGAATGTGGACGGGCGGCCGGCGCCTGGCGACGAAAGCTCCGACAGCGTTTTCGATCTTCTTTTTCTCCGTAAGCGTAAAGCCAGCACCGTCTGGACGTAGGAATCGCCCCCATCCATGATCGAATTTTGGCACAGCAGTTGTGCCCACAAATTCAATTATGGACACGCACAGCAGTTGTGCCCACAAATTCAATTATGGACAC
>NZ_LMIC01000019.1:61527-65937 GCF_001428585.1 Duganella sp. Root198D2 | reverse complement strand
AAACACGCTGAACAGCGAAACGGAGGCGGAACCACTGACACTGAAACAAGCAGCTTGAATTATCAAATTAGGCGACAACTAGCTTGAAAATTTCCGGAATTTCTCATCCGACTGAACTTTGCTCTTTGGTAGATCCAATGCCTGCGGGCTGGCGTCGCCGGCCCCGCTATGCGCGAACGTGGCCGACTTGACCGTGTAGGCGCCGCTTACCTGGTGGGTGATCGCGCCACCGCCGTAACTCGTCTGGGCGCCTTGGCTTACGATGCGGACTTTCGGCGCCTGGATGACGATTTCGTCCGATGCGGACAGCACGATGCGCTTCGCGGACGTGAGCTCGATGTCATCCTGGTGCGTTTGCATGTCGATCTTGCCTTCGGCGGCAACCAGCTTCATGCCCAGCTTGTGCGCGAAGAGGCTCATGCTTTGCGCCGCGCGCATCAGCAAGCTGCGTCCCGCCGACAACTGCGTGTTGCCAACGCTGACGACGTCCACATGCGTCTGCGCGCCGATGACGATATTGTCGGAGCTGCCCAGGATCGCGCCAGCGGGAGCATTCACCGCGACGATCGGCTGGCCGCCAGCCGGGTTACCTTTGCCGCCGTCGGTATTGCTGCCCTTTTCCCATTGCTTCAAATGGCCGATCAACTGCGACAGCGGCTTGCCGTCGCCATCTTCCGCATGGTGGGTGCCCGCCAGTTCGGCCAGTTGCTTCTGGATGCTTTCCAAGGCGTCGGCCAGACCGGTCAGGCCGTCACGCTCCAATTGGCGGCCCGCCGCGCGCAATTGCGCATCGGCGCTGATGTAAACGCCCTCTGCGCCCTTGATTGCCACGGCGTGATCGCTGCGCAACTCGGCACCTTCGCCGCGCGGGCTGCCTTTGCCGTCGAAGCGCGGATCGGTCAGGTAGCCGAGATTCAGCTCACTGTGCCCATGTTCGCTTGCCAGCTGGGCGCTGATCTCGCCAGGCGTATCGTCCACACGCAACTGGTTGTAGCGTGCGCCTTGCACTTCCTTGCTCTTGATGCCAGAGAGGTAGCGGTTACCGGGCAACCCACCGGCATGACTGAACGTTGGCGGCGGCGTGGTGCCGCCATGCACGCGGCCAGTGATGATCGGCTTGTCCGGATCACCGCCAAGGAAAGTGACGATACATTCGTCGCCGGCTCGCGGCAGCGAGATCGCGCCCCATTGGCGGCTGGCCCAGGTGCCGGCAATGCGCACCCAGGCCGAGTCGCGTTCACTGCCGGATGCCCCGGCGCCATTGGGGTGGTCTTCCGGACGGCAGGCCGGGAAGCGGATTTTTACCCGGCCAAGGTCGTCGCAATGGACTTCCTCGCCGGGCGGCCCGTCCACGATCACGCTTTGCGCTTCTGTACGCGGCAAGTCGATGCGCGGATCGTAGGCCGGCACGATGGCTATGTCGCGCCGTACGCAACTGAATTGATTGGTGTAGCGCACACCGCGTTCTTCGCTTGCCTGCACCAGCGCGGAATCCAGGCCGCCACCGTGCCAGCGATTCAAGGAGAACAGGCGGCGCGCCTTGTCATTCAAGGCTTTAGGCAGGTTGTTTTCCGCATCGACATGCAGTTCAGTGATCACGAACTCGCGTTTTTCCGGCGGGTGGGCGTCAATTGCGGCATGCCCGCTCACGCCAATCCATTGGCCGATGCAAAGGTCACGCACGCCGCTCTCGCCGCGATAGCACTTCGATTCATACTCATGACGCAGCATTCGCAGCGTGCCAAGGTCCCGGTAGTCCGAACTGCTATCGCCAGCATGCGGCACGTCGACCAGGTAGTCTTCCAGCGTTGCTGCGAGCTGGTTGCCCCACTCGCCCTGGTCGTTGCGGCCGGTTTCGTCGCTGCCCGACATCTGGGCGTTGGCATAGTCCCAGCTTTGGCGGCTGGTCTTGCCTGGGCTAAGCGTGCGCACGGCGTGCCAGGCGGTGATGCTGTCGCGGGTTTCGGTGCCGTCGTCGCGATGATAACGGACCGTCCCGGCGGCGCTCTGCTGCAGCGAGGTTACGTCATCAAACAGCATTAACGTGTGCACCGGCACACTGTCGTCGTTACCCTCGCTTGATTTGCCCGGCCGAATGAACCACGCGATGCCGCGCCGCTTCCACAAGCGGCGCAGGAACTGGGCGTCCGACTCGTTGTATTGCATCGTGAATTCACGCTGAGGATAGCTGCGCAGCTTGCCAAGGTCGAATTCAAAGGCGCGCGCCATCATCGGGGTGCGCTGGCACCATTCGCTCAAAATGGTTTGGGTGATGTCGATCTCGCTGGCGTTGCGGAAGACGCGCGTGTTCGTGCGCAGTTCCATGATTGCCAGGGCGTCGCGGATGACCAGCTGGTACGTCGCCAGGCCGCCGTCGCTTTGCCCTTCTATGGCTTCGGCGACGATGCCGCATACGGAACGCAGATCTCCGGTATCGGTCACAAACTGCACTTCAGCGGGTACGGCGATGAACTGCTTGGTCGGCAGGCCGGCGCTCTTCGACACGCACAACAGGCGGTATTCGATGCCGCCGCAGATAGTTTCCGTTCCGCTGACGTGCTTGACCAGCAGAAGGTCATCCTGCGCGTCGGACAGGCGCAGGCGTATCGGCCGGTTGGTGCCTGCCAAACTTCCGATTGGCAGCAATCCGGCCAGCGAATCAGACAAGCCATTCATTTTCATGCTGCATAGTCCTTGCGATTTGCCGGCCCCTGCGATGGCGGGCGGACATACAAAAATAGCAACAGATTATAAATGGACTATTGTTGTGCCAATGCGCAACGTTCAATCGTGCGCACCAACTTTTAGATCGCTAGCGGTGACGCTTGGTTTGGCAAACGACGTGCGCCGTCCACAAGTTCGCCTTCATAGGCAACCAGCCGCCAGCCAAGGGATACTCTCATCGAGAATGTCGAAAAATGAAGCAAAAACGCGGTAATGCCTGGCGAAGGCGAGTACCGCTCAAACGATAATTTTTGAATTATTCTGTGTTCGTTTGCACGCTGGATTGCTCGCGCCGATTTCGACTGCGTCTTCGCCAATCCTGGCTGAAAGTTTCCAGAATGATTCAGTTTTATTGTGTCCAGTTGCTTGGAGAGCCATTCCTTCTCGATGGAGAAGAATTCGGCTTTTATCGGAATGAATACGTTCTGGCGCTGTCGGAAGAGCGCGCCATTGATGTCGCGAAGATTAAGACAATGAAACGGCTTGAATCCGTAATGCCGCAGTTTATCGATGGGCAGCCTTTCGTCCTGAAGGTGGAGAGTATCAAAACAGGCATGCAGCCATGGAGACTACTCCGCAACGAAGGGTTTCTGTTCTTCCCCGCAAACGATCAAGATGAAATCGCTTCCTGAATCAGGAAAACGTCGAGCGCTGCCGGATGGGGCCACATTGTTACCCAGACGTTGATTATCGTTGTGCTCGCCGACTGGCTTTTTCATGATCTGTTCGCGTGAATCTAGACACGTCATCCGGCACAGAACACAAAGTGCGCCGTGAAAGCATAATCCCGCCAATCGGCGAAGTTATGGTTCCAGGCACAAAATCAATTGAGTTTCTTGGGGAAAGTGGTGCGGCTGGCGGGGATCGAACCCACGACCCTCGGCTTCGGAGGCCGATACTCTATCCACTGAGCTACAGCCGCAGGTGATACTGAAGAGACACGAAGGATAGCCGGAAATCCATTCCATAGCTAGGGGTTTCCGTCTATAATCGCAGGTTTGACGAGGGCGAGGCATCAAAAATGCCAAAAAAATAACCCTCACGCAGCTTTTTGAAAAACCGTCCTAAGGAAATCATGAGCCACGAATCCGCAATCAGAACGCCTAAGCAGCTGGTCGCTGCAGTTGTAGGTTTCTTCGCTGTTACCATCATTGGCATCGTTTTGCTGGTGCAGTTTGTGACCCAGGAAAAACTGACTGGCGCGGGTTCGGAAAGCCAAAGTGCTGAAGCTGTTGCGGCTCGCCTGAAGCCTGTTGCGGATAACGGCTTTACCCTGAAAGACGCTAACGCTCCTAAAGTACTGCAGACTGGCGAAGCTGTTTATACCGCGACTTGCGCGGCATGCCACGGCTCTGGCGCTGCTGGTGCTCCTAAGGTTGGCGATAACGGCGCCTGGGGTGCTCGTATTGCGCAGGGTTATGACACTGTTGTGAAGCACGCTATCGAAGGTCTGCGCGCGATGCCTGCCAAGGGTGGCAATCCGGATCTGGATGATGTGGAAGTGGCGCGTGCTGTTGTGTTCATGGCCAATAAGTCGGGTGGCAAGTTCAAGGAGCCTGAGGTTAAGCAGGCTGCTCCGGCTGCTGAAGCGCCGGCTGCGGAGCCTAAGGGCTGATCTTTTCACCGCGTATAAAAAAACCGCTCGATTGGAGCGGTTTTTTTTTTGCCTTTTTTAAAACCGGTAAA
>NZ_LMIC01000019.1:61203-61460 GCF_001428585.1 Duganella sp. Root198D2 | reverse complement strand
GTCTGACCCTTGGGTCAGACCCCGCTTTACCGGTTTTACCAGATGATTACTCGCTCTTTCGGCGTCAGGTACATCTTGTCGCCCTTCTTCACACCGAACGATAAGTCGGGTGGCAAGTTCAAGGAGCCTGAGGTTAAGCAGGCTGCTCCGGCTGCTGAGGCGCCGGCTGCGGAGCCTAAGGGCTGATCTTTTCACCGCGTATAAAAAAACCGCTCGATTGGAGCGGTTTTTTTTTTGCCTTTTTTAAAACCGGTAAA
>NZ_LMIC01000019.1:0-61166 GCF_001428585.1 Duganella sp. Root198D2 | reverse complement strand
GCGCCGGCTGCGGAGCCTAAGGGCTGATCTTTTCACCGCGTATAAAAAAACCGCTCGATTGGAGCGGTTTTTTTTTTGCCTTTTTTAAAACCGGTAAACCTGGKTCAGACCCAAGGGTCTGACCCCGTCTGCTCGACGGCCGGGGTGTTGGTTCTGGGTCTTTGACTTATTGCGAAGTTCAAAGGCGCATAACCCGGACGACAGCTTTAAGACCGTTGGGGGTCTGACCCTTGGGTCAGACCCCGCTTTACCGGTTTTACCAGATGATTACTCGCTCTTTCGGCGTCAGGTACATCTTGTCGCCCTTCTTCACACCGAACGCGTCCAGGCCATGGGCCTGACGTCAAGCGCGGTGGCGCAGCAATTGCAGTTCTTCCTGTCCGGTGTGCCGATCACCGCGGTGCGCGAGGATACCGTCGAAGGCGACAACGCTGGCTCCCCAGTGACCGTGTNCTGACCCTTGGGTCAGACCCCGCTTTACCGGTTTTACCAGATGATTACTCGCTCTTTCGGCGTCAGGTACATCTTGTCGCCCTTCTTCACACCGAACGCGTCGTAGAAGCCTGGCTGGTTGCGCAGGGTGCCGTTGGCGCGGAATTCTTCGGGTGAGTGCGGGTCGGTGGTGACCTGGCGGATCAACGCTGCTTCACGCGACTTGGCGCGCCATGCTTGCGCCCAGCCCTGGTAGAAGCGCTGTTCGCCGCTGAATCCTTCAATCACCGGTGCCGGCTTGCCGCCCAGCGACAGCTTGTAAGCCTTGTACGCAATCGCCAGACCCGAGTTGTCGGCGATGTTCTCACCCAGCGTCAGTTCACCATTGACCTTGTAGCCTTTGACCGGGCTGAAGGCGCCGTACTGTTTGACCAGCATCTGTGTCTTGGTCTTGAAGTTGGCGTGATCGCGCTTGGTCCACCAGTCGCGCAGGTTGCCGTCGCCGTCGTATTGCGCGCCCTGGTCGTCGAAGCCGTGCGAGATCTCGTGGCCGATCACGGCGCCGATCGCGCCGTAATTGACCGCGTCGTCTGCGTTGGCGTCGAAGAACGGTGGCTGCAGGATGGCGGCCGGGAACACGATCTCGTTCAGCTCCGGGTTGTAGTAGGCGTTGACGGTTTGCGGCGTCATGCCCCATTCGTCGCGGTCGATCGGCTTGCCCAGCTTGTCCAGTTCCTTCTGCACCGCGAACTCGGTGGCGCGCGTCACGTTACCCACCAGGTCGTTGCGGTCGATGGTCAGCGCGCTGTAGTCGCGCCATTTGTTCGGGTAGCCGATTTTCGGCGTGAACTTGGCCAGCTTGGTTTGCGCTTCCTGCTTGGTCTTGGCGCTCATCCAAGGCAGCTTGTCGATGCTGTCCTTGTAGGCTACCAGCAGGTTCTTCACCAGTTCTTCCATGCGCGCCTTGTTCGCGGCCGGGAAGTGCTGCTCGACGTAGACTTTGCCGATGCTTTCGCCCAGCGCGTCTTCAGTGGCGGAGACGCCGCGCTTCCAGCGTGGGCGCATTTCAGTGGCGCCGCCCAGCTGCTTGCCGTAGAACTCGAAATTGGTCTCGACGAAGGCCTTGGACAGGAATGGCGCGTTGTGGCGGATCACGTTCCAGGCGAAGTATGGCTTGAGGGTCTCGAGCGGGGTTTCGGCCAGCAGCTTGTCCAGCGCTTTCAGGTAGCTTGGCTGGCTGACGATCACGTAATCGACCTTGCCGGCGATGCCGAGGCCGTTCAGGTAGGCGTTCCAGTCATAGCCAGGCATCAGTTCGCCCAGCTTGGCGACCGGTACCTTGTTGTAGGCTTTGACCGGGTCGCGCAGTTCAACCTTGGTCCAGTGCAGTTGTGCGATCCTGGTTTCGAAGGCGACGATGGACTTGGCGTTGGAGGCGGCGTTGGTGTCGCCGGCCAGCGCCAGCATTTTCTCGACGGTCGTCTGGTACTTCGCCAGCGTTTCGGCCATCTTGGCGTCGTCTTTTTTCAGGTAGTAGTCGCGGTCGGGCATGCCCAGGCCGGACTGCACGAAGTCCACCACGTATTTGGTGGAGTCCTTGTTGTCCTGGTGGATGCCCATGTCCATCGGCGCCGCGAAGTTGTGGCGGTTGTGGTACGCGAACAGGGCTGGCAGTTGCTTCTTGTCGCTCAGGGCGGCGATACGCGCCAGCTCGGCCTGGATGGGTGCAACGCCCAGCTGCTCGAGGCGGGCTTCGTCCATGAAGGCGGCGTAGAAGTCGCCGATGCGTTTCTTGTCGGCGGTGTCAGCGCTTTGTGCGGAGTCTTCGATGATAGTGCGCAGCTGCGGCTGGATGTCTTCGAACAGTTTTTCGAACGCGCCCCAGCTCGACATTTCGGCCGGGATTTCAGTCGTGGCCAGCCACTTGCCGTTCAGGTGCTTGAAGAAGTCGTCTTGTGCGCGGACGGCGGGGTCGACGTATTGCAGTTCGATGCCGGATTTGTCGGCGGCGCTGGCGACGGTGGCCAGCAGCGCGGCGGCAGCGGCGGCGAGGAGGTGTTTTTTCATTGGGGGTCCATTTCTAAAACCGGTAAACCTGGGTCAGACCCAAGGGTCTGACCCGATAGGCGGCGGTCGCGGGCCAGTATCAGGCACTTGTGCCTGACACTGGTTTACCGGTTTTTACCAGATGATCGCGCGGTCTTTCGGCGCCAGGTATAGTTTGTCGCCGTCCTTCAGGCCGAAGGCTTCGTAGAAGCCTGGCTGGTTGCGCAGGGTGCCGTTGGTGCGGAACGGGCCTGGCGAGTGCGGGTCGGCCTTGATGCGGGAGATCAGCGCCGCATCGCGGTACTTGGTGCGCCATACCTGCGCCCAGCCCATATAGAAGCGCTGGTCGCCGCTGAAGCCGTCGATCACCGGCGCTTTCTTGCCCTTCAGCGACAGCTTGTATGCCTTGTAAGCCACAGCCAGGCCGGAGTTGTCGCCGATGTTCTCGCCCAGGGTCAGCTCGCCATTAACCTTGTAGCCTGGCAGCGCTTCGAATTCGCCGTACTGCTTGACCAGGATGCCGGTGCGTTCCTTGAAACGCTTGCCGTCTTCTTCGGTCCACCAGTTGCGCAGATTGCCGTCGCCGTCGAACTGCGAGCCCTGGTCGTCGAAGCCGTGCGAGATTTCGTGGCCGATCACCGCGCCGATGCCGCCGTAGTTGACCGCGTCGTCAGCTTTCATGTCGAAGAATGGCGGCTGCAGGATGGCGGCCGGGAACACGATCTCGTTCATCTCCGGGTTGTAGTAGGCATTGATCTGCTGCGGTGGCATCAGCCATTCGTCGCGGTCGATTGCCTTGCCCAGCTTGTTCACATTGCGTTCGTGTTCAAACTGGCTGGAGCGGATCACGTTGCCCACCAGGTCGTCGCGTTTGATTTCCAGTGCGCCGTAGTCGCGCCACTTGTTCGGGTAGCCGATCTTGGTGGTGAACTTGGCCAGCTTGGCGTGCGCTTCCTTGCGGGTCGCAGGGCTCATCCACTCCAGGGTATCGATGCTCTGGTTGAAGGCTTGCAGCAGGTTCTTCACCAGTTTTTCCATACGGGCCTTGGCTTCCGGCGGGAAGTGCTTGGCGACATACAGCTTGCCAACCGCTTCGCCCATCGAGCCTTCAGTCAGGGACACGGCGCGCTTCCAGCGTGGGCGCAGTTCGGTGGCGCCGCTCAGGGCAGTGCCGTAGAACGAGAAGTTCTCGTCAACGAAGGCTTTGGACAGCTCAGGCGAGAAGGTTGCCAGCAGACGGTAGTCCATATAGGCCTTCCAGTCTTCCATCGACACTTCGGCGACCACCCTGTCCAGCGCCTGCAGGTAGGTCGGCTGGCTGACGATCACGTCTTTCAACTTGCCGTTGATATGCACGCCTTCGAGCCAGGTGTCGAAGTCGAAGCCAGGCATCAGTTCTTTCAGCTTGGCGATTTCGTATTTGTTGTAAGCCTTGACCGGATCGCGCAGCTCGACCTTGGTCCACTGGATCTGGGCGATGCGGGTTTCGACGTTGACCACGGCTTTTGCGGTGGCGGCGGCGTTCTTGTCGCCGGCCAGTGCCATCATCTTGGCCACGTGGGCTTCGAATTTGGCCAGGGTGTCGGCCAGTTTGGCGTCATCCTTTTTCAGGTAGTAGTCGCGGTCAGGCATCGACAGGCCGGACTGGGACAGGTCGGCCACGTAGCGGGTCGAGTCCTTGTTGTCCTGGTGGATGCCGACGTCGAACGGGCTGCTCACGCCCATGCGCGAGAAGTGCGCGAACTGGGTGGCCAACTGCTTCTTGTCGTTCAAGGCTGCGATGCGGGCGCGCTCGCCCGCCAGCGGGGTCAGGCCCAGCTGCTCGGCGCGGGCTTCGTCCATCATGGCGGCGTACATATCGCCTACGCGCTTGGCATCGGCGTTGCCGCCTTTAGCGGCAGCTTCTTCGATCAGGGTGCGCAGTTGGGCCTGGACCGTGTCGGACAGTTGCACGAAGGTGCCCCAGCTGGAACGCTCGGCCGGGATTTCGGTGTTCTTCAGCCAGGTGCCGTTCTGGTGCTGGTAGAAGTCGTCCTGCGCACGGACGGCTTTGTCCATGTTGGCGGCTTCGATGCCGGATTTTTGTGCAGGCTTGCCGGCCGCGATGGCGGCGTTTGCAGCGAAGAGGCCGACGATAACGGCGCTCAGGATCTTGCGTTTCAAGGTTACCCTCCCAGGTAGATTGACGGTATCGCGCGACTCTAGCACGCCGGTGTGAAACGTTGAAAGAAAAGCCACGCGGTGGCGTGGCTTTTTAGCAAAACAATGATTACCAGATGATGATGCGGTCTTCCGGCCTGACGTACATCTTGTCGCCTTCCTTCACGCCGAAGGCATCGTAGAAGGCCGGCTGGTTGACCACCGTGCCGTTGGCGCGGAAGCGGCCGGCGGAGTGCGGGTCGGTCTTGATCTGCACAATCGCCTGCTGTTCGCGCATCTTGGTGCGCCATACCTGGCCGAAGCCCATGAACACGCGCTGTTCGCCGCTCAGTCCATCGATCACTGGCGAAGCCTTGCCGCCCAGGGAGATCTTGTACGCCTTGTAGGCAATCGCCAGGCCGGAGTTGTCGGCGATGTTTTCGCCCAGGGTCAGCTTGCCGTTGATGTTATAGCCGGGCACCGGCTCATAGGAGCTGTACTGTTTGACCATGGCATCGGCCTTGACCTTGAAGGCGGCGCGGTCTTCGGCAGTCCACCAGTCGCGCAGGTTGCCGTCGCCGTCGTACTGCGAGCCGGAGTCGTCGAAGCCGTGCGAGATTTCGTGGCCGATCACCGCACCAATGGCGCCGTAGTTGACCGCATCGTCAGCCTTCATGTCGAAGAACGGCGGCTGCAGGATGGCGGCCGGGAACACGATCTCGTTGGCGGTTGGACGATAGTAGGCATTGATCGTCTGCGGAGTCATGCCCCACTCTTCCTTGTCGATCGGCTTGCCCAGCTTTTCCAGGTTGCGGTTATAGGCAAATTCGGCAGCGCGGCCCATATTGCCGATCAGGTCACCGGCCTTGAACTGCAGCTTGCTGTAGTCGCGCCATTTGTTCGGGTAGCCGATTTTTGGGGTGAACTTGGCCAGCTTCTCTTGCGCCTGTTTCTTGGTCTCCGGGCCCATCCAGTCGATGCTGTCGATGCTCTGCTTATAGGCCACCAGCAGGTTCTTCACCAGTTCCTCCATGCGCGCCTTGCGTTCGGCCGGGAAGTGCTTCGCCACGTACAGCTTGCCCATGCCTTCGCCGATCGCGCCTTCCACCACGCCCACGCCGCGCTTCCAGCGTGGTTGCTGCTCGGTTACACCGGTCAGCACGGTACCGTAGAAGGCGAAATTAGCCTGGTCGAAATCCTTCGACAGGTAAGGCGATGCGTCGCGCAGCAGGTGCCATTCAAAGTAGGCTTTCCAGGTTTCCAGCGGGGTGCTTTCAACCAGCTTGGCGAATTCGGTCATGTAGCTTGGCTGGGCCACGATCACGCTGTCGGTCTTGGCGGCGATACCGGTGGCGCCCAGGGCGGCCTTCCAGTCGTAGCCTGGCGCGCTTTCAGCAAGCTTGCTGATTTCCATCTTGTTGTAGCGCTTGACCGGGTCGCGGTTGTCGACGCGCGACCACTGCGCTTTGGCCAGTTCGGTTTCCAGTGCCACGATGGCCTTGGCTTTTGCGGCGCCATCCTTGTTGCCGGCCAGGCCGAGGACTTTAGCAACGTGCAGCTCGTATTTGGCCAGCGCGTCCGCCATCTTGGCGTCGTCTTTCTTCAGGTAGTACTCGCGGTCAGGCAGGCCCAGGCCGGACTGGCCCATGTGGGCCGCGTACTGGGTCGAGTTGCGTGCATCCTGGCTCACGCCTACGCCATAAGGCGCCGGCACGCCGGTCTTGTTGAAGTGGGCGACCAGCGCAGGAATGCCCTTCTTGTCTTTCAGGCCGCGGATCCGGGACAGCTCACCGGCCAGCGGCTTGGCGCCCAGCTTTTCCAGCTTGGCTTCGTCCATATAGGAAGCGTACAGCGCGGCGATCTTGGCGTCGTCGCCTTGCAGGCCTTTCTGGCCCTGCAGGCCCTGGATCAGGTCACGCAGTTGGAACAGGGTGTCGTCGCGCAGCTTGGCGAAGGAACCCCAGCTCGACTTGTCGGCCGGGATCTCGGTGCTGCGCAGCCATTCGCCGTTCAGGTGCTGGAAGAAATCGTCCTGCGCGCGCACGTTCTTGTCGATGTATTGGGTGTCGATGCCGGAAGTCGGGGCCGGCGTGTGATCGTGGCCTTCATGTCCGCCTGCGTGGGCGAATGCCGCCATCAGGCTCAAGGTGATGGTGCTCAGGATGTGTCGTTTCACTCTCTTTATCCCTTTAGAATTTGGTTTCAAGTCGAACGCTCCACTGGGTATATGTGGGGTTCAGCGTGGCCGCCTGTGCGGCGAGCCCATTTGCATTGACCAGGTTGTACCCGGTCGCATCATCCGCCAGCAGGTTGTTGGCGCTGATTCGGATTTGCGTGCGGCTGTCGAAACGCCACAGCGCATACATGTCCAGCACGCGTTTGCGGCTGGCCTGCACTACTTGCTTGTCGCTGGCCTGGGTGCGGATGGCCGGCGTCCAGTTATAGCTTGTGCCAAGCGTAAGCGGTATGTCTTTGAGTCGGTAGTCCATGCCCAGGTTGGCCGTCTGCCTGGCTTGCTGGTCAAGGCGGTTGTCCGGGCCCTGGATGCCGTCGACCCTGGACCAGAAGCGGCTGTAGTTGCTGCGGAAGTCGATCTGCGGTGCATTGTCCATCAGCTCGGACAATGCAAACTTGGCTTCCAGCTCAATGCCGCTGGTGCGCGCATGGCCGATATTGGCCGGTGCAGAAACCCAGCGCTGGCCAAGCTCGGTTTGCTGCAACGTCAGTTCGCGGCGGATCAGGTTGTCGATATTGCGCACGAAGCCACTGAGGCTGACGATGCCGCTGCGTCCCAGGTAGTGCTCATAGGCGAGATCGAGGCCGGTGGCCAGTTCCGGCTTCAGGTTCGGGTTGCCGGTGCGGTCAGGGCTGGTGGCGCTGTTCAGGCGCGACAGGAATGGTGCGGCGATCAGGTCCTGCACATTGGACGATTTGTAGCTCTTGGTCAGGCTGGCGCGTACCTGGTCTTTTTCGTATCCGGGAATTTTCCACACCGCGTGCAACAGCGGGCTGAAAACCTTGCTGGTGTTGCTGACTGTGCCGCTGCTGCGGTCCGACGTGGTGCGGATGCCTTCCCAGCGTGCACCGACGTAGGCCGACCATTGCGGCGTGATGTCCCATTCATCCTGTGCGAACAGGGCGGCGCGGCGGCTGTCTGCCGTCAGGTTGTCGCCGGAATCGGCGAATTGCGCGATGCCGTTTTTATCCAGCGATACGCGCAGTTGTTCGCGGTGGCTGGCTTCCAGGTCCCAGCCGGCGGCCAGCAGGTGGCCGGCGCCGATCGGAGAAGAGTACTTGCCGCCGGTGTTGATGCTCTTGTCGCGCGTGTTGTCGGTTTCAGTGAAGCGATCCAGCAGCGTGCCTTGCGTGTCGTATTGGTAACGCAGCGAATCGCTGTCTCGCTTGCCCAGGCCGAAGCCAAACTTCACGTCGAGCTTGCTGGCGCCCTGCAGGCGATGCACCCAGTTGCCGAAGCCGCGCAGGAACGTAACGTCGCCCTCGCTGGTTTGCTGCGCCAGGTTGTACTCGGGCGGCTGGCTGCCGACCGGCTGCGCCAGGTTGGTCTGCGCCGCGCTGCGCGACCTTTGATGCATCAGGAAGGTCTGGAAGTTCAGCGTGTCGCCGTTCCCGAACTTGTAGGAGAAGCGCGGCGTCAGGTGCAGCCCCTTGTTGCTGCCGCTGCTCTCGCTTTCCAGGAATTGTTCCTTGGCCAGGCCGCCATCGGCTTCAGTCTCGGTGTTGTGGGCGCGCGTACTGTCGTGCTGGCGGCCGTAGTTGAGCGAGGCTGACAGGGTGTAGCTCAGCGCACCAGACTTGCCCGGCGCGGTGACCGACAGCTCAGGCGAGTGACGGCCCTGCTCGATGCGGTCGGAGGCCTTCACCTGGATGTCGCGCATCTGGTAGCCGTCGCGCAACACGATATTGACGGTGCCGGCGATGGCGCGGGTGCTGTGCTCGGCCACCGGGCCGCGCATCACTTCAATGCGCTCGACCTGGTCGGGCGACAGCGATTCCATCGAAAAGCCGGCCGGCGGGCGTTCGCCGTTCACCAGCACCTGCGTATAGCCGCTGCCCAGGCCGCGCATGCGCACTTCGCCGCCGCGGCCGGCGCGGCCGCCAAGGGTGATGCCGGGCAGGCGCTTCAGGACATCGCCGATATTGCTGTCGCCGTTGCGGTCCAGTTCCTCGCGGCCGAAAACCTGCTTGCCCGCCGTGGAGTTGCGGCGTTCGGTCATATCGTCCTGGCGGCCGCCGCTGATGGTGACCTGGGGGATGACTTTATCGGCTGGTTTGACTGGTTCCTGCTGGGCTGCGGCGCCAGTGGCCGCGCCGAGCGTGGCCAGGGCGAAAGGGATCAGCTTCTTCATGAATGGACAATGTTGCACGCGGCAGGCCGGTTGGCTTCGCGCTGGCATTGTAATCCCCACCCTGCCGGCTGGCACAGGGCCTCCGCCATTGTTACTTTAAGATACTTACATGCCGCGTCCACCGCCGGCGCTGCCGCCGCCGGGTCCGCCCATGCCGCCGCCGCGGCCGCCATGGCCACCGCGATGGGCACCCTCCTCGCCGGGTGGACGATCTGCACGGCCAGCGCCGGGGCCATCTTCCATACGGATCAGTTGGTCTACGAGAAACTTTGACGCCGCCTGACGCTGGCCATCATCCAGCGCATCGTTAATGCCCAGCCACCACTCGCGCAACTGGCGGTCTTCGGCCGCCGTGGCAGCTTGCTCCGCCTCCAGCCCGGCCTGCAGCTCGCGTAGTTCAACGCTCTGGGCTTGCAAGCCCAGCTTGGTCGCCTCCTGCAGGCGCTCGCGGCGCGCCTTGCGTTCACGCAGCAGCGCCTTGCTCTGGCTTTCCACCTTGGCCCACAGGGTCTGCTGGTTGGCATTCAGGTTGAGGGACTTGCGGAATTCGGAGGCCATGGGCACCAGGTCTTCGGCGCGCATGTCCATGACCGGCACGGCAAAGGCCGGTGCGACGGCCATGGCTAATACCAGCCAGGCGGCACGGGCCGTGCGTATCAGTTTCATATTGTTGCTCCGGAAAAAAAGATGCCCGCGGGGTTGCCGCAGGCATAAACCACTTTAGGGTAGAGAGAAATAGCGGACCCAGTGTAGGCCCGGCATGGCGGTCAATCTGTCTTTCTTACAAATACTTACTCTGGTAAATACATTGGCAAACACCTACAAAGTTATGAATTTATCGTGGCTTTCAAAAGGTTTTATTCCATGCTGGCAGCTACGATTGCTGGAAATCAGGTTTATACTGAAATCCAATGGCGGACGAGTTAACCGCTGTAATCGGAACAGGTGATACATGGGCAAGAAACTCAAGAACGCTGGCCTGATCGGCCTCGGCGTAGTCGCGGGGGTAGCGGTATCCCTGCAGTTTTCCGCGATGGCACAAAAGCAGGTTGACCCTGTCTTGCCGCTGGAAGAGCTCAAACAGCTTGCCGACGTGTACGGCCTGATCAAATCCGACTATGTGGAGTCGGTGGAAGACAAGAAGCTGCTGACTGAAGCCATCTCCGGCATGGTCGCCTCGCTCGACCCGCATTCCGCCTACCTGGACAAGAAAGCCTATGCCGAGCTGCGTGAAGGCTCGCAGGGCAAGTTCGTCGGCCTCGGCATTGAAATTGCCCAAAGCGACGAAGGCTATATCAAGATCGTGGCCCCGATCGAGGATTCGCCCGCCTACCGCGCCGGCATCAAGCCGGGCGACATGATCACCCGCCTCGATACCACCTCGCTGAAAGGCCTGAGCCTGGACGAGTCGGTGAAGAAGATGCGCGGCGAGCCGGGCTCCAAAGTGATGCTGACCATCATGCGCAAGGATGAACCGCAACCGCTGGAATTCACCCTGAACCGCGAAGAAATCCACCAGAAAAGCGTCAAGGCCAAGATGGTCTCGCCGGGTTATGCCTGGGTACGCATCTCGCAATTCCAGGAGCCGACGGTGGACGACCTGGCGGCAAAGATTACTGAACTTTATCGCCAGGACCCGCACCTGAAAGGCTTGGTGCTCGACCTGCGCAACGACCCGGGCGGCGTGCTGCAAGGCGCGATCGGCGTGGCGGCAGCCTTCCTGCCGAAGGACACGCCGATTGTTTCGACCAATGGCCAACTGCCTGATTCCAAACAGATTTTCTACGGCCGCGCCGAGTACTATTCGCTGCGTGGCGATGGCGATCCGCTGGCCAAGCTGCCGGATGCGGTCAAGCGCATCCCGATGGCCGTGCTGGTCAATACCGGCTCCGCCTCGGCCTCCGAAATCGTGGCCGGCGCCCTGCAGGACTACAAGCGCGCCACCATCATCGGTTCGCAAACTTTCGGCAAAGGCTCGGTGCAGACCATTCGCCAGCTGACCGCCGATACCGCCGTCAAGCTGACCACCGCGCGCTACTACACGCCGCATGGCCGTTCGATCCAGGCCAAAGGCATTTCGCCCGACCTGGCAGTGGACGAAAACGAGGACGGCGATGGCCTGAACAGCCTGCGCATGCGCGAGGCCGACCTGGCCAAGCACCTGACCAACGACCGCGAGCAGGAAGCGGGCAAGGCCCAGCGCGACGAACTGGAAGAGCAGATGCGCATCCTGGCTGTCGAGAAGAAGCGCAAGCCGCTGGAATACGGCAGCGGCGAGGACTTCCAGCTCAAGCAGGCGCTGAACCACTTGCAAGGCGTTCCCGTCCAGTTGGCCAAGGCCGAATCCAAGCTGGTCAAGCTGGACCCGCCACCCAAGAAATAAAGCTAGCAAAGATTAAGGCGGCGCCCCCTGGGGCGCCGTTTTTCGTTGCAGATGCGGTAAAATCGGCCATCTTACCGGTCGCCTGACCCATTCTAAGAAAGAAATATTGATCATGAAACAAGCCGTCATCAGCGGAACCGGTCTCTTTACTCCCGCGCACTCGATCAGCAATGAAGAGCTGGTCACCGCCTTCAACGCCTACGCCGAACTGTTCAACGCGGAAAACGCCGCCGCCATTGCGGCCGGCACCGTGACCGCGCTGGAACCATCCAGCGCCGGCTTCATTGAAAAGGCGTCCGGCATCAAGTCGCGCTACGTGATGGAAAAGACCGGCATCCTGGACCCGAATCGCATGACCCCGCGCATTCCAGAACGCAGCAATGAGGAATTGTCGCTGCAAGCCGAGATCTGCGTTGCAGCCGCGCGCCAGGCGCTGGACCGCGCCGGCCGCACCCCGGCCGACATCGACATGGTGCTGGTGGCTTGCTCCAACATGCAGCGCGCCTACCCGGCGATGGCGGTGGAAGTGCAGCAGGCGCTGGGCATCGACGGCTTCGGCTTTGACATGAACGTGGCTTGCTCCTCCGCCACCTTCGGCATCCAGACCGCCGTGGGCGCCGTGCAAAGCGGCCAGGCGCGCGCCGTGCTGATCCTGAATCCGGAAATCACTTCCGGCCACCTGGACTACCGCGACCGCGACAGCCACTTCATCTTCGGCGATGCCTGCACCGCGATCATCGTGGAAGCCAAGGAAGGCGCCGTGTCCAAGCACCAGTGGGACATCCTGGACACCAAGCTGAAGACCAGCTTCTCCAACAACATCCGCAACAACTTCGGCTTCATGAACCGCTTCGACGAAGGCGGCATCGGCGCGCCGGACAAGCTGTTCAAGCAGCAGGGCCGCAAGGTGTTCAAGGACGTGTGCCCGATGGCAGCGCAGATGATCAAGGACTCGATCGAGCGCGCCGGCCTGAAGGTTGAGCAGATGAGCCGCTTCTGGCTGCACCAGGCCAACCTGAGCATGAACCAGCTGATTTCCCGCACCATCCTCGGCCGCGACGCCGAGTCGCTGGAAGCGCCGGTGATCCTGGACACGTATGCCAACACCTCGTCGGCCGGCTCCATCATCGCCTTCCACAAGCACCAGGACGACCTGCCGTCCGGCGCCTTCGGCGTAATCTGCAGCTTCGGCGCCGGCTACTCCATCGGCTCCGTCGTCGTCCGTAAAGCCTAAGTTAAAAGTCGGGGTCAGCTCCGGCAATCGGACATTTTGTCCGATTGCCGGAGCTGACCCCGACTTTCATGCGGTTATACTCCTTGGGAAAGGAGGCCCTGCATGCCCCATGACGTCAGCTTGATTACCACTATTGCCGCGGCCCTTGGCTTCGGTCTCCTCTTCGGCTTTATCGCCGTTCGCCTCAAACTCCCTGCCCTCGTCGGCTATCTCGCAGCCGGCATCCTGATTGGTCCTGCTACGCCTGGATTTGTCGCCGACAGCGCAATCGCTGGCCAGTTGGCTGAAATCGGCGTGATGCTGATGATGTTCGGCGTCGGCCTGCACTTTTCCCTCGATGACTTGTGGGAGGTGCGCAAGGTGGCCCTGCCTGGCGCCATCCTGCAGATTGCGGCGGCGACCGGCATGGGTATGGCGCTGGCGCATTTCTGGGGCTGGAGCCTGGGTGGCGGCCTTGTCTTCGGCCTGGCGCTTTCAGTGGCCAGCACCGTGGTGCTGCTGCGGGCGCTGGAGGAGCGCGGTACGCTGGATTCCTTCAATGGCCGCATCGCCGTCGGCTGGCTGGTGGTCGAGGACCTGGTGACGGTGCTCGTGCTGGTCCTTCTGCCGGCACTGGCTGGCGCGCTGGGCGGCATTGCCGGTGACGCGGCACATGGCCACGGCGCTGCTGAAGGCGGCGTTCTCAAGGCGCTGGCAGTCACGCTGGGACAGGTGGCGCTGTTCGTCGGCTTCATGCTGCTGGTGGGCCGCAAGCTGTTCCCGTGGATCCTGTGGCAAGTGGCGCGCACCAAGTCGCGTGAGCTGTTCACGCTGTGCGTGATCGCTGCGGCTGTCGGCATTGCGTATGCCGCGACGGTGCTGTTTGGTATCTCGTTTGCATTGGGTGCCTTCTTCGCCGGCATGGTACTGCGCGAGTCGGAATTGAGCCACCGCGCTGCGCATGAATCGCTGCCGCTGCGCGATGCATTCGCGGTGCTGTTCTTCGTATCGGTCGGCATGCTGTTCGAGCCGATGATCCTGGTCGAACAGCCATTGCGTGTGCTGGCGGTGGTGGCCATCGTCCTGTTCGGCAAATCGATTGCGGCCTTCGCGCTGGTGGTGCTGCTGCGCTACCCCGCCAGCACGGCGCTGATGGTGTCGGCCAGCCTGGCGCAGATCGGCGAGTTCTCCTTCATCCTGGCGGCCTTGGGCATCTCGCTCGGACTGCTGCCGCATGAGGGCCAGAGCCTGATCCTGGCAGGAGCCATCCTGTCGATCGCCTTGAATCCGCTGATGTTCCTGCTGGCAGGGCCATTGGAACGCATGCTGCGCCAGAACAAGGCGCTGGCGGCGCAATACGCGCGCACTGCCGACCCGCTGGCGGAGTTGCCGATGTCCACCGCGCAGTCCAAGCTGGAGGGCCAGGTGGTGCTGGTGGGTTATGGGCGCGTTGGCCGGAACATTGCTGAGGCGCTGGCGGCGCAGGGTATCCACTACGTAGTGGCGGAGCAGAATCGCGAACTGGTCGACCAGTTGCGCCAGGATGGCATCGCCGCTGTGGCGGGCAATGCCGGCGAGCCAGCGGTGCTGATCCAGGCCCATATCCACAAGGCGCGCATGCTGGTGGTGGCAACGCCGGATACCTTCCACGTGCGTGCCATGATCGAAACGGCACGGGCGCTGAATCCGGATATCAAGATCGCCGTGCGTACGCACAGCGAGGAGGAAGCGGCCTTGCTGCGCAGCGAACGCGCTGGCGTCATCTTCATCGGCGAGCAGGAACTTGCGAAATCAATGGCGGCGCACGTCGCCAAAGAAATCTCTTAGCGCAGCGAAATGTCCACCAACGTTCCTGACCCCGAAGTGGACATTTTCACAGGCGCGCGGCCAGCTCGGCGCCTTCCTTGATGGCGCGCTTGGCGTCGAGCTCGGCCGCAAGGGCTGCGCCGCCGATCTTGTGGAAGCGCGGGGTGCCCGCAGCAGCGGCTTCGCCTTCCGGCGGCATCAGTTCGGTCAGGCTTTCCTGGCCGGCGCAAATGATCACGTTGTCCACAGCCAGCAGGCGTTCTTCTTCGCCCACCTGGATGTGCAGGCCTTGGTCGTCGATCAGCTTGTATTGCACGCCGGGGATCATCACCACGCCATTGCGAGCCAGCACCGCGCGGTGCACCCAGCCCGAAGTCTTGCCCAGGCCGGCGCCCAGTTTGCTGGTCTTGCGCTGTAACAGGTAAAGCTGGCGCACCGGTTCCGCCGCCTTGGCCGGCACCAGGCCGCCGCCCGTATTGGCATGCAGGTCGACGCCCCATTCGGCCGTCCAGTGTTCCTTTGCAATCGGCAGGGAATGCTCCGGGTTGTGCAGCAGGTATTCGCCAACGTCGAAGCCAATGCCACCCGCGCCGATAATGGCTACGCGCTTGCCGACCGGCTTTTTATCGCGGATCACATCGAGGTAGGACAGCACTTTGGGATGGTCGATGCCATCGATCTTCGGTTTGCGCGTGCGGATGCCGGTGGCGACGATCACGTCGTCATAGCCGCCCGCCAGCAGCTCTTCGCGCGTGACGCGATGATTGAGCTGCAGCTTGACGCCGGTAAGCTCGATCTTGCGGCCGAAGTAGCGCAGGGTTTCGTTGAATTCTTCCTTGCCGGGGATTTGCTTGGCAATATTGAACTGGCCGCCAATGCGGTCGCTGGAGTCGAACAGGGTTACGTCGTGGCCGCATTCCGCCGCCACCGTCGCTGCCGACAGGCCGGCAGGGCCGGCGCCAACCACCGCCACCTTGCGGCGTGCGGCCGCGGGCTTGTACACCAGCTCCGTCTCATGGCAGGCGCGCGGGTTCACCAGGCAGCTGGCGCGCTTGTTCTGGAAGGTGTGGTCAAGGCAGGCCTGGTTGCATCCGATGCAAGTATTGATTTCGTCGGCGCGGCCGGCGGCCGCCTTGTTGACGAACTCGGCATCAGCCAGGAAGGGGCGCGCCATCGACACCATGTCGGCATCGCCGCGCAGGATGATGTCCTCGGCCTCGGCCGGCATATTGATGCGGTTCGAGGCGACAACAGGAATGGTCACTTCCTTGCGCAGGCGGCCCGCCACTTCGGCAAAGGCGGCGCGCGGCACCGAGGTGACGATGGTCGGCACGCGGGCTTCGTGCCAGCCGATGCCGGTGTTGAGGATGGTGGCGCCGGCGTGCTGCAAGGCCTTGGCAACTGCCACCACCTCTTCCCAGGTATTGCCGCCGTCCACCAGGTCCAGCAGCGAGTGGCGGTACATGATGATGAAATCGCGGCCGACTGCTTCGCGCATGCGGCGCACGATTTCCACCGGCAGGCGCATGCGGTTCTCGATGCTGCCGCCCCAGCGGTCGGTGCGCAGGTTGGTACGGGCGCACAGGAACTGGTTCAGCAGGTAGCCTTCGCTGCCCATTACCTCCACGCCGTCATAGCCGGCCTTCTGCGCCAGCTTGGCGGCGCGTACGTAGGCTTTGATGGTCGATTCAATGCCACCTTCCGTCAGCGCCTTCGGCTTGAAGGGCGAGATCGGCGATTTCTTGTCGGAGGCCGACACGGCAAACGGCTGGTAGCCATAGCGCCCTGCGTGCAGGATCTGCATCAGGATCTTGCCGCCCTCTTGGTGCACGGCACTGGTCAGCTTGCGGTGGTTGAACACGTCGCCAATGAAATTCATGGTGCCGCCGAAGGGCAGCAGCCAGCCCTGGCGATTCGGCGAGATGCCGCCGGTGACGATCATGCCCACGCCGCCCTTGGCGCGCTCGCGGTAGAAGGCGGCCAGCTTGTCATAATTGAAGAAGCGGTCCTCCAGCCCCGTATGCATGGAACCCATGATGACGCGGTTGCGCAAGGTGGTAAACCCCAGGTCGAGGGGCGAAAGAAGATGAGGGAAATTCGTGGTCATGGCGGAATGGCGGGAGTTCAGTGCGCTGTCTAACGATGGGAGCGCGCGGCGCTTGTATTCTGCCACCAGTTACCTTACGCTGGTAGCATGAAGCGACTGTTATTAGTACTGTTCCTCGGTTTTACCGCGCCCGCCTTTGGCGCGGGACAGGCGGCCCGTTTGGAAATTCCGAAGCTGGAAGTATCCGTCAACCGGGTGAAGGCAGACGCGCAACAGCTCTATGAAGTGAACGCCAGCGGCACCGTTCATGCATCCCTGCCAACAGTCTGGCGCACCCTCACCACCTACGACCGCATGGAAGAATTCGTGCCCGACATGGCGTCGTGCCGGGTGCTTTCCCGTAATGGCAATGAAGTCATCATTGAGCAATTTGGTACGGCCCGTTTCCTCTTCATGTCACGTTCCATCCATCTTGTCGTGCGTGCAACGGAGCAACCGATGTCGTCGATCGACATCGCCCTGGTTTCGGGTGACATGAAACACTATGAGGCACGATGGGAATTGATTCCCATTCCGGAAACCGGCGGCACCCGCGTGGTGTATAGCGGTCGCCTGATGCCGAATTTCTACGTGCCGGGCTTGTTAGGCACCAACATCATCCGCGGCGATATCGAACGCATGATGAATGCGGTGCTGGCCCACCTGGAGCGCCAGCCGGCGCTGCCGAAACAGTCCGAGCTGGCACGCGGGCTGGGCGGAGTGCCCAGCGTCCCGTAAGCGCTGCGGCTTAGGCCGTGTAATGGTCGCGGTCGCGCACTTCCGCAAAATTTTCAAGACTGCCGATACGGATCACCACCGCATTCATGGTGGATGCCGTCTGCATCGAGCGCCAGGCGAATTGCCATTCTTTCTCCATCGCATCTTCACGCGTCTTGGTGAAGGCCGCGCCCAAAGCGGCACGGCCGCCGTATTCGATGGCGCCGTCAATGCCGGCCCAATTCGGCAGCGTGCGCTGCACGGCGCGGTGGATGCGCTCACCGAATTCCTCGGTGTTGTGGATCACCAGGCAGCTGTCGGCGCTGAAATGATCGAACAGGTCGCGGTTCCAGGCTTGCGAAAGCTCAGGGTCAGGAAGCTGCCCACAGGGCGCAGCACGAACTGGCCGTCCTTCAGGGCTTGTTCGAGTTCGCTGCGCGGGCCGTAGCGGTGCAGCGTAGGTGGGCGTTTGTAGTCGTGCATGATGATTCTTAGTTTGGATTTCTTTCGATGTGCCGCACGTGGCGGTGGGCACGCATGAATGTCGAGGCGATGAAGATCTCGCGCAGCAGGTAGCCGAAATTGCCGATCAGGCAGATCATCGCTGCGATGAACAGGCCGGCGATGTATTTGTCCAGCGGGACGTTGGTGGCATCGCCAACGAACAGCAGGGCCACCACCAGGCAGACGAACAGGCCGCAGGCGGTGCTCAGCGCAATGGCAACGTTGATCAGGTGCGAACGGCGGTACAAGATGTCCAGCTCGTTCATATACGTATCGTTATAAGCAACGTCCAGGCGCTCTTCCAGCACGCGCGAGCGGTCGATGATGCGCGCCAGGCGGTTCAACAGCACCAACAGATTGGTGCAGACGGTGGACAGCATGAAAACCGGGGCAATCGCAAGCTGGATGATGTGGGCGATGTCGCCAAGCTGCAGATTCATTATGCGAAGCGTCCTTGCTGGCGGAATTGTTCGGTAGCGTTGACCAGGGCACGGCTGATGCCCTGCTCCATGGCGCCGTGGCCCGCATCAGGAATCATTTTCATCACCGCATTGGCGCCCCAGGCCTGCTGCAGGCGCCAGGCGGAGACGGGCGGGCAGATCACGTCGTAGCGGCCCTGCACGATCACGGCGGGCAGGTGGGCGATACGCGAGACGTTGGACAGCAGCTGGCCGTCGCTGAAGAAGCCCAGGTTGGCCATGTAATGCGATTCCATGCGGCCAACGCCCAGGTCGAGGGTGTCCGATGGCGGCTCATCCGGCTGTGGCAGCAGGAAGACGCGGCGGCCTTCGAACTTGCTCCAGGAGCGCACGGCTGGCCAGTGTACGTCCGGCTTCGGATCCATGATGCGCTTGACGTAGGCTTGCAGCAGGTTGCCGCGTTCTTCCACCGGGATAGGGGCAACAAATTCGTCGTACACCTCGGGATGGAACCATTCGGAACCTTGCAGGAACCAGTCGATTTCCTTCTGCGTGCAAAGGAAGATGCCGCGCAGGACAAAGCCCAGGCAACGCTCCGGGCGGGCCTGGCCGTACGCCAGCGCCAGGGTGGAGCCCCAGGAACCGCCGAATACCAGCCATTTGTCGATGCCGAACAGGATGCGCAGGCGCTCGATATCTTCGATCAGGAGCTGGGTGGTGTTATTACTCACTTCGCCCAGCGGGGTCGATTTACCGGCGCCGCGCTGGTCGAACAGGATGACGCGGTAGTGATCCGGATTGAAGAAACGGCGGTGCTGCGGCGACATGCCCGCGCCTGGGCCGCCATGGAAGAAGACCACCGGGATACCATTCGGGTTGCCTACTTCTTCCCAATAAATTGTATGGATGTCATCGACAGCCAGCATGCCGCTATTGCGGGGCTGGATCGGCGGGAACAAGTGTGGCAAGGCGTCGGGCATGGTTATCCTCTATGCGTGAAGCCAAGATTGTAACCGCTCAGAAGAAGGTATTGATGGCTTGCAGGACGTTGTACGTGTCATCCACAACCAGCATCAGGGGCCATTTATCGAAGGTGGTGCAGGGGTGGGAGATGCCGCAGCCGACCAGGTCGCCCACTTGCAGGTCGGCCTTGGCGCCCTGCGGCCAGCGCAGGTAGGCATGCTGGTCGTTCATCTTGTCGATCACGGCGCCTTCCGGCAGCACCAGCGCTTGCGCGCCCGGCCGATGCGCGGCAATGGCGCGCGGCAGGCCCAGGTCGTGCGACGCATCGCGCTTGCCCAGCGCCAGGATCGCCAGGTTCGGCTCGGGGCGCGACAACACCATGGTCCAGACTTCCAGAGCCGGGCGCAGGCCCTCGCCAGCAGCCTTGCCTTCGCGGCTGACCAGCTCACTGGTCAAACCGCCGTAGTAGCCATGGTCATTGGTCAGGTAGCAGCCGCTGCGCAGGATCGGCAGCACTTTCTTGCCCTGCACCGCCAGCCCGGCAAATTCGCGCGCCACGCGGTCGAAGTAGGCCGAGCCGCCGGCGGAGATGATCACCTGCTCGCCACCGAACAAGCCTTCGGTCGCGGCAGCCTTCAGCATTTCCGCCATGCGCTGCAGGAAGCCGTTGACGACTTCCACATCCGCCGCGCGGTTATCGGTGACCACCAGGCCTTCGTAGCCTTCAATGCCAGCCAGCTGGAGGCCGGGCGCAGCAGCGACGGCGCGTGCCACGGCCATGACTTCCTCGGCCTCGCGGCAACCGGCGCGCTTGCCCTTCAGGCCCAACTCCACCAGCAAAAGCAAGGGCCGCTCCAGGCCAAATTCCTGCACCGCGCGCGACAGCCGCTCGACACCTTGCAGCGAATCGACCAGCGCAAAGAATTCGAAAGAGTGGTCCTCCTGCATCAGATGCAGTACGGCGCGGATATCGGCCGGCGCCACCAATTCATTGGCCAGTATCACGCGCCGCACGCCAAAGCGCGCCGCAATCTGCACTTGCGGAATGGTGGCCAGCGTGATGCCCCAGGCACCGTTATCGATCTGCGCCGCGAAGAGCTGCGGGCTCATGGTGGTCTTGCCATGCGGCGCGAGCAGCACGCCGTGGCGCTCACAGAAGCTGCGCATCCACGCCAGGTTATGCTGCAGCGCCGAGGCCTTCAGCACGGCCAGCGGAAAACTCGTATCCGCCGCCAGCACGTTCCAGTGTTGTGCGCCGACCATGTGCTGGCGCAGCGGCTCCACAATAGGCAGGCCTTTCACGCCTGGCTGCAGGATTTGTTCGTCGAGTTCGGGCAGCGCATACATAAGTGATCCAATCTCTCTTCAAAGAATAGCACCGTCAGCCAGCAGGTGGCTCGGCAGTATTAAACGCCAACTGCGCCGCAAAGGCCCGCTTGTAAGCCGGCCGCGCTTCGCCGCGTGCGACATAAGCGGCCAGGCGCGGAAATTCGTTCAGGATACCTGATGGCCTAGCCCGAAGCAGCACCGAGATCATCACCAGGTCGCCCGCACTGAATTCGCCATCCAGCCATTCAGCCTCGCCCAGCCGAGCAGAGAGTTGGCCCAGTCGCTGACGGATACGATCCGCGATCAGAGGCAAGCGCTCCTTGGTCCAAGGCTTGCCACCCTCCTGGAATTTTGCAGTGACGATTTCCAGGATCGGTGGCTCGACAGTGTTGAGCGCGGCGAAAATCCAGCTTATCGCACGGGCCCGCGCGTTGGCTTCGTCCGGCAGCAAGCCCGGATAGCGGGAAGCGATATGGAAAATAATCGCGCCTGACTCGAACAACACCAGCTCGCCTTCCTCATAAGTGGGAATCTGCCCGAAGGGATGCCGCGCCAAATGCGGCGGCTCCTTCATCGCGGCGAACGAAACGGGACGCACTTCGTACGGCTGCCCCACTTCTTCAAACGCCCAGCGAACCCGCGTATCGCGCGCGAGGCCCATGCCGCCGTCGGGCGAACGTTCGAATGCAGTAATGGTGTGTGTCATCATGTTCTCCTGGTGATTGCGGGTTCAGCCAGGCACTCTTGGTGCCCCTTCAGGAGTGACGACGATTGAATAGCGCCTAAATCGACATGGCCCCGTCATTTGCCGCTTGGCGAGCGATCCTGTTCAGGGCGCGCCATACAGTCGCTGAGCAAGCCAATGAATCGGTCGCGTAATTCTGCATATTCCGCGTTGCTGGCATATTCCCGAACTTCCGGGCGCTGATTCAACAAATAGACAGTCGCGACATTGCCATTCGCCGCGTCCAGCAGTGTGTACATACTAATGACGCCGGAGACATTATCGATATCCCTGTTGTTTATCGCTAGCAGCTCGATGCCCTTTTGCGTGCTTGTTTCGAGATCTATTTGATCAGGGGGTTTAGTACCGGCTGCAATTTCTTTCATTTGATCGATTATCGATCGACGGTCTTCGGCGAACCGTCCTTCGGCGGAACGTTCGATCTTCAGATTGACTAAAGGCGAACTGCTCTTTCGATAGATCATTAGCCGATAGCCGTCGGCAGTAGATACATGTACCGGACCGCTCGACAATTTGATCATGCGAAAGCGTGCTGTCACCGGGAGTCGGTCCTTGGTCTGGTAGCGAAACCCGTCAGTGCTGATGCATTGCGACAAAGATCCTAATGGATCGGCTGTTCGCTCTTGTGCATTAGCTCGTGAGCAAAGTGCAAGCAGGAGAACAGGGAGCGCTGCTAAGAGTCGACGGCGCATATGAACGTAGGCATGACAAATATTCGAAGTTGTCAATATAGCAGCAATTTGCCCAGTTGCTTTACGACGTACTCTCGCGCTTTGCCCGTTTTGAATACGGTCGGTACATAAAGCAGGAAAAAGCCCCAGCGATAGCGGGACCGGCTTCGCTCCCTGGACTGCAAGTACTGCATCAGATCGATTGCCGATTCCCGGTGAAAGGCCCAAAGCACACGATTACGATACGAGATCGCAAAGTAGGCTTCAGCCGGCCACTTCAGCACATGTTTGCCGCGCATATGGCAAGATCCGCATCGGATTGAGCCGACCGGCCAGCCGCTTCGATTTTTGAGATACCTCGAGTGGTCCCAATCTCCCGCGGCATAACCTTCCGGAAGTTCTTGAATCACCGGTTGCGGGCGTCCATGAAGACCTTGGAAATAGATCGCTGCATGCCACGAATGCCCGCATGAATCCTGGAACTGCTGGTAATCGAACATGCTGCTCTTCTGGAAGAACTGCACGTCCGCTTTCAGCTTGATGCGGACGACTTCAGCGAACTCAAATTCCGCGCGGCCCCGGCACGCTGGACAAACAATATCCAGATTGTGAGGGATCGGTCTGCATTCGTAAGGCCCGGTCATCAGTGCCAGAGGCCAAGGATGAGGCCGAAAACCAGGAATTGCGCGGTATGGTAGCCGCCATCGATCAGCCAGAGCTTGAAGCTGCGGTTGGCGAACTGGTAATTGATACCAAAGCACGCTGCCACCATGCCGAAACCGGCCAACAAGGCATGCTTGATTGCATAGTCCATCGTCGGCGCCGGGCCGATCCAGCGCGCGAAGGCGAAGGCCGCCAGCAGGGAAAAAATGAAGGCCACGCCGAACACACGGGCCGGGTGGGAGTCCGGCTTGACGCCGCCGTTCTCGTCATTCCACATCTTGCCGAACAAAGCCGGCGAGTACCACAGCCCGCCCAGCATGAAACTCGAAACTGCGGCCAGCAGCACGGCAAAAATATTCATGCCCATCATATGCATCGTCGTCTCCCCAGCGAATTATTGTTGAGAGAGAACGATATGTGAGCCGGGTCGCAACAGTCAATCACTTGTTGTTGCAATGTTCCGAAAGCATTTCTCCCATCTTGCCGCTGGCAGCCTGGCGGTCGTCGGCCCAGGTCAGTGCGGATTCGGTGCCATTCCGTTCTTCGCGGCGCAGGAAGCTGACGTAGGTCGAGCCCTTCTTGCCGGTCACGTGCATCAGGCGCACCTCGCAACTGCGGCCATTGGCGGAAGCTTTCGCCGTGCTCAGCACGTCCACCTTGGTGACATGGCCGATGTGCGCGACCAGCGGTGCGCGCTGGTTCAGAATGTCGAGCAGCTTGTCCTGCGGGATATCGGGGCTGCAGGCTGCCAGCAGCAGCAAGGGCAGCATTTTCTTCATGGCGCCTCCAAAAGAACAAACGCCGGCCAGCACGAGGGCCGGACGGCGTTTGGGTGTTGCGTTGCTCTTTACTGCGATCAGGACATGTGCTGGCCGCCGTTAATGGCGATGTTGGCACCGGTCAGGAACGCTGCTTCGTCGGAAGCCAGGTAGGCCACCAGGCCTGCCACTTCTTCCGGCTTGCCCAGGCGGGCCATCGGGATTTGCGGGATGATCTTCGAATCCAGCACGTCTTTCGGGATCTCCATCACCATCTTGGTGCCGATGTAGCCTGGCGAAATGGTGTTGACGGTGACGCCCTTGCGCGCCACTTCCAGCGCCAGCGCCTTGGTGAAGCCGTGCACGCCGGCCTTGGCCGCGGAGTAGTTGGTCTGGCCGAAAGCGCCCTTCTGGCCGTTCACCGAAGAGATGTTGATGATACGGCCCCAGCCGCGATCCACCATGCCATCGGCTACCGGCTTGGTCATGTTGAACACGGAGTCCAGGTTGGTCTTCATCACGGCGTCCCAATTGACCTTGTCCATCTTCTTGAAGGTCATGTCGCGCGTGATACCGGCGTTGTTCACCAGCACATCAACCGGGCCGATGTCGCGCTCGACTGCTGCGATGCAGGTTGCCGCCGAATCAAAGTCCGACACATCGCAAGGATAGGCGGTGAAGTTATAGCCCTGGTCCTTCATCGTGGCCAGCCACGACTCGTGCGTCTTGTTACTCGGGGAATACGTGGTTACCACTTTGTAGCCCAGTGCGACCATCTTGATGCAGATCGCTTCGCCCAGACCACCCATGCCGCCCGTTACCAATGCAACTCGTGCCATTTAATGTTCCCCTATTTTTATCTAAACGAAAGCTCATTCCCTCTCAACTGCCAGTGCTACGCCCATGCCGCCGCCGATGCACAGCGAGGCCAGGCCCTTCTTAGCGTCACGGCGGACCATTTCATGCAACAGGGTCACCAGGATGCGGGCGCCGGAAGCGCCGATCGGGTGGCCAATTGCAATTGCGCCGCCGTTGACGTTGATCTTGCTGGTGTCCCAGCCCATTTCCTTGTTCACCGCGCAGGCTTGCGCAGCGAACGCTTCGTTGATTTCCATCAGGTCCAGGTCTTGCGGCGACCAGCCGGCTTTTTTCAGGCACAGCTGCGAAGCGGTGACCGGGCCCATGCCCATATAGGCTGGGTCCAGTCCGGACGAGGCGTAGGCTTTGATGCGTGCCAGCGGAGTCAGGCCCAGTTCCTTAGCCTGCCTGGCCGACATCATCATCACGGCCGCTGCGCCGTCGTTGATGCCGGAGGCATTGCCGGCGGTGACGGAGCCGGCCTTGTCGAAGGCTGGACGCAGGCCGGACAGCGCTTCCAGGGTCGAACCTGGCTTCACGTATTCGTCCTGGTCGAAGAAGATGCTGCCCTTCTTCTGCACGATTTCCAGCGGCAGGATTTCATCCTTGAACTTGCCGGCTTTTTGCGCGGCTTCCGCTTTCAGCTGCGACTGCAGCGCGAATTCATCTTGCTGGCTGCGCGAGATATCGTATTTCTTCGCGACGTTCTCGGCGGTGATGCCCATGTGGTACTGGTTGTACACGTCCCACAGGCCGTCGACGATCATGGTGTCGGTCATTTTGACCTCGCCCATGCGGAAGCCGTCGCGCGAACCGTTCAGCACGTGCGGCGAGGCGCTCATGTTTTCCTGGCCGCCGGCAATGATGATGTTGGCGTCGCCGCACTTGATCGCTTGCGCGGCCAGGTGGGTTGCCTTGAGGCCGCTGCCGCAAACCTTGTTGATGGTGTAGCCCGGGATGGCGCTTGGCAGGCCGGATTTGATCACGGCCTGGCGTGCCGGGTTCTGGCCAACGCCGGCGGTCAATACCTGGCCCAGGATAACTTCGCTGACCAGGTTAGGGTCGATGCCGGTCTGGGCCAGCAGGCCCTTGATCACGTGGGCGCCCAGCTCTGCTGCCGGGGTCTTGGCCAGGGAACCGCCGAATTTGCCAACTGCGGTACGGCCTGCTGCAACAATTACTACGTCATCCATTCTGCTTCTCCGGGAGTGGTATGAAAATCTTTCAATGCATTCTAGCTAAGTGCCATGCGCGAGGCCAGCTATGGCCTACCGGAACGGTGGCTTATTCAAAGCCACTTCAGTTGCCTCACGTCCATATGCTTGCGCACGGTTAATAGCGTGCTTGCCCTGGTCGGTTGCCATTTGCAGCAGGTCTTGTGGATGCTGGATGGCCAGGAATTCGTTGGAGGCTGCGGTCATGGCAGCGAGAGAAGCCAGTGCGGTTTCACGATGCCAATCACAAATGCTGGCGAAGCTGGCGAGTTGCACGTCAAAAGCCGCGTGTGCGGCGCGGGAAAAATCGTCGTTGAACGCGTACATGCCCATGCTCCTTCAGTTATTCGATGGCTGAGATACCGCAAGACTTCCCATGTTAGTGCGCGATTCCTGACAAACGTTTGATAAACATCAAGGCTGCTTTCATTTTGCATAAATCCCCTGGCGATGTCACGACAATAACTTGATACCGTCCAACGTAGCGGCGCACTGCTCGCGTATCACGTTGACGAAGTCGGCCACGAAAGCCTTGTGCTGCAAGGCGGGCGGCACCGAAACAAACAGGTCACTCCACAAACCGGACTCGCCGATCGGGCGCGCGATGACGTAGTCGTAGTCGACATAATTCTTGATGGCCCAGTTCGGCAAGGCGGCGACGCCGCGCCGGCTTGCAACCAGTTGCAGTATCGCGACCGTGAGTTCGGCGGTGCGGCGCTGGAATTCGACGCCGGCCGGACGCAGCACTTCGCGGATCAGGTCGATGCGTGTTTCGGGCACCGGGTAGGTGATCAGGGTTTCGCCTTCAAAGTCCTGGGCCGACAAACGGCGCTGACCGGCGAGCCGGTGCTTTTGCGCCATCACGGTCAGGATTTCGAAACGGAACAGCGGGAAGGTGGAGTACTCGGCGCTGTAGTCGGAGCCGATCACCAGGTCGGCATGTCCGTTACGCAGCAGGTCTGCCGGTTCACTGTGGAATCCGGAAACCAGGTCGATTTCCACCTCCGGCCAGCGGGTGCGGAAGGCGTCCATCACCGGCATCAGCCAATCGAAGCATGTATGGCATTCAAGCGCCACGCGCAGTTGGCCGGTATCGCCTTGCGACAGGCGCAGCACGTCTCGCTCTGCCCTTTCCACTTCCGGCAGCAGCGTATCGGCCAGTTTCAGCAGCCGTTCGCCAGTTGCCGTGAATCCAATTGGTATCGATTTACGCTCAAACAGCGGCGTACCGTAGCGATCTTCCAGCAATTTGATCTGGTGCGACAAAGCCGACTGCGTCAGGTTCAGCAGTTGTGCGGCCTTGACCAGGCTACCTGAGGAGCGAAGCGCAGACAGCGTGCGCAGGTGACGAATCTCGAGCATGTATGAAAAGTTTTCAAGTTAATGCATAAAAAGTTTCGTTTTTATTATATGCCGTCATGCCGCAAACTGTACTTCACCAATATTTCTTAAGCATGACAAAAATGAAACTAGTTCAAACTCATATCCCAGGCTTTCCACGCATCGGTGCAGCGCGTGAACTGAAGTTCGCTTTGGAGCGCTTTTGGCGCGGTGAACTGCCGGAATCCGCGCTGCAAGACACAGCCAGCAATCTCCGTGCCCGGCACTGGGCGACCCAGCGCCAGCATGAGCTGGATTTCGTGACTGTCGGCGATTTCGCCTTCTACGACCACGTGGCAAACCACATCCAGCTGTTTGGCTGCGAGCCGGCACGCTTTGGCTTTAAGGGCAGCGAATCGCCGCTGGCGCGCTATTTCGCCATGGCGCGTGGCGACGGTGCACATGAAGGATGCGGCTGTGGCCACAATGGTGCAGCGCTGGAAATGACCAAATGGTTCGACACCAATTACCACTACCTGGTGCCTGAGTTCAACGAGTCCACCGAGTTCGAGTTGCACGGCAAGCGCTTGCTGGATGAAGTCGCAGAAGCGCACGCCACCGGCCAGCCGGTCAAAGCTGTTTTGCTCGGTCCCCTGACCTTCCTTTGGCTCGGCAAGGAACGCGATGCGGCCACCGGTTTCAATCGCCTCGACCTGCTCGACCGCCTGCTGCCGCAGTACAGCCGGCTCCTGATGCAGTTGCGTGCCGCTGGTGCCGAGTGGGTGCAACTGGACGAACCTATCCTTGGCCTCGACCTGCCGATCGCCTGGCGCAACGCCTTTGAACCGGCTTACTGGCTCCTCAACCAGGCCGGTGCGCAACTGATGGCCGCCACTTACTTCTCGCCCCTTGAGGAGAATGTCAGCCTGGCCTGCCGCCTGCCGGTCGCCGGCCTGCACGTCGACGCCGTGCGCGCTGCCAGCGAGCTGACCAGCGTGGCCGACTGGCTGCCGGCACATAAGGTGCTGTCGATCGGCATCATCGATGGGCGCAACATCTGGCGGGCCGACATGGATGCCAGCCTCGCGACGCTGCTGCCGATTATCGCCAAGCGTAGCGGCCCGGTCTGGCTTTCCACGTCCTGCTCCTTGCTGCACGTGCCGTACAGTCTGGCGACCGAGACAACGCTGGACGAGGAAGTTCGACCATGGCTGGCCTTTGCGGAAGAAAAGCTGGCTGAGCTGGCACTGCTCAAAGCCGCATTGTCTGCGGACGAACGCGTGTCCGGCCAAGTCGCACGGGGGTTTGCCGAAGCGCGCGCGGCGCTTGCCAGCCGCCGCTCGAGTACCCGTGTGCATAAAGCGGAAGTCGCGGCACGCATCGCGGCATTCGCCGCCGACACGGCGAGCTCGCGCCGCAACTCGCCGTTTGCACAGCGCCAGCAGATGCAGCGCGAACGCCTGGCGCTGCCGGCATTCCCAACCACGACGATCGGCTCGTTCCCGCAAACGCAGCAGATCCGCACCGCACGCGCAGCCTTCAAGCGCGGAGAACTGGCTCCGCAGGATTACCAGCAGGCGATGCGCGAAGAAATCGAACATGCCATCCGCCGGCAGGAAGAACTTGGCCTGGACGTCCTGGTACATGGCGAAGCCGAGCGCAACGACATGGTGGAATACTTCGGCGAACAGTTGGAAGGATTCACGTTCACGGCCAACGGTTGGGTGCAATCCTACGGCTCGCGCTGCGTGAAGCCGCCAATCATTTACGGCGATGTCCAGCGCCCGCAAGCGATGACCGTGCATTGGGCCGCGTATGCACAGAGCCTGACCGCCAGGCCAGTGAAAGGCATGCTGACCGGCCCGGTCACGATCCTGCAATGGTCCTTCGTGCGCGACGACCAGCCGCGCTCCGACACCGCGCAGCAAATCGCCGCCGCCATCCGCGATGAGGTGCACGACCTGGAAAACGCAGGCATTGCCATCATCCAGATCGACGAGCCGGCCTTGCGCGAGGGCCTGCCGCTGCGCCGCAGCCGCTGGGATGCCTACCTTGCATGGGCAAGCAAAGCCTTCCGCATCAGCGCCGCTGTCGCCGATGATGCGACGCAGATCCACACCCATATGTGCTACGCCGAGTTCAACGACATCCTGCCAGCGATTGCCGCGCTGGATGCCGATGTGATCACGATCGAGTCAAGCCGCTCCGCGATGGAGCTGCTGGGCGGCTTCGCCAGCTTCCGCTACCCGAACGAGATCGGGCCCGGCGTGTACGACATCCACTCGCCGCGCGTACCGGGCAGCGATGAGATGGTCGCATTACTGCGCAAGGCCGCGAAAGTGGTGCCGTCCTCTCAACTCTGGGTCAATCCCGATTGCGGCCTGAAAACCCGCGCCTGGCCAGAAACGTCGGCGGCGCTGAAAAACATGGTCGCCGCCGCCCAAAGACTTCGCGCAGAGATTACTGCATAGAGTAGATCCAACGGACAACGGCCTCGCCATCCGAGTCGACAACTGTTTCCTGCGCGGAGAAACCCAGGCGGGAAACGACCTTTGACGAGGCAGCGTTGGATGGCAGGATTTCGGCAACCACCTGGCGCACGCCACAGTCCTTTGCCGGCAAAGCCAGAAGCTGGCCGATGGCAGCAGTCGCAACCCCGCGGCCTCGCGCAGGCTTGGCGACGCCGTAAGCGATCTCAACATCGCCATTAGTAGGCGGCCCTTTGAATGTGCATCCCCCAAGGACCATGCCTTCTGGCCGCGCGATGATCAGGAATGGCACGCACCATAAGTCCGGCACGCCGGCCTCAAGCTGCTTGAGCGCGCGGGCCGCAACGTGCGGTGGCGGAAGCGCCCCTTCCAGGGTTTCAGCGAAATAGTCGGCAGACTTCGACTCCGACAAGCCAAGTAATTCCTGGCGAGTGAGCTGTACCAATTCGATCTCGAGCATTATTTTTCACCACCAACAAAGTGCAGCGCCTCATGTGCCAGGTCTCGCCATTGACCGGTCGAGTTTGGGTGAAGCGCCAGCCACTCCTTCATCAATCGCCCGTGGCCTGGGTCGAACTGATGGCCGATGCCCAAGGCCTCGAGCTCTTCGACCCGCCCGCGCGGCAGTTTGACCACGAATTCATCGGCCGCCGATACCATGGCAAAGATCTTCCCATTGACCTTCAACGCTGAAGAACCGAAACCTTTTTTGACACCTTGCCCAAAGTCGACACTGGGCACGACTGCAAAGGTTTCCGCCAGCGCGGCAAAGCGCGACGTGTTATCCATGATCAGCCCTTCAAAACCGCGATCGCATTTATCGTCAGGCGCGCGCCCGGCTTGGGCAACGCCGCAACGCCGATGACGGTGCGGGCCGGATATGGCTCGGAAAACTGCTCGGCATAAGCCCGGTTCATTTCCGCAAAGTCCGCAATGTCCACCAGGTTGACCTGGATGTGCACCACGTCGTCCAGACTTGCGTTGGCGGCTGCCAGCATGGCCTCGATGTTTCTCAGGGTCTGCCTGGTTTGGGTATAGGCGTCCGGCCCGGCAAGCTGTCCCGTTGCTGGATCAACACCGGGTGAACCCGAGATGAAAACCTGCCCGCCGGCCTTGACTGCATGGCTGTAAGGGCCGATTGGCGGGAAAAGGTTTGTTTCAACGTATATTTTAGGCATAGCTAAAGATAAAAAATTAATATTTTGAAAAGAATAGCATGCGTCCCATCTCTTATTTGCACCGGAAACAGTGCGGGCCTAGTATGTGTATAAGACCAACCGTGAGTACACACCATGCGCACTAACATCGAGATAGATGACGAATTGATGAATGACGCATTGCGACTAACTGGCGTGGCTACCAAGCGCGAAGCAGTCGAAATGGGCCTTCGAACACTGTTGCGCCTAAAGCAACAGGAGGAGATCCGACGTTTCAAAGGCAAGTTGCCGTGGGAGGGTGATCTCGACGCAATGAGGATCGATAAATGATCCTGGTTGATTCCAGCGTTTGGATCGACTATTTCCGCGGCGACGCGACGCCCAATTCGAGCGTCTTGATCGGCTGCTTGGACATGAACCCATCGCGACTGGCGACCTGATTCTGGCTGAAGTGCTGCAGGGATTCCGGCGCCAGCGCGACTTCAATCAAGCGAGAAAGTTGCTCTTGACCCTGGAATTAATCGATATCGGCGGTGTCGAGATTGCAATCCAGGCGGCCACGAATTTTCGCAGATTGCGATCACTTGGCGTCACAGTCCGGAAAACCATCGACACATTGATCGCTACACGCTGCATTGAATCGCACTATGCATTGCTCTACAGCGACCGGGATTTCGCACCGTTCGTCGACCATTTGGGCCTGCAAGCCGCATAAACACTAGGCTCCCCTCCCCAAGCAAGCTTAAGCAAAGTACAATGCACCCAGCCTGGGCCCAGCCCGTTACTTTGCGATTGTCATGCCTAAGAGTACGTTCCAGAAGCCTATCGAAATCAAGATTTCCACCGTTGTCGCCGTGTCCGCCATCATGTACACGAGCGATCTCGTCGCCCTCGACGCCGCCATGCATGAGATGACCGGCGGCGTTTCCGATTTCTTCGAAGGGGACCTGGCCGTCATCGACATCGGTGACCTGGCGCCGGGCTGCGAACGCATTGACTGGGCGGCAACCATCGCCCTCCTGAAAAAATACCGCCTGAATCCGGTGGCTGTGCGCAACGCCAAGCCGGACATGGTGGAAGAAATCCAGCAACACGGCCTGCAACTGGACAGCGGCAAGCGCGAAGAAACGCCGCCCCCTGCCCCGAAACCAGCGCCAGCTCCGGCCCCTGTGCCGGTCCCGGGTCCTGCCAAAACGGCGGCGCCGGCGGCACCAGCTTTCAGCGGTACCATGATCATCGACACCCCGGTCCGGGCCGGCCAGCGCATCTATGCGCGCGGCGGCGACCTGATCGTGATGGCCGTCGTCAACAACGGCGCCGAGATCATCGCGGATGGCAGTATTCACGTTTACAACACTTTGAACGGCCGTGCCCTGGCAGGCGCCTCCGGCGACGCTTCGGCCCGTATTTTCGCTATGTCGATGAGCCCTGAGCTGGTCTCGATCGCAGGTGTTTATCGTACTTTTGAAGATGGTTTCCCGACCGAAAACGCACGCAAGCCGGTACAAATCCGACTAAACGGCGAAAGTCTGGATATACAATCTGTCAATTCCGCAAAATAACAGTTCAGTAAAGGATTCTTTGTGGCACGAATTATTGTAGTTACGTCCGGCAAGGGCGGTGTCGGCAAAACGACTTCCAGCGCCAGCTTCTCCACCGGCCTCGCCATGCGCGGCCACAAAACCGTCGTCATCGATTTTGACGTCGGCCTGCGCAACCTGGACCTGATCATGGGTTGCGAACGACGCGTTGTGTATGACCTGATCAACGTGGTGCATAAAGAAGCGACCCTGAACCAGGCCCTGATCAAGGACAAGCACTGCGAGAACCTGTACATCCTGCCGGCGTCCCAGACCCGCGACAAGGATGCCCTGACGGAAGACGGCGTGGAAGGCGTGCTGGCTGAGCTGATCAAGATGGACTTCGAGTACATCATCTGCGACTCGCCCGCCGGTATCGAACACGGCGCCCTGATGGCGCTGACCTTCGCCGACGAAGCCCTGATCGTGACCAACCCGGAAGTGTCGTCGGTGCGTGACTCCGACCGCATCCTGGGCATCATCCAGGCCAAGTCGCGCCGCGCACTGTCCGGCGGCGAACCAGTCAAGGAACACCTGTTGATCACCCGTTACTCGCCGAAGCGCGTAGAAGCGGGCGAGATGCTGTCATTTGAAGACGTGCAAGAAATCCTGCGCATTCCTTTGATCGGCATCATCCCTGAGTCGGAGCAGGTACTGCATGCTTCCAACCAGGGTAACCCGGCAATCCACTTCAAGGGAACCGATGTGGCCGAAGCCTACACCGACGTGGTGGCGCGCTTCCTGGGCGAAGAAGTTGAGCTGAAGTTTACCGACTATGAAAAGCCTGGTTTCCTGAAGCGTATCTTTGGAGCTAAATAATGGCCCTGCTTTCTTTCCTGTTCCAGAACAAGCCGAAAACGGCCAGTGCGGCGAAGGAGCGCTTGCAGATCATCATCGCTCGCGAGCGCAACGGCCGCGCCGGTCCGGACTTCATGCCGGCGCTGCACAAAGAGCTGGTCGACGTGATTTCGAAGTACACCAAGGTGTCGGCCGACGATATCAAGATCTCGCTGGATCGCCAGGGCAACCTGGAAGTTCTTGATGTGAACGTGGTCCTGCCGGACGCCTGAACGCTTCCTTGTGGCTTACGCCTTGGCGTGAGCCGCAATGACCTGCCTTGCCACCTTGGCGCAGGCTTCCACGTGCTGGTAGCCAATCTGCCGGAAGGCGAAGAAACCAATAGTAGCTGAAGCAATTTGACCAGCAATAGGCACCAGTTTGCCCGCCTGTTTGACTGCAATCTTGCCCGCGCTGCGCTTCAGCACCGCCCCGACCAGTTCGCGCGTGACGACTTTCCCTACCAGCATCCCGCCCAAGCTGATGACCGCCTCGTACGCAATGAGCTTCAACTTGGGCTGCATGCGGTCGATCTGGTCCGGCGACAGGCCGAATTCGTGGTTCACATCATCGATCAACTGGGTGAACAGGCGCAGGTCCGACACCACGTCGATCCCGGGGATCGGCACCGCCGCCACCCCGGCTGAAACTGCGGCGCGACGCCGCACCAGGCGCCGGCAGCGCTCACGTACTGCATCGATATCTGCCTCGGTGGAGGGCAGCACAGTCCAGTCATTTTTCATGTTTTTGCTCCCCAATCGACTTGCAAAATAAGACCTGCTCCATTGTGCTAGCCGCCCAAGCAGTGTACCGTGTGATGGAGGCGCAGCCTCGCACGGGACCCGGCAGAGTAGTACCATACGGCAATCTTTGATCAAATTGGTAACTATTTCTTGTAAATCTCTGTTATATTCGTGTGACTGCTTCTTAACATTTTGCTGTAAAGAACCATGAGAATCGTTGTCCTTGATGCTGACCGAAGCCAGGCGGACCTGATCTGCCAGGTCCTGACTTCCGCTGGTCATGCCTGCCATGGTTACCAGACGGCCAAGGACTTGCTGGCCAATATGCGCAAGGACAGCGTCGACATGCTGATCCTCGACTGGCAGGTTACCGATATGGATCCTGCCGAGGTAATTCGCAAGGCCCGCGAAAAGCTGCCTGAAACCGGCCCCGTGATGTTCCTGACCACCAGTTCCGGCGAAGACGATATCGTGGCCGGCCTGTCGGTGGGCGCCGAAGACTTCCTGGTCAAACCGCTGCGCCGCGCCGAATTGGTGGCGCGCGTGCAAGCCCAGTTGCGCCTGGCCTACCCGAGCCAGAACGGCGCCGAGCAGTTGCAGTTCGGACAATACGTCTTCGAAACCCGCCCCGGACGCTTGTTGATGGACGGGCAAGTGCTGGACGTCACCCACAAAGAGTTCTACCTGGCGCTGCTGTTTTTCCGCAACATTGGCCGCCCATTATCGCGCGCCTACATCCACGAAGCGGTCTGGATCCGCGAAACCGAGGTGCCGTCGCGCACCATGGATACCCACGTTTCGCGCGTCCGCAATAAATTGCAACTGAAGCCGGAAAACGGCTTCCGCCTGGTGCCGGTCTACAGCTACGGCTACCGGCTGGAAAAGCTCGGTTCCTGAGAGGGAAACCGGCGCAAGGTATAATGGCGTCTGGAATCTTCCGTCTGGACCAAGATGCAACTTCTCGCCGTCGGCCTCAACCACACCACTGCACCCGTCGCCCTGCGCGAACGGCTGGCGTTCGCGCCTGAGCAGCTCGGTACCGCGGTTGCTGCGGCGCGCAACTGGTTTGCCTGCGCGGATTCGAAAGGCGGCGACGAAGCGGCCATCCTGTCCACCTGCAATCGCACCGAGCTCTATGCGGCCAGCAATGCTGCCAACCCGCTCGACGCCGGCGCGCAATTCCTGGCCGATTTCCACAAACTGAATTATTCCGAGCTGCGCCCGCACCTGTACATGCTGCCGCAGCACGATGCCGTGCGCCATACCTTCCGCGTCGCTTCCGGCCTGGATTCAATGGTGCTGGGCGAGACCCAGATCCTGGGCCAGATCAAGGACGCCATCCGCACCGCCGACGAAGCTGGCGGCTTGGGCACCTACCTGCACCAGCTGTTCCAGCGCAGCTTCTCGGTTGCCAAGGAAGTGCGCAGCACCACAGAAATCGGCGCGCACAGCGTGTCGATGGCCGCTGCGGCGGTGCGCCTGTCGCAACGCATTTTCGACAAGATCTCCGAGCAGAACGTGCTGTTCATCGGCGCCGGTGAAATGATCGAGCTGTGCGCCACGCACTTCGCGGCGCAGAATCCGAAATCGATTACGGTAGCCAACCGCACCATGGAACGCGGCGAGGCGCTGGCGCACCGCTTCAATGGCAAGGCCATGCGCCTGGCCGAACTTGGCAGCCAGCTGCAGCAATACGATATCGTCATTTCCTGCACCGCTTCGTCGCTGCCGCTGATCGGGCTGGGCATGGTGGAGCGCGCCATCAAGGCGCGCCGCCACAAGCCTATTTTCATGGTCGACCTGGCTGTGCCGCGCGATATCGAGCCGGAAGTGGGCCGCCTGAACGACGTCTTCCTGTACACCGTGGACGACCTGGGCAAGGTGGTGCAGACCGGCATGGAAAATCGCCAGGCCGCGGTGGCACAGGCGGAAGCGATTATCGAAACCCGCGTGCAGTCTTTCATGCACTGGATCGATGACCGCGCCGTGGTGCCGGTGATCCAGGGCCTGCAGGAAAACAGCGAAGTGATTCGCCTGCTGGAACTGGAACGCGCACGCAAGCTGCTGGCCAAAGGTGAATCGGTCGATGCAGTGCTGGAGGCGCTCTCCAAAGGCCTGACCGCAAAGTTCATGCACGGACCGCAGCAAGCGCTGCACCGCGCCCAGGGCGACGAACGCGCCCAGCTGGCCGAACTGCTGCCACAACTGTTCCGCGGCCGCCGTTAGCGGCGCCCCACTCCCTGCTGCCGCTCACCGCGGCTACCCGTGTTACCCCATCGAATTCAGGAACGTATGAAACCATCAATGCTGGCCAAGCTGGACCAACTGGCAAACCGCCTTGTCGAACTGGACGAACTGCTGATGTCCGAAGGTGCGACGTCGAATATGGACAGCTACCGCAAGATGACGCGCGAGCACAGCGAGCTGCAGCCGCTGGTGGCGCTGTACAAGGATTACCTGCAAGTGCTGGGCGATATCGAGGATGCGCAAGCCATGCTGTCGGATCCGGACATGAAGGAATTCGCGCAGGAAGAAATCGAAGCCGGCAAGGCCCGCCTGGGCGGGCTCGAGCTGGACCTGCAGAAGATGCTGCTGCCGAAGGATGAAAACGACGAGCGCAATATCTTCCTCGAGATTCGCGCCGGCACGGGTGGAGACGAATCGGCGCTGTTTGCGGGCGACCTGCTGCGCATGTACACACGCTTTGCCGAACGTTCGCGCTGGCAGGTGGAGATCGTGTCGGCATCCGAGAGCGATCTGGGCGGCTACCGCGAGGTGATCGCGCGCATTATCGGCAATGGCGCCTACTCCAAGCTGAAGTTCGAATCGGGCGGCCACCGCGTGCAGCGGGTGCCGGCAACGGAAACCCAGGGCCGCATCCACACCTCCGCCTGCACGGTGGCGGTGATGCCGGAGGCAGACGAAGTGGAAGACGTGCATATCAACCCGGCCGACCTGCGCATCGACACTTATCGCGCATCCGGCGCCGGCGGGCAGCACATCAACAAGACCGATTCGGCGGTGCGCATCACCCACCTCCCGTCGGGCATCGTGGTGGAGTGCCAGGACGACCGCTCGCAGCACAAGAACAAGGCTTCGGCGATGAAGGTGCTGGCGGCGCGCATCAAGGACGTGCAACTGCGCGAGCAGCAGTCGAAAGAAGCGGCCACCCGCAAGAGCCTGATCGGCTCCGGCGACCGCAGCGAGCGCATCCGCACTTACAACTTTCCGCAAGGCCGCATGACCGACCACCGCATCAACCTCACGCTGTACAAGCTCGACATGATCATGGACGGCGACCTGAGCGAACTGACCACCGCCCTGAACACCGAGCACCAGGCCGAACAGCTCGCCGCTTTGGGCGACTAAGATGAAAGTCGGGGTCAGCTCCGGCAATCGGACATGAAGCTCCTCGAGAAGCCGGAGCTGACCCCGACTTAGTTTAAGGAAGCCTTCAGCGCTTTGTGCGAGAATTGGCCGGACTTTAACCTTGATAACTTGATGACGATGAGCAACCGTAATGTACTGCTGGCGATCGCCTTTGTGAGCTTTGGCATGATCGGCGCGGCGGTGTATCTGCAGCACGTCCTGTACCTGATGCCTTGCCCGCTGTGCGTGATACAGCGCTACCTGTTCATCGCGATCGGCTTCGCGGCTTTGATCGGTGCCTTTACGACCAAGCCAAAGATTGCGGCTGGCGTTGGCTTGCTTGCTGCGCTGGGCGGCATGGGCGTGGCAATCAAGCAGTTGTGGATCCTGGCCCACCCTGGCCTGTCCTGCGGCATCGATCCAATGGAAACGATGCTGAACAAGATCCCGACCTCGGAATACCTGCCGTGGCTGTTCTACGCGGAAGGCCTGTGCCAGGACGCGAATGAAAAATTCTTTGGCCTGGTGATCCCGATGTGGTCCTGCATCTGGTTCGGCATCCTGGCCATCGTCAGCGCGTGGCTGCTGCTGCGTAAGCGCGCATGAAAGACCAGGTCATGGCCGGCATCACGCTTGGCGCCTTGCAGCGCAAGCCTCTGCTCGATCCGGTCGACCAGCGCATCCTGGTTTGCCATGCGCTGGGCATCACCCGCACGGCGCTGATTACCCAGTCCGAGCGCGTGCTGAGCGCCGACGAGGCGGCGCGCGTGTCGGCCCTGCTGCAGCGGCGCCATGATGGCGAGCCGGTGGCCTACATCGTCGGACAGCGCGAATTTTTCGGCCTCGATTTTGAAACTACCCCGGCGGTATTGATCCCGCGTCCCGATACGGAACTGCTGGTGGAACTGGCGCTGGTACGCTTGCCGCCGCGCGGCAAGGTGCTGGACATGGGCACCGGCAGCGGCGCCATCGCCGTGGCCATCGCCCATAGCAGGCCGGATGCCGGCGTGACGGCGCTGGACGTGAGCCGGCAAGCATTGGCCGTGGCCGCGCGCAATGCGCAGCGCAACAACGCCGCAGTACGCTTCCTGCACAGCGACTGGTACGCTGCCGTGGAAGGCGAGCAGTTCGACCTGATCGTTTCCAACCCTCCCTATATCGCGGATGGCGACCGCCACCTCGCCGAAGGCGACCTGCGTTTCGAACCCAGCGGCGCGCTGACCGATTTTGCGGATGGCCTGAGCGCCCTGCGCACCATCATTGCCGGCGCCCCGGCCAAACTGGCGCCCGGTAGCTGGCTGCTGATGGAACATGGCTACGACCAGTCGGTCGCCGTGCGCGCGCTGCTGTTGTCATCCGGTTACACTGATGTGCAAAGCTGGCAAGATTTGGCGGGCATCGAACGGGTCAGCGGCGGCCGCCGGCCCGGGTAAAATACGGCAACATGCGGCTTCCGGGCCGTTTTTGGCGGCCATCGTACGCGCTTTTCGGTTTTCGGTTAATCTCGCACCAATTTGATTTGCTGCATCGGAAAGGAAGCAAATTGTCCAATCTATTGACGCGCCGCCTGGCCTTGTTGGCCGACGATAAGCACCGCGCGGTGCTGGGCGGCGGCCTGCGCGGCATTGAGCGGGAAACCTTGCGTGTACAAGCGGATGGCCACCTGGCGCGTACGCCCCATCCCCAGCCATTGGGCTCGGCCCTGACGCACCCGCACATCACCACCGATTACGCTGAGACCCTGCTGGAGTTCATCACGCCGGCGGAGCATGACATCAAGACCACGCTGGAAAAACTGGATGCGATCCACCGCTTCAGCTACACCAGGTTGGGCAATGAGCTGATCTGGAGCCAGTCCATGCCGTGCGAGCTGCCGGCCGAAGAGGACATCGAGATCGCCTGGTACGGCAAGTCCAACCTGGGCATGTTGAAGCACGTCTACCGCCGCGGCCTGGCCCTGCGCTACGGCAAGGCGATGCAGTGCATCGCCGGCATCCACTACAACTATTCGCTGGACGAGCGCCTGTGGCGCATCCTGGCCGAGAACGAGGGCGCGACCCACGTTACGCCGAAAGCCTACCAGTCGGAAGCCTACCTGGCGACGATCCGCAATTTCCGCCGCTATAGCTGGCTCTTGATGTACCTGTTCGGCGCATCGCCGGCGCTGGCGGAAGGCTTCCTGCGCGGCCGTCCGCACAAGCTGGAAAAGCTGTCGGGCGATACGCTGTACCTGCCGTATGCGACCAGCCTGCGCATGAGCGACCTGGGTTACCAGAACGAGGCGCAATCCGGCCTGCATCCGCATGAGAACAGTTTGGATTCCTATGTGGCCACGCTGACCAAGGCGGTCAACCAGCCATACGAGCCGTATGCCAAGGTCGGCACCAAGGTCAATGGCGAGTGGGTCCAGCTGTCGACCAATGTGATCCAGATCGAGAACGAGTATTACTCGACGATCCGTCCCAAGCGCGTGATCAATACCGGCGAGCGCCCGATCCAGGCGCTGTGCAACCGCGGCGTGCAGTACATTGAGGTGCGCTGCATGGACGTGGACCCGTTCGAGCCGGTCGGCATCAATGTGCAGACTGGCCGCTTCCTCGATGTGTTCCTGCTGTTCACCGCGCTGGAAGAAAGCCCGCTGATCACGCCGGAACACGGTGCACTGCTGGCACGCAATTTCGCACGCACCGTGAAGGAAGGCCGTCGGCCAGGATTGACCCTGACCCGCGACGGTGAGGAAGTCACGCTGAAGGAATGGGGCCTGGACCTGCTGGAGCGCTTCAAGCCGGTGGCGGAACTGCTGGACCGCGAACACGGCGGCCGCGAGCACAAGGCAGCCCTGGAAGCGCAGGCCGCCAAGCTGCACGACCCGGAGACCACGCCTTCGGCACGCGTACTGCAGGCGCTGCGCGCGAACGGCAAGTCGTTCACCGCTTTCGGCCTGCACCAGAGCGAGAAGCATGCGGCTTACTTCCGCAGTCATCCGCCGAGCGCGGAAGATGTGGCGCGCTTCACCGACATGGCGCGCGCCTCCATCGCGGAGCAGGAAGAACTGGAACGCACCCAGACCGGCAGCTTCGACGATTACGTCAAGGCCTACCGCGCCAGCAACCTGTGCCCGAACCAGTGCACCTGACCCTTGCTCACCTTCTTTAACGAACAGCACGCGCAACAATTTGGCGGTACGGACCAGCGGGTCAAGGCCGTACAAGCCGAATTGGAGCGGCGCGGGCTGGGCGCAATCGTTACCCCGCAAAGCGTGCCGTTGACGGCGCTGGAGCGCACGCACAGCCCGCGCTACCTGGCCTTCCTGCGTAACGCGTGGAGCGAAGCGCAGGCGTTGAAGGAGTTCATCGGCAAGCCTGTGATCGCGCCCAGGCAGCTCGCGGTGCGCACCATGCGCACCGATATCGAGCCGGACGATTTCCTGGCCCGTCTTGGCCTGTATTCGATGGATACCGTCACCGGCATCGGCCCCGGCACCTGGAGCGCGGCGAAAGGCGGTGCCGACTGCGCGGTCAATGCGGCGCACGCTTTGCGCGTCGGTGAGCGCGGCACCTTTGTGCTGACGCAGCCGCAAGGCCATCACGCTGGCGCCGATTTTTGCGGCGGCTACTGCTACCTGAATAATGCGGCGCTGGCGGCCCAGCACCTGCTGGATGACGGCATGTCCAAGGTCGCCATCCTCGACCTCGACTACCAGCACGGCAACGGCGCACAGGGCATTTTCTACGAGCGGGGCGACGTGCTGTGCCTGTCGATCCACGCCGAGCCGCGAACAACCTTCCCCTTCTACTGCGGCCATGCCGACGAAACCGGCGCCGGTCCCGGACTTGGCTACAACGTCAATATCCCGCTGGCGACGGACGCCAATGCGCAGGCCTGGTTCGCCGCGCTGGAGACGGCTTGCGTACGCTTGTCGATGTACCGGCCGGAGGCGCTGGTGGTGGCGCTGGGCGGCAGTATCTTCCACGGCGAACAGCATGGCGGCTTTGGGTTGACTGCCGCCGACTTCCTGCGCCTGGGCGAACGCCTGGCCTGGCTTGGCATTCCCACGTCCTTCCAGCTCGAAGGCGGCACGCCGCTGCGCGAACTGGGCACCAACATCGTCAACGTGCTGGAAGGCTTCGACTGCGCAATGGTCTAGGCTTAGCCGGGCAGCGCCAGCCGCGCTTCCAGGCCGCCGCCTTCGCGCTGGTGCAGCGTCAAACTGCCGCCCATGGCGGTTGCGAGCTGGCGGGCGATTGCCAGGCCCAGGCCGGTGCCGCCGGTCTCCCGGCTGCGTGAGGATTCCAGCCGCACGAAGGGCTCGAAGACGGCTTGCAGCGATTCGGCCGGGATGCCCGGGCCCCGGTCCAGTACCTGGATCAGGATGCCGCCGCGATCGGCTTGCGCGCCATCCGCCCGCGCAACGTGCACCTCGGCGCTGCCGCCAAACTTCAGCGCATTGTCGATCAGGTTGCCCAGCACGCGTCTCAATGCTTGCGGGCGCAACTCCATCGGCTGGCCGACCGCACCGTGCAACGTGACGTCCTGGCCGGCGTCGGCGTAGTCATGCACCATGCTGTCGAGCAGTGCGTCCGGGTCGATGCGCGTCGCCGCTTCGGAAGTACCGTGCAGGGTACGCGCATAGGCCACGCCTTCCTTCACCAGCTGCTCCATCGCTTGCAGGTCCTGCCGCAGTTTGGATTGCTGCGCCTCGTCATCCATCATGTCGACACGTAAGCGCATACGCGTTATCGGGGTCTGCAGGTCGTGCGAGATCGAGGCAAGGATCTGGATACGTTCAGCCATATAGCCGGCGATGCGCTGCTGCATGGCGTTGAAGGCGCGCGCCGCACGTGCGACTTCGGATGGCCCGCTTTCCGGCAGGTGGGCACCCTGCATGGCGGGGCCGAGCGCATCGGCGGCCAGCGCCAGCTGTTCCAGCGGCCGCGTCGCCAGCCGCACCGCCAGCCAGCAGCACAAGGCAAACACTGCAAGCTGCGCCACCATCAGGGCGCCAAACCACGGCGACATCGGCACGCTGCGCATGGGACGGAAATCGATCGTCAGCGGCATGCCATCGCTTAATCGCAGGTGTACCTGATAGCGTTCGTGCTCGCCGAGGATCTGGTGCACAGTCAGCTTGTACTTCTTGCCGACACCTTCCTCAAACGAGCGCACTGCATTCGCCTCCAGCACGTCCAGGTGCGGCAGTGATTCATCGCATTCCTCCAGCCTGAATTCATAGCTGCGGCGCGCCAGGCGCGGCAGCCATTGCGCACGTTGCGCGGCTGGCAAGGCGTCGAGCAAGGCCACTGAAGTCGTGACCTCGCGTTCGATATAACCCATCATCATGTTGGTGGTCGCCTCGTTCCGCTCGCGCATGGTGAGCCAGAACGACAAGCCTTGCGCCACTGCTATCCCTAGGCACAGCAGCAGGGCAAGGCGCGCGAACAGGGAGCGTGGCCAATGCGGGCGCATCACAGCTCCCCTGCGGCCAGCGTGACGGTAGCCGAGAAGACATAGCCTTCGCTGCGCAAGGTCTTGATGTAGCGTGGTTCGCGCGCGGTGTCGCGCAGGCGCTGGCGTACGCGGCTTACCAACAGGTCGATCGAGCGGTCGAACTGGTCGGCATTGCGGCCCTGGGTCAGGTTCAGCAGCTGGTCGCGCGTCAACACGCGCTGCGGATGGTCGAGGAAGACGCGCAGCAGGCGGTATTCGGCACCGCTCAACGCCACTTGCGTGCCGTCCGCGTCCAGCAGGTGGCGCGCCACCGTGTCGAGGCGCCAGTCGCCGAAGGCCAGCATCGGCACCGATTCGTTGACCTGCATATTTGGCGGCAGCATGCGCGTGCGGCGCAGCACGGCGTTGATACGTGCCAGCAGTTCGCGCACGGCGAAGGGCTTGGGCAGGTAATCGTCGGCACCCATTTCAAGGCCGATGATGCGGTCGGTCTCGTCGTTGCGCGCGGTCAGCATCAGCACCGGGACGGCCTTGTGCTTGCCGGCGCGCAGGTCGCGGCACAGGGCCAGGCCGTCTTCGCCGGGCAGCATCAGGTCCAGCACGACCAGGTCCGGCGTGTCGTCCTCAATCACGGTGCGCATCTGGCGGCCGTTGGCTGCCAGAGAAGTGCGCAGGCCGTTTTTCTGTAAATAGGCACCGATCAACTCGCGGATATCGCGGTCGTCGTCAACGATCAGGATGTGGTCTTGGTTTTCCATGGAGCCATGATACCCAATGCCCGGCCGGGATTTGTATCCCAGTGTGTACAGCCGGAGCAGGTACACAAAACATTGCACACGAGGGGGTGCGGCGAAATATGCCGGATACCTGAGGGCGGTCCAATGGAGTCATTCCAAAACACGGAGCTGACCATGACCAACCCGCTCGACACTCCGCTGGCCTTCCTGGCCGGCCTGCTGACCATCGCCTCGCCATGCGTGCTGCCGATGCTGCCCATCCTGCTGGGCTCCGGCGTCAACCAGCGCAACCGCCGCCGCCCGCTGTTCATCGTGGCCGGCTTCATCCTGAGCTTTGCCAGCTTCGCCATGCTGCTGGGCGTGGTGTCGGCCACCATCGACGTGGCGCAGGAGGTGCTGCGCAATACCGCCATCGCCCTGCTGGCCCTGTCCGGCCTGTTCCGCCTGTGGCCGGCGCCTTATGAATGGCTGATCGCACGCCTGCCGGGCCGCCATGCCAGTGCCGCGCCGCGCGCAGATGACGGCAGCAACGGCGGCGCGTTCCTGCTCGGGATATCGCTGGGCGCGGTATGGACGCCGTGCGCCGGCCCGGTGCTGGCTTCCATCCTGGTGCTGGTGGTCAAAGCGCAGGACCCGGCCTGGTCGGCCCTGCTGCTCACCCTGTACGCCATCGGCGCTGCCGTGCCCATGCTCGGGATCATTTACGGCGGCCAGTACGCCACCCAGCGGGTGCGCTCCGTGGCCCGCCACGCCCAGCGCCTGCAGCAAGTCTTCGGCGTGCTGGTGGTGGTCACCGCCATCGCGATCTACCTGCAATACGACACCCTGGCCTATTCCTGGGCCGCCCAACACCTCCCAACCCTGAAAGGACTGTGAATATGAAGAACACCATGAAATTCCTGGCTGCCGCCGCAACCCTGTTCGGCGCAAGCGCCGGCGCCAGTGCCGCAACTGCCCCGTTCGAAGCGCCCGAATTCAGCGGCATTGCCCAGTGGCTCAACAGCGAGCCGCTGACGATGAAACAACTGCGTGGCAAGGTGATACTGGTTGATTTCTGGACCTATGACTGCATAAACTGTATCAACACCCTGTCGCATGTCGTGCAGTGGCACGACAAGTACAAGGACAAGGGCTTGGTCGTGGTCGGCGTCCATACGCCGGAGTACGCTTTCGAGCGCAAGACCGAGAATGTGCGCACCGCGTTGAAGCGGTTCGACATACGTTATCCAGTTGCGCAGGACAACCGCTACGCAACCTGGAACGCGTACAACAACCGCTACTGGCCAGCTTTCTATCTTGTCAACAAGAAGGGCCAGGTGGTGTACACCCACTTCGGTGAAGGCCAGTACGAGCAAACCGAAGCGCGGATCCAGCAACTGCTGGCTCAAACCGAGTGAGTTCAGGATGAGCGAAAAATTCTTTAAAAATAGCTTGCAATTGAATCGCACACTACCTATAGTGTGGACATGGGCAGCAAACAAGGCCCCGGAAACTGGAAACAAATAGCACGCTAGTTAATCGCTCACTACTCACTAAAAGGAAAACATCATCATGGCAAAGATCTCCAACATCCTGTACCGCGCAAACGCAACCTCCACCGGCGGCCGCGAAGGCAAATCCAGCTCCAGCGACAACGCACTGGACGTCAAGCTGACCACTCCAAAAGAACTGGGCGGCAATGGCGCGTTCGGCACCAATCCGGAGCAACTGTTCGCAGCCGGCTACTCGGCCTGCTTCATCGGCGCCCTGAAGTTCGTTGGCGGCCGCGACAAGATCGCCGTACCGGCTGACGCTTCGATCAACGCCACCGTCGGCATCGGCCCGATCGAGACCGGCTTCGGCATTGAAGTGGAATTGAAGATTTCCCTGCCAGGCGTAGACCGCGCCACCGCAGAAAAACTGGTGAACGCCGCCCACATCGTCTGCCCGTACTCGAACGCGACACGCGGCAACATCGACGTCACCCTGACCATCGTATAAGCCAACCAGGACCCGGCAGCACAAGCGGCCGGGTCCACCTAAGAGGAGAAATATCATGAAAGCATTTGCAACCATCATCGCTTCCGCCGCCCTGGCCCTCTCCACTGCCGCCCAGGCAGCGCCACCTGATAGCAACAGCGGCGAAGGCTACCAGGCCGACACCAGTTTCATGTCGACCAAAACCCGCGCAGAAGTAAAGGCTGAGACCATCGCCGCCCTGCAGCGCGGTGAAATCCTGAACGGCGAACTGTATCCGCTGGACTTTGCCGCCCCAACCCGCGGTAAAACCCGCGCCCAGGTGAAAGCCGAACTGGCCCTGGCCCTGCGCAATGGCGAGATCCGCATCGATCAATAAGCTGGCATAAAATGGTCGCCTCCCACCTAGCGAGGCGACCAATGATTGAATGGCAGTGGCAGGACTTTAACAGCATCCCCAATGCAGACCTGTATGAAATGCTACGGCAGCGGCAGGAGGTGTTCGTCATCGAACAGCAGTGTTTTTACTCCGATATGGACGGCTATGATGCGGCCGCCCACCACCTGCTCGGCTGGCAAACGGTTGACGGCAAGCGTACGCTGGCCGCCTACCTGCGCTGCATCGCGCCGGGCATCAAATATCCTGAAATGGCGCTGGGGCGCGTGTTGACGGCGCAGGCTGCTCGCGGCAGTGGCGCTGGGCGCGCGTTGATCGCGGAAGGCATCCGCAACGCGGAAGCGCTGCATCCCGGCCACCGCATTCGTATCGGCGCCCAGGCCCACCTGGAAAAATTCTATGGCAGCTTCGGCTTCAAAGCAGTCGGCGAGCCCTATGACGAGGACGGCATCGCGCACCTGGAGATGCTGCGCTAAGCGAAAAAAACGGCCCGCAGGCCGTTTTTTTTTTAGATCTCCACTTGCGTGCCGAGTTCGATGACGCGGTTTGGCGGGATCTGGTAGTAGTCCGCCGCCGCGCGTGCATTGCGCGACATCGCCACGAACAGGTGCTCGCGCCATGGCGCCATGCCATCGCCCGGCGACGAGATCACGGTCTGGCGCGCGATGAAGAAGGACGTTTCCATCATCTCAAACTTCAGGCCTTTTTCTTCGCACAGGGCCATGATGGCCGGCACATCCGGCTCATCCTTGAAGCCGTAATTGATACTCAGCTGGTAGCATTCGTGGCCCAGGGCCGTGACGCGTACCTGTTCCGAAGGCGGAACGTAAGGCTCTTCCACGATATGCACGGTGAAGAACACCACGCGTTCATGCAGCACCTTGTTGTGCGACAGGTTGTGCAGCAGCGCGTGCGGCACGCCATCGCTCTCGCCGCGCAGGAACACCGCGGTACCCGGCACGCGGGTCGGCGGCGCCATGAACAGGGAGTTCAGGAATTCTTCCAGCGGGATGGCGTGCTTTTCCAGGTTCTTGAACACCAGCTCGCGGCCGGTGCGCCAGGTCAGCATGGTGGTGAACAGCGCAGTACCAAGCAGCAGCGGGAACCAGCCGCCGTGGAACAGCTTCAGTGCGGAAGACGAGAACAGCATCACGTCCATCACGATGAAGAAGCCGGTCGCGCCGAAACACAGCGCCAGCGGCAGGTGCCAGCGGTAGCGGATCACGAAGAAGGTCAGGATGGTGGTGGCGAACATGGTCGCGGTCACGGCGATACCGTAGGCGCTGGCCAGGTTATCCGAGCTCTTGAAGCTGATCACTGCAATCAGCACCACGATCAGCTGCAGCCAGTTCACCACAGGGATATAAATCTGGCCGATCTCGCTGGCGGAGGTGTGCTGCACGCGCATGCGCGGCAGCATGCCGAGCGCAATCGCCTGCTTGGTCATCGAGAATGAACCGGAAATCGTGGCTTGCGATGCGATCACCGCGGCAGCCGTGGACAGCACCACCAGCGGGTACACGCTCCACGCGCCCAACTGGTTGAAGAATGGGTTGGAGATGGCTTCAGGGCTGCGGATCAGCAGCGCGCCCTGCCCCAGGTAGTTCAGGATCAGCGATGGGAAGCAGACCCAGAACCAGGCCATGCGGATCGGCTTCTTGCCGAAGTGGCCCATATCGGCATACAGCGCTTCAGCGCCGGTAATGGCCAGCACCACCGCGCCCAGCGCAACGAAGGCGATGAAGCCGTTGTCGCGCATGAAGATGATGGCATAGTAAGGATTCAGCGCCGAAAGGATGGCCGGGGTGTCGATGATGTTCACCACGCCCATGGCGGCCAGCACGACAAACCAGATCAGCATGATCGGCCCGAAGAACCGGCCAATGCCGGCCGTGCCATGGCGCTGCACCGAGTACAGCGTCACCAGCACGACAATGGTCAGCGGCACCACATATTGTGCCAGGCCCGGTGCCGCAACTTCCAGGCCCTCGATCGCGCCCAGCACGGAAATGGCTGGGGTGATGACGGAGTCGCCATAGAACATGGTGGCGCCAAAGGTGCCGATCAGCAGTAGCGGGAAGTGTGCTTTCGGCGCGGCCTTGTTGACGGAATTGAGGGCCAGCGCCATCAGCGCCATGATGCCCCCTTCGCCACGGTTGTCGGCGCGCAGCACCAGGCTGACGTACTTGAGCGAGACGATCAGCGTCAGGCTCCAGAAGATCAGGGAAATGATGCCCAGCAGGTTGGGTTGGTTGAGGGCCAGCCCGTGGGTCGGGTCGAAGACGGTTTTGAGGGTATAGAGAGGGCTGGTGCCGATATCGCCGTAGACGATGCCAATGGCGGCCAGCGTCAGTGCAGCTACGCTGCTTTTCTTATGTTGTGACAAGATTCCACCCAAAATTGGTTTTGGTGCATCGCACAATAGGCCAACTATAGGCCTTTTGCAAGTTTTTTACGCCGCCGGTGAAAACTTGGCGAGTATGCTATTTTCCACCTTTACGCATAGAAAATCATCGCTCTCATGAATACCGGCATGCTGTACGCCGCAGGCGCTTTCCTGTCCTGGGGCCTGTTCCCCCTGTATTTTCACGCAATTAAGAATGTACCGGCGTCCGAGATCCTCGCCCATCGCATGGCGTGGTCGCTGCTGTTCCTGATGCTGGTACTGGCGGTGCGGCGTCAGTGGAAATGGCTGCCGCAAGTGTTGCGCCAGCCCAAAGTGGTGGGCAGCTTCCTGGCCAGCGCTTTCCTGTTGAGCGCGAACTGGTTTGTGTACATCTGGGCCGTCAACAACGGCCACGTGGTGGATGCCAGCCTGGGCTATTTCATCAATCCGTTGGTGAATGTGCTGTTGGGCATGCTGGTGCTGAAGGAGAAGTTGCGCCGCGGCCAGTGGATCGCCATCGGCGTCGCAGCCACGGGCGTGGCCTGGCTGACCTGGCAAGCCGGGCAGGTCCCGTATATCGCCCTGGTGCTGGCCTTGAGTTTTGGTGCCTATGGCTTGTTGCGCAAGACTGCTGCGCTGGCGGCGCTGGAAGGCCTGTCGTTTGAAACCATGATCCTGTTCCCGCTGGCGGTCGCTTACCTCGGCTGGCTGGTGTACCACGGCCAGAGCGTGTTCCTGAATGCCGAATCGGACAGCACGCGCTGGCTGCTGGCAGCAGCGGGTCCGACCACGGCGATTCCGCTGCTGCTGTTTGCTGCAGGCGCGCGGCGTATTCCGATGTCGGTGCTGGGCATGCTGCAATACATGTCCCCTTCGCTGCAGATGCTGCTGGGCGTCTGGGTCTTCCACGAGGCGTTTTCTTCGAACCGGCTGGTGGGTTTCCTGTTCATCTGGAGCGCGTTGGCGATCTATATGCTGGAGGGATGGTTAACCAGCAGAAAGGCGAGTTGAGTGTCGGAAATTCTTACAGCGTTAGCACAATGGCAATCGCAATTACTTTCACTCAATTGACTTTTCCGTAATTGAATCAATGACCTAGGGAAATTTCCTTGCACTCTGGCATGGCAATTGCTTATTTCCTGGTATCACTTCGGGAGAGCAATAATGGTTAGCAAAAAGTTTCTGGTAGGTATCGCCGCCTTGTTCTGCGCAGCATCTGTCCAGGCTGCAGCAATGCCGCTGTCGTCCGCACTGTCGCTTGATCAATACCTGACGACTGGCCAAAGCCGGAACTTGCAAATCGACGTGAACAGCCTGCTGGCGGGCAAAGGCCTGGCAAGCTCGTCGATCAGCTCCGGCGTGCTGACCGTATCCGGCTTTTCCTCCGCCGACTTCGATATCACTGGTTCGTCCGTGACGAACGTGAATTACTCGGAAGACCGTGTGACCACCGACTGCAACAAAGGCCAGTGCAAGGTCGTCAACGACAATTTCCATGTCAAGCAATTCAACACCAACTACAGCGACTCCATCGCCGACCAGATGAAGGTCACCGCCGGTGGTGCCTCGGGCACCGACTCTGCGGAAGATCACAATGCCTTCAACAGCGACAGTGGAAAAATCGAAGACACCAAGAAAAAGACCGGCAGCGAGAATGGCGGCTACAACCGCTGGTACAACCAGTTCATCAGCCACTACGATTCCCTGAGCGGCGACCTGGTGGTGCAACTGAACCTGGATTCCCTGGCTTTGAATGACCTGCTTGTGGACGGCATCCTGAACCTGTCCGTGAATTCCGTCCTGGGACAATTCAATGTGACCGACGTGCGCCTTGACTTCGAAGCGCAGGAAGCTGTGCCGCCAGCCCAGGTACCTGTGCCGACCAGCCTGTTGCTGACCGGCCTGGGCCTGGCTGCATTGGCCACGACGCGCCGCCGCAAAGCATAAGTACTCGCACCAGAGACTGAAAGGACCCGGCAAGCGCCGGGTCTTTTTTTATGCGCCACCACAATGCGCTAAACTAGCGCCTTTACGAACCGACAAGAACACATACCGTGGCCAATTACGTCTATACCATGAACCGCGTGGGCAAAATCGTCCCACCGAAACGCCAGATTCTGAAGGACATCTCGCTGTCCTTCTTCCCGGGCGCCAAGATCGGCGTGCTGGGCCTGAACGGCTCCGGCAAATCGTCCCTGCTGAAAATCATGGCAGGCATCGACACCGACATCCAGGGCGAAGCACGCCCGATGCCGGGCCTGAACATCGGCTACCTGCCGCAGGAACCGCAGCTGGATCCTGAAAAAACCGTACGCCAGGAAGTGGAATCCGGCCTGGGCGAAGCCTTTAATGCGCAAGCCCTGCTGGAAGCCGTCTACGCCGCCTACGCGGAAGAAGACGCTGACTTCGACGCGCTGGCCAAAGAGCAGGAGCGCCTGGAATCGATCATCGCCGCTGCCGACGGCGGCAACCTGAACCTGCAACTTGAAATGGCTGCCGACGCGCTGCGCCTGCCACCATGGGACCAGAAGATCAGCGTGCTGTCCGGCGGTGAGAAGCGCCGCGTGGCGCTGTGCAAGCTATTGCTGTCCAAGCCGGACATGCTGCTGCTCGACGAACCGACCAACCACCTGGACGCGGAATCCGTGGAATGGCTGGAACAGTTCCTGGTGCGCTTCCCAGGCACCGTGGTTGGCATCACCCACGATCGCTACTTCCTGGACAACGCCGCCGAATGGATCCTGGAACTGGACCGCGGCCACGGCATCCCGTGGAAGGGCAACTACTCTTCGTGGCTGGACCAGAAGCAGGACCGACTGAAGCAGGAAGAAGCGACCGAATCCGCACGCCAGAAAGCGCTGCAGAAGGAATTGGAATGGTCGCGCCAGAATCCGAAGGCACGCCAGGCCAAATCCAAGGCCCGTATGGCGCGCTTCAATGAACTGAGCGAATACGAATACCAGAAGCGCAACGAGACCCAGGAGATTTTCATCCCTGTGGCCGAACGCCTGGGTAACGATGTCATCGAGTTCAAGAACGTCAGCAAATCGTTTGGCGACCGCCTGCTGATCGACAACCTGTCCTTCACCGTGCCGCCGGGCGCGATCGTCGGCATCATCGGCCCGAACGGCGCCGGTAAGTCGACCCTGTTCAAGATGATCGCCGGCATCGAACAACCGGACAGCGGCGAAGTGGCAATCGGCAAGACTGCCAAGATTTCGCTGGTGGACCAGAGCCGCGACAAGCTGGACAACGAGAAGACCGTGTTCGAGGCAGTGTCCGGCGGCGCCGACATCCTGAGCGTGGGCCGTTTCGAAATGCCGTCGCGCGCTTATGTGGGACGCTTCAACTTCAAAGGCTCGGACCAGCAGAAGATCGTTGGCAACCTGTCCGGCGGTGAGCGTGGCCGCCTGCACCTGGCCAAGACCCTGCTGATGGGCGGCAACGTACTGCTGCTGGACGAACCGTCCAACGACCTGGACGTGGAAACCCTGCGTGCGCTGGAAGATGCGCTGCTGGAATTTGCCGGTTCCGTGATGGTGATCTCCCACGACCGCTGGTTCCTGGACCGTATCGCCACCCACATCCTGGCCTTTGAAGGCGATTCCCAGGCTACCTTCTTTGCGGGTAACTACCAGGAATACGAAGCCGACAAGAAGAAGCGCCTGGGTGAGGAAGGCGCGAAGCCGAAGCGTATTCGTTACAAGCCGCTGCACGGCTAACACGGGCATACCGAAGCCGCTGGCTGCAAGATCATTGGGGTCAGGCACTTGTGCCTGACCCCGGTTTACCGGTTTTTAGAAAAGGAGCCCCAAATGCGCAAGCAATTCCTCTGTGGACTGGTACTGGCCAGCGCAGGCGCCATTGCGCACGAGGCCCCGATCGACAAGCTATCCTGGCTGGCCGGCTGCTGGTCCCACACCGGCGCCGAAAAAGGTTCAGTGGAAATGTGGACCCTGCCGGCCGGCGGCACCATGCTGGGCGTCTCCCGCACAGTGAAGAACGGCAAAACGGTCGAGTGGGAACACACCATGATCCGGGAAACAGAACCCGGCATCTGGGCCTATGTGGCCAAGCCTAGCCGCCAGCTGGAAGCGGCCTTCCCGATCAAGTCGATCGGCGACGGTGAAGTGATCTTTGAAAACCCGCAGCATGACTTCCCGCAGCGGATCATTTACCAGCGCGATGGCGCCGATGGCATCGAGGCGCGCATCGAAGGCGTCTCGAAAGGCAAGGCAAAAGCCTTCGACTACCCCATGCAGCGGACCCGATGTCCGAATGGAGGGTGAGGCGGGCACAAGGACATTGGCAGCGCAAGGCTGCCGTTGTCGCACCCGGCCTCGATCGGGACTTTGCGGGGGGAAGCAGCTGAACTGCCCTCCCCCTCGACTCAGAAGCTTGCCTTCACGCCCAGGTTGAACGCGCCCTTGCGGCGGCCCTGGTCAATGTCGTTCTTGCCGAAGTGTTCGTACTCCAGCACGCCCGACACTTTCTCGGTGAAGGCGTATTCTGCGCCAACCGCGGCGTACAGCGCGTTACGGCTGCTATCGCCGTTGTACGCGGCAGCCAGGCCGGTGGCATTCACATCGTTCTTGTTGTGCGAGACACCCAGTTTGCCGGTCAGTGAAACCTGCTGGTTGATGGGGAAGGTGCCTTTGCCGGCCAGGTAGAAGGATTTGGCTTTGCCTTCAATGCTGCCGGTGCCAGCGCCGGTGGTGTAGTTGTACGACTGCTTGCCGAAGTCTACATAACCAGCTTCCACGCCCCAGGTCTTGTCGATCTGCACACCGCCGAAGATCTTGCCGCCATATTCGGTGGTTTTCTTGTCACCGTCGCTGGTGTCATTGGGCAGGGTGTACTTGTTCGAGTTCGCCACGACGCCCGCGCCGATGTACGGCTTCAACTCTTGGGCCTGGACGGAAGCCGCGCCCAGGGCAACGGCGGAAGTGATGAGTGCGAATGCGATTTTTTTCATGTTCGTGATCTTTCAGCAAAAGTAAATCGGACTTGCTTGGGATCGCGCTTCGTCTATGGAAGTGCGATGGAAAGCACGATAACACTGCAAAAAGTTCAAGGGGGAGACGAAGCGGTAAGAATTGTGTGCATTTGTAAGCGGGCTTGAATTACCAATATTCAACCCAAAATGAGCGAACTTGGCTTCAGATAAGCCTAAATGTCAGGTTGATACGCGGACCGCGGGGTTTTCGCTCCTTGTTGATGCCATGCCGCCAGCAATGCTGGAGTTTTCCGGCCATCAACAGCAGGCTGCCGTCAGTGAGATCGAGCTTGACGGTTTTTGGCTGCTTTTTGTGCTTGAGGATGAAGGTACGGGTGGCGCCGAAGCTGACCGAGGCAATGGCTGGCTGCAGGCCCAGCTCCGGTTCATCATCGCTATGGAAGCCCATGCTGTCCTGCTCGTTACGGTAGTAATTCAGCAGCAAGCTGTTGAAGCGCTTGCCGCTCACGGCCTCGACGGCATGCTTGATTTCCCGCTGCAGCGGGGTGAACGGCAGCGGCTCGAAAGTACGGCCCGAGTAGGTGTAGCGCTGCTCGCCGTACCAGGCGCTCAGGCGCGGTTGTGCCACTTCGCGGCCAAACAGGAAAATCGTTTCCGCCTTCCACGCCGTTTCGTCCAGCAGGGCCTGCATAACTTGCGCGTTATCCACAGCCAGCGGCAGCTGCTGCATGAAATACAGCTCGCCGTCATCAATCGGAATCGGGAATAACTCGGCTTCAGCAGAAAACAGGTCCATGGCGTTATCATATAACAATGAACAAACGTCAATTCCTCGGCGCCGTGGCAGCGGCAGGCGCCCTCCCATCGCTGGGCGCCGCTAGCCCGAAGGCTGAGCGTGGTCCGGCACTGCTGACCGTGACCGGCGCCATTGCCAAGCCGAACCGTGGCAGCTTTGACCGCGTCGCGGACCAGATGATGCACCGCCAGCGCCTGACTTTCGAGAAGGCCTTCACCTTCGATTTTGCTGCCCTGGCCGCGTTGCCAGCGATCACCATCAAGCCGACCCTGGAATACGATAGCAAGCCGCATGTCCTGTCCGGGCCGCTTCTGGTAGACCTGCTGAAAGCTGCCGGCGCGCAAGCCGGCGACAGCAGCAACCTGATCCTGCGTGCGGTCGATGGCTATGCGGTGGCAGTGGCGCTGGCGCGCGCCAAGGCGCAGCGCTATATCGTTGCTACCCACATGGATGGCGCCCCGATGGCGCTGGGCGGACTGGGTCCCCTATGGGCGATTTACGATGCCGATCGGGTGCCGGAAATGGCAAGCAGGCCCGTCGGCGAGCGCTTCAGCTCTTGCCCTTGGGCCCTCTATCACATTGAAGTTCAGGCGTAAGCTTCAGCCAGCGACATGACGCGCGGGGTGATCGCCACCCCGATGTCGCCGAAGATCTTGTTGATGATGGCCATATTGGCCTCGGCTTCATCTGCCTTCCAGCCGTTGAACAGGTCGGTGCCATCCTTCTGGAAGTGCAGGTCCAGCACCTTGCCACGGTCCTTGTGGGTGTAGCCGGAGCTGTGCATTTGCTTGAAGCCACCAGCGGCCAGCGCTTCGAGCACGGAAGTCGGAGGATTATCCGGGTCGGTTGCCATGTACACGCCGAAAGTCTTGCCAGGCGGTTTGGCGGCAATGTCCACTTCGTAGATGCCAGGCGCCTTGGTGACAGACGTGGATTTCAAAAATAACATAGCGTTCCCCTAGAACTGTGTGTGGCTTAGGTGGACAAGCTTATTGCTAACGCCCAATTTTGTCACTCGCTGAGGCAATCTTTTTGCTCCCCCACAACAGTAGCAGGGCAAAAAGCATTACCTGCTCTTCAACTATACTTTTGCACTGCTGATTTGCAAGGGCAGTCTCAAGGCTGGCCGGCCCGTTTGCGATCCGCCAGCGCGATGGTGGGCGGGACCAGCGAGCGATACAATTGGCCAGTTGCCGCATCCCATGCCATCACGGCATCTTGCTGCCGCAACACTGTTGCCATATCACCGCGTGCCACCGGCCCGGTCAGCGCCGGCGCCGCGCCGAGGCGGAAGGCATTTTCCATAGACTCTATCGCAAGCGGGCGCGCAAGCTCGCGCGCTACAGCCTCCGGAATCCCGGCCGCCTGGTAAGCACGCAAGGCAGCGTCGATCACGGTGACCAGGTAATTGCTCGCGAATACCGCGGCAGCGTGGTACACGGTCTTGGCAGCAGGGTCGATTTGCACGGCCCGCGCGCCGATCGCGGCCAGCGCAGGCAGCAGCACGTCCAGCGCTTGCCGGTCGCCCTCCACGCCGCAGAAGGTGCCGGCGAAGCCCGCCGCCACCGCCTCCACATCGGCAAAGCTGCGGATCGGATGCACGCTGGCGAGGTACGCGCCGGCCGCACGCGCAGCCTGCAGCCGGTCGGATGCCAGCGCCCCGCTGCAATGGAATACCACCGCACCCTGCAAAGGCACGGCCGCCGCCAGCGCTTCGCAAGCCGGCACGATCTGGTCGTCGCTGACAGTCAGCATATAGACCTCGGCCGGACGCAACGCAGCATACGATACCGCGCCGGCGCCGCTGCCGATGAAAGCAGCCGCCCGCGCCGCGCTGTCGGCCGAACGTGCCAGCACATCCTGCACGGCAAACGCGCCCGCCGCGGAAAACAGGCGGCCCAGGACGCGGCCAACGTGGCCGCCGCCAACTACGGTCAATCCGCGCATCAGAAACTCGACCCCGGCTGCTTGAGGAATTCAATTTCCTCCGGCGTCGACTCGCGGCCGAGGATGGCATTGCGGTGCGGGAAGCGCCCGAAGCGGCGAATCACCTCGTAATGCTTCTTCGCGAAGTCCAGCATGCCTGCATAGCCCGTCGAATCCGCAGCGAGCATCTCGAACAGATCGACACAGCGCATCTGCATCGACAGGTTCTCCGAATGCTCAAGCGGCATGTAGGAAAACGCACGCTGGGCCGGCGGCAAGGTCTGGTTGGCGCCTGAATCATCCAGTGCCTTGGCCGCCTCCAGCGCCAGTTCATCGCCGGCAAAGGCCTTCGGCGTGCCGCGATAGACGTTGCGCGTGAACTGGTCCAGCACAATGATGCGCGCCAGCGTACCCTGCGTACCTTCATCGTCCCACTGCCGCAGCCCGCCCAGCAGCCCCTCTTCGACCACATCGCCGAATTGCTGGAAAATCGCGCGGTCGAATGCATCGTCCTTGCGCCACCACTCGGGGCGCTGCATATTGTGGCCCTTGGCGCCGATCGGCAGGAACCAGAAATCGAGAACGTCTTGTGAATGGATGACCAAACCTGTCTCCTAGTTGCGTGCGTGGGTGACCTGGAAGCTGTCGATGCCTTCGTAATGGGTCATCTCTTCCGCGATGCGCGACAGCGGCGAACCGCTGCGCTTGCTCAATGCCAGCGCGACAAAGCGCCATTCCAGTTTGCCCTGGTCCATGCCGATGGTCAGCGAGCCGCCGGCGATCTGGTAACCGCGTTCCAGCGCCATGGCGCGCAACTGGTCTTCCTTCGGCTCAAAGCCCGGCTTGAAGCGCATGGTGATTGCGATTGCGTGGCGCGACGGCAGCCACGCCTCAACCTTGGACAGGAAGATCATCGACATCGCGCACAGGAAAGCCAGCCCCATGGCGCCCAGGTAGAAGCCCAGCCCCACCGACACGCCAATCACCGACGAAGCCCAGATCGACGCAGCTGTCGTCAGGCCCGAGATATTGAAGCCCTCGCGCATGATCACGCCCGCGCCCAGGAAACCGATGCCGGTTACGATACCCTGCACCACGCGGGTCGGATCGGTGCCCACCAGCTCGGACATATGGCCGCCGAACCACAGCGACGGGTAGCCGCATACCACCGTCAGCGCGGCCGACGCCATGCACACCAGGCCATAGGTACGCATGCCCGCCGCTCGGCCGTGGTACGAGCGCTCATAGCCGACCAGCAGGCCAAGCAGGAGCGCACCGCCGATATTCATCAAGATCACGAGGTTGGTCGCCAGTTCGCCGGACGACCAGTAAGCACGCAGGAACTCTATGCTGGGCATAGCCGCCTCACTTTATGGTTTTGGTGTTTTCTTGGCTGCGAGCTGCTTTTCGAATGCTACATCGAGTTTGCTGACGCGTTTCACTTTTTGCGGTCCTTGCGCGTTGACGAAGGCGACAAAATCGTCCAGCTCCATCGGCGCGCAAAGCGGCGGCTGGCCAGGTCCTTCCGTCAGGAAGAAGTGGCCGCTGCCGGTCATGGTCAGCGAATAGGCCTGGTTGCCGGAGCGCTCTTTCAGGCGGGCCAGCGCGTTGGATGCTTTGGTGGAGCGGCTCATATTGCCTCGGTCTTTTCATTCAGCCAGCGCAGCGCGTCGCCGCTGACATGCCTGGACAGTCGTTGACGCACTGTGGCGTGATATTCATTCAGCCAGCGCACTTCGTCTTCGCGCAGCAGGGATTTGTCGATGCAGCGCGTATCGATCGGGCACAGGGTCAGGGTTTCAAAGCGCAGGAATTCGCCGAATTCCGATTCCGGCGCCGGCACGTTCAGCACCAGGTTTTCGATGCGGATGCCCCACTTGCCGGGTCGGTAGATGCCGGGCTCGTTGGAGGTGATCATGCCCGGCTCCATTGCGGTATGCGCATCCGGCGGGGTGGAAGGCGAAATCGACTGCGGGCCTTCATGCACGTTGAGGAAGAAGCCGACGCCATGGCCGGTGCCGTGGCCGAAGTCGATGCCGGCCGCCCACAGCGGCGCACGGGCGATCGCATCCAGCATCGGCGACTTCACGCCGCGCGGGAATCGGGCGACGGATAGCGCCAGCATGCCCTTCAGCACCAGGGTGAAATCGCGCTTGTGCTCCGCACTGATGGCCCCCACCGGCACCACGCGCGTAATGTCGGTGGTGCCGCCAGTGTACTGGCCGCCGGAATCGAGCAGCAGCAAGCCATCGCCTTCCACTACGGCGCTGCCTTCCGCCGGTGCGCGATAGTGCATGATCGCGCCGTTGGCATTGAAGCCTGCGATGGTGCCGAAACTTGGGCTGACAAAGCCGGGACGGCGGCGGCGTGCTTCCAGCAGATGCTGGCCGATGGCGTATTCAGTCAGCGGCTCGCGCTTCTGGTCAGCCAGGGTTTGTTCCAGCCAGCTGAAGAATTCGCACAAGGCCGCGCCATCCTGCTCCATCGTCGCCCGCACATGATCGGCTTCGCGTGCGGTCTTGCGGGACTTGGCGAAGGTGGTGGGATTGACCGCTTCGATTATCTTCACGCCCTCGGGCACGGACTGGCGCGTGCCGAAAGTAATGCGGCGCGGGTCCAGCAGCAGCGTGCTGCCGGCAGGGATCGTGGCCAGTGCCTGCGCTGCTGCTTCGTAGGGCTCGACAAAGACCTGGTCGGCCGCCAGCAAGCCCGCCAGGCCTGGCTCAATCTTGCCGGCGCCGACGAACAGCATGGCGCGCTCCCGGTCGACCAGTGCATGTGAAAGGAAGATCGGGTTGTAGTTGACGTCCGAACCGCGCAGGTTGAACAGGTAGGCGATATCATCCAACGTCGAAATGATGTGGTGGGTCGCTCCCTGGCGCGCCATTTCGGCCCGCAATGCCGCCAGCTTGGCCGCGCGGGTCATGTCGGCATAAGGACGCTGGTGCTCGAAGATCGGGGCATCCGGCAGGTGGGGACGATCGGTCCACACCTCTTCCAGCAGGTCCAGGTCGGTGCGCAGGGCAATACCGCGCGCCTGCAGCAGGCGGGCAATCGACAGGCCCAGAACCGCACCATCCACGGCCAGCACCTGGCCCGGCTTCAGGGTCTCGGCCAGCCAGTCCACATACTGCACACTTGCGCCCGATGATATCTTCATCAGCCGCACGCCGGTACCGGCCAGCTCCGCTTCCGCCTGCGTCCAATAGCGGCCGTCCGTCCAGACGCCGGCAAAATCCTGGGTGACGATGAAAGTGCCGACCGAGCCGGTAAAGCTCGACAGCCATTCCCGCCCCTGCCAGCGCGCCGGCAAATATTCGGACAGATGGGGATCGGAGGAAGGGACCATGCAGGCATCAACCTGATGGCGGCGCATCGCTGCGCGCATGGATTCAAGTCTGGTGCGGATTGATTCTTTCATAGCGCAATCATACCCCGATTGCGCCATAATGCCTGGCTGCCGCTGCTTCCAAGCGGCAATGGAGAGAGAATTGATACCTGAAGATGTGCGGGCCGAAATCATGCGCCGGCTCGCGGCTGCGGAAGCCGAACACAATGTACGCGTCTTGCTGGCAGTAGAGTCCGGCAGCCGAGCCTGGGGCTTTGCCTCGCCGAACAGCGATTACGACGTGCGCTTCATTTATGCGCACCCGCGCGACTGGTACGTGGCAGTCGACCTGGAAGAGAAACGCGACGTCATCGAATACGAGATCGTCGATGAGATCGACATCAATGGCTGGGACATCCGCAAGGCGCTGCGTCTGTTCCGCAAGTCAAACCCTGCATTCGTGGAATGGCTCCAGTCTCCAATACTGTACCGTTCGCACGGCGGTTTCGCAGACAGTGCCCGCGCGCTGCTACCCAAGGTGTATTCCTGCGAAAACGGCACTTACCATTATAGGAGCATGGCAAAGACCAACTATCGAGGCTATTTACGCGCCGATATGGTGCCATTAAAGAAGTACTTTTACGTGCTGCGTCCTCTGCTGGCAGTTCGCTGGCTGGAGCGTTATGGCACCCCCGCACCGATCGAGTTCGGCAAGCTGCTGCATTTGCTGGAAGGCGAGACGGAACTGCTCGATGCCATCGCAGCACTGCTGGAGAAGAAGAAAGGCGCGCCGGAAATGGGACTCTCCGAGCCAGTCCCATGCCTTAACCGCTTTATTGAGACAGAACTCGAGCGGCTTGAACGGCCGGATGTGGTCCGCTTCCGGAGCAGCGACGTGAACGGCGAGCTGAACCGGCTATTCCACGCTGTGCTCGCCGAGCAGGCCTGATCCAGCTACATGCGCGGCACGCCATCACGATTAACCGTGATGGTGCGCCCAGGTTCCGTCGAGAGTTGGGCGCGGTGTTCAGTGCCGCGGAAGTCGTAAGTCACGTCCCAATATTGCGGCGTGCGGCTTGGAATCGATTCGCAGCGCTGGACGTTCTGGGCGTATTGGTTGCCGGTGTTGCGGCCGACGTTGGAGCCGACAGCCGCACCTGCAATCGCGCCGCCGACAGTGGCGATATCGCGGCCGGAACCGCCGCCCACCTGGTGGCCCAGCACACCGCCGATGAGGGCGCCTGCAATGGCACCCGCGGTGCCGCTGCCGCCCGAGGCTTCAACCTGCTGGCGCTCAACCCAGCAGCGCTGTTCCGGCGGGCCGACAACGGCGCGGGCGGAAGTGATCGGCGCTTCATACACGCGTTCGCTCGGCCGCATGCGGTATTCATAATTTGGCTGGGCTGCCGGTTCAGGAGCATACGCCATTTCATCCACTCGACGGCGTGACGACACGGCGCGGATCGACGAGATATTGTCATTCAGGCCCATGCCTTCCAGCGACTCATAACTGCCGCGCCTCAGGATCCTGCATTCGCCTTCGAAGTTGGGCAGCGGGCAAACCTCCCAGCGGCCACGTTCAACCACCACGGACGAAGCGCGGTTATCGAATCCGGCACTGCGCAGGTCGCTGATAGAGCGCGTAACGTTAACCGGGCGGCCGCGCCAGCCTTCCCGTGGATAAAGCGTGATTTGTGCAAGAGCTTGCGCGCTGAAGAGAGCGATCATGGTCGCCAGCGCAGTTCTGATTGGAAAGTTCATGATGTCCTCCGATACAGATCAGGTACGTGCAGCATGCCCCGGCTACAGGGGCTGGTCTGTTCGGGAACGCTCGTTACTTAGTAAACTGAACCTCCCGGCTGGGGCACCCGTGCGCGGCATTTCCTGGCAACAACATATAATTACAACAACATTACTCACCTGCGGCCAACTCCATGAAATTGAAAAGCAAATTCGCTGTGCTGGCCATGTCGGCACTGTGCATAACCGTCCCTGCCTGGGCCGCAACCGTCAATCCAGTTGCCGCAAAGACCGAACTGAAGCTGAAAGACGGCGTGAACGACATCAAAACCGGCGATATGGTTGTCCGGATCGTGAAGAGCTATGTCTCGACCGCGACTGCGAGCAGCCACAACGTATATACGGTTTTCATCCTGCCAGAGAAAAATGAGACCCAGTGGCTGCTTGTCACCAATTCAGCCATGGATGGCGATGACTTCAACTTCTCGAACTCCGAATCCGGCGACTCCAATCGCCGGGCAGTGACCTTCTATAAGACCAGCGAGGGACTGTTCGCTGTACAGGCTGAAAAGGAAGGACTGGGCGAACCCGGAAATTTTCAAGCTAGTTGTCGCCTAATTTGATAATTCAAGCTGCTTGTTTCAGTGTCAGTGGTTCCGCCTCCGTTTCGCTGTTCAGCGTGTTTCC
>NZ_LMIC01000018.1:0-69528 GCF_001428585.1 Duganella sp. Root198D2 | reverse complement strand
CGACCAAATTGCTGTATCTGGCCTTGCGCAATATTGAAAAAGATTGGAAGATGCCGCAGCGGACCTGGAAGATGGCCGCCAACCAGTTTGCCATTCTGTTTGGGGAACGCTTCACCAACGCGATTAACTAACTACGAACCGCGACCCCGGCACACAAAATTCCTGACAGGTCCGGAATTGTGGATTGTTGTCTTCATCTACGCAGGTATATTTCTCAGTTAAGTTGCAGCGCTCATTCAGTTGATCGACGATCTTTCCAGACTTGATTGACAGATAAACACCCCCCATAACTTCGCGGTCTTCTTTTGTCTTTGCCCCCAGATCGTTTACCCGAACTACCACAATGCCTTTTAATGGAGGAAGTACGTGAAAGACGGGGTGCTGGTTGTGCGAAAAAGGCGTTGAGTAGTGATCGGCGAAGGATGCGCCGCCTCTTCGATAGTCGTGATTTCCAACTAGCTGCGCGATATAGTTCGTGCTTTCTTTCTTAGCGATATATGAATTGAACACCGGCGAACACTTATCCAATTCGCGTTGCAACTCGCCGGCAAGCCCTACCTGGGCGGCACAATGATTGGCAAAAATATCAGTGTCGTAAGGCAGGTGGGATGCGGTGAGGCCCGCCAGCTCTGGGAATGGCACTTTCGGGTCAGCAGTTCGAACAAAGCTGTAGAAAATCTCGGCGCCTGCTGCGACCAAAAGCCTATCTCCGTCGACCCAAACGTCTTCGAATTGTTCACGGCACACGTCCGTCGGACCTTCGAGTCGGTAGTAGAATCCCTTTGCTGGTAACGACACGCCAAACTCTTTCTTGGTGAATGAGCCGAGCTCCCTCTCGTCAACGCCGCCTTTCATCGCCATTTGAAAAAGCATGTGGTACGAGTATTTTGTTCTTGTATACGTACCCAGGCAACGTGGCCCGAAATTGGTCCGGTTGTTGACAAGCTGAATCGTCTTTTGATCTGGTGGCGCGATGTTCTTTTGATGGCTGTAGAAGCCTCGGGCCCTTTCAAATTTCCATGTTCCTGCAAGCTCGGCTGCAGTTGACGAAGAAATTGCGAACAGGCTTATAGCAGACAGCGCAATGATCGGAATGGATCTATTCATTTTCAGTAATCTTCGGGTGTAACTGTGTGCGTGGGTAAATCGCGTCAGGAGTACAAAACCATGCAAAAGGCCTTGCTCGGCGATTTCAAGTTCATTGAGACGTCTACTTGCAGTCAATGATGCAAATCTGCTTGCCATCAGGGCGCTTGTACATCATTGGTTTAACTGGATCGGAGAAACGGGCGAAGCCAACGTCTTCCTGTCCAAACCATTCCACCTTGTTCTTCTCTTCGCGTTCGGCGTTGTACAAACTGAGGAGACGGAGAAGTGTGCAGCATGCTGATCCCGGGCCATCCTTGCGCCAGGTTTGCCGCGCTATAGCAACTCTCTTTCGAAAGTGAAGGGCACATGGCCTGGAGGCTTGAGTCGAAGTAGTTCAAAAACCGCCAGGTGGCGTTGTCGCGCTTCGCACCATCTGCTGGGGCCAGGTAAATCGCATTACCGACCTTAAAAACACGGTCGCCGGTCCGCTTGCCAGTTTTTGCGCTGATGGCGAATCCGTCTTTATCAAACACTACTTTGAAGAAGACATTGGAGAGATCTTTCTGGGGCGCGAGGTAAGGGCTACGTTTTGCCTCGTCCTGTAGTTCGTCGGTCTCTTCGCCGGGCATGCTGCCGCCAGCACTGGCCAACCAATAGCGAATCGGCCAGTTGGATTCTGGCTGGTATTCCGCTCCCGAGATGAAGTCACTGCGGCGCACCCAGCCTGCTTTTCCTTTGATATTGCATCGTACCCAGCCATCCTCGCTTTTCCCCAGGCAGGTATGGGCAAAGCCTGTGGGGCCAATCGCGTAGTAGGTCAGATCGTAAAATTCTGCCAGCGGTTTCTCGTCGTTTTTCGCCTTGTAGACTTTCAGGGTTCCGTTTTGCGGAAAAATAGGGGCCTTGAGATCTGGACCGAAAAGAGTATATGCCTGCGCGACCTGCATCAGGCCGATCAGCGCGATGGCGAGGGTAAGTGATTTGGCGGCCATGTTCAGGTTCAACAATTCGATGAGATAAAGTAGGCGTGACTATGCTTTGCTGATGCTAGCGGAAGCCAGTCATCTGCACGAAGCGTGTAGGGATTGGCTTGGCGTCATTCTTGTTTTTATAGACTTTCAGAGTCCCGTTCGCTGGGAATATCGGGCTCGTGAGGTCGTTCCCGAAATTGCTAAAAGTTTTACCGCTGCTGGAGTTCCCTGCATAGCTCAATGGAGCCATGAGCGTTAACGCCAGCGCAAGTACGGTTGTTTTAATGTCCATGCCTCAGTTCGAGGTGGCCTTAAATAGCAATTCTTGGAATAACTACCCCTAACTATGTCTGGTAATTGGAGGAACCATGCTGCAGAAAGTTCTCCATGCGGTTTGCTCGTTATTTGGGTCATTTAATGGAAGTTTGGCGATCAATTTTCTACCGCGCACCAGATTTGAAAGCTGCGGTTTCGGATTTTCACTGTAAACGATAACGCCATCCAGACCCTTTGTGGAATATCCAGGGTACGTCCTTCCCAGCATTTGATCGAGTTCTGCAATGGATCTCCTGTCTTCTTGCACTATCGCATTATTGATTAAATCCCGCGGAATCCATTCAGGCGCAGGGAAGGCCTGCATATCTGGTCTACCGCAATCTTCGCCGGCGTTTAGATGCTTTTCGATTATCTTCTCAATGCGTTGATTGCTCGACGCATTCACCCAAAGAAAGTAAGGACCGCCCGCAAATCCTGCCTCGCTCGAACTGGAGAAGGCAATGAGTGCTAAACAGAGTAGTGTCTTGAATGCGGGACTGGATGACGCTCCCATCATTTGCAGTCCATCTCGATTCTCCAAATTCATCAGCATGAGCTTGTCCTGAAAAACTGATCCATATTATCTTATGTAAGACTTCGTTGCCGTTGCTTAAAATAATAAACGTCGGCACTGATTTGTCAGCCGTATTCGACTCATTTGCCGCGGATCGAACGTTTGGCGAACCTCTGCATTCGCACGTAGTTTTCTCGTGTACGGCGAGCACTGCAGGTTCCTCAGCCTTAGGCACATCGACAATGCTGTTTCCTCCGACGTAGACGATCGCTGACTGCATACGTATTTGAGTTCTTGCGAATCGGGGCAACAGGCTTGAGCATTAAACATGCGCCATTGGAGCCCGCCTCGTTAGCTAATGAATGGGACTTAAATCAAATTGGTCTGGTAATTGGTGGCACCATGAGGCAAAAGGCTTGCCATATGATTTCATCATTTGATCCTTTTTTTAATCGCTCTTTTATTATTATTTTTCTACCTCGTACGAAATTCAAAAAATGAGGCGTGGGGGATTCAGTATAAACGATGATTCCATCCAGGCCTTGGCTGGAATATTCTGGATATTTTTTTCGTAAAAGCTTATCCAGAGTGGAAATCGAATTCTTATTATCGTGAATAACTGCTTTGTCAATTAAGTCACGAGATATCCATTCGGGAGCGGGAACAATTTTCATGTCTGGCTCACCGCAGTCTTCTCTTTGGCTCCGGTTGCTTGCTATGACATCGTCGATATGGGTATTTTTAGAGAAGTTGATCCATAAGAAATATGGCCCTCCAGCAAATCCGGCATTGCTAAAGCTTGAGCTGGTCAAAAAAATTAAAAGAAAGAACGCGATAGTTATCTTTTTCGTCATCAAACTTTAGCTTTATGTTGTTGAATTTCTTGGGTTTGTTCACCCAATATTAAATTGTTTGTTAACGACATCGGAATCGATAATTTAAACAGCGCGTTCCGTAAGGGCTCTCGCAGATACCGATTCGAGCGATGCATGAGGGCGCGACTCGGTTACAGGTGAAAACAGTGTTGCCCTAGTAATGATTGCGAAGGGCAGTATTCATAGCTGTTATGGATTGGTAATCTTTTGAAACTTTCCGTTTGGAGCTAGTTTCGCGACCGCCTGTCCCTCAGCAAGGCAGACGTATTCTAGATTGAGATGGCAGCCGGAGATCTGGTCGACGACTTTTCCGTTGACTACCGAAAGATAAACTCCAGCCATTATGTCTCGCTCTTCATTGCGAACTACCTCAAAATCGTCCACTCGTAACAAAACTACTTGGTTCATTGGCGTGAATACGAGGAATGTAGCCGGTGCTTTCTGTTTAAATGGAGGGGAAAAGCCGTCAGCATATCTATGGCCTCCCATTGTGTAATTATGGTTACCAACCAGCTTCATCAGCGGGTCATCGCTCTTAGGGTCTGCGACGTAAGGGAAGAATTCAGGAGCGCATTTGTCAGAGGTTTGAGGTTTTCCTTTGGAATTCGTAATCTTCGGCCGGCAGGTATCATAATAACGATCGAAATCCATAGGCAGGCGCGATAGCTTGTAACCAGAGATTAAACTGTCATTCTTCGATTGGGTGGCATTATGGTAAGCGGCACCGTGATCAGGTTGCGTTTTTCCATAGATATAGAATATGTCTCCTGCCGGGATTAGAATTTTATCGTTAACAACAAAAAATTCCATTACCGGACTTGCGCAATATTCTGGGTTCGGCTTAAGTTTATAGACCATTTTCGTTTTCAATAGAGAAATGCCAAAATTTTTCACAAGAAAACGGTCAACTTGAGTTTCGGAAATTCCCTCTTTTGTCATCGCTTGGAATACCTCTGGAAAGAGATAATCTGTAGCGATTAGGCGTGCCGTACAGTTTTCAGATAGCTGAATAATGTTATCTTGGAATTTGATGATGGGAAATTTTGGGGCTTTTTTTGCCGGAGCATTGCTTTCGTAATCAACAGAGCGTTCGAGTTTCCAAGTGCCCTCAACGGGGGCAGCTTGAGTATTAATTGCTGTGAGAAGAACGCCGACGAATGTCAGCCATATAGGGAAAATTGATTTCATGTCGTTAATGGTTTGCGTCGTATATATTGTTACGAAATAATCGCATTTCAGATTGCCTGCGTGCTGTCAACGCACCTCCGCTGGTGATGTCAGCAAACTCATCGCAGCAGCCGCCGTAGTTTTTGGTATTTAGCTTGGCAAGTAACTTTATGAATTTTTTCAGCCCGCCTGTGTTGAATGCAAGACTCATCAGGGCATCAAATTCATGCTGGTGCAGGGGCACTTGAAGGCTGGGCAGAATACGATTGCGTATCCGTTCGACGTCTTCAGCGAACAGGGCCCGCTCTTCCTCAACTGTAATGCCGGCTGCATACTTTTTATAGGCAACGCTACCTGAACTTGCGAGCTCCGCACATGATCGCTCGCCATCGACTAAATGCCCGACGCCAACTGTGCATTGATCTTTTACGTCGTAAGGAACGAGATGGCTAGTGGTTAGGTCGCCATTCTCCCAGACTCGAATAAAGTCCAAGCCTAGTTGCGATACATGGAGGCTGTCGGGGTCTTTTCGCGTCGTAGCGGCTGGCCCGGCCGTGACCGGGCTTTTCTTGCTCCCTTTGCCGGCAGCAGGCGGCGGTTTTTGAGCTTGCGGATTGGTGGCTGGTGGTTTAGCGGGCGGCTTAGGCGCAGGTGTCGGCTTTTGGGTCGCAACTGGCGCGGAAATTGGTGCCTCAACAGGTAGCGTTGGTGTACTGCCGCCACAATTGACTAAGCTAAGCCGGCCCTCGCGCCTTGCAATTGTAGCGATTGGGTCGCCATCAGCCGCCTCTCGGGTCTTAGCGTAGTATCGAGGTAGCAGGTATTTTTCCTTGAACATACGTACATCCATATGCACCCACGCATCAGTGATGTGTTTGGGCTCAAGTGAAATGCAGTTTTCCGTATCCCATTTTGGACGAGCCTTCATCCTGCTAACGAATACCTTATTCTTTAGGGACTCTAGGGCGTCACCGGTTACCTCGGAATTATTGCTAACACGCAAGAAATGCACGTCGCATGCGTTGCCCAGATGGTTCGTGGTGAAGATACCCATTTGTTTGGCTCGCTTCCAGCAGCGATAGCCGGACGCGACATACCCGAACTTGAAGCCTAACTGGCTCTCCTTGGCATCCAAGTAGAAGAGTGCCGCTCGTAGACTCCAGAACAGCGCGCGGTGAATTCCTGGTTTTTCCACTCCGGCAACGTTGGCGCCGTTTTTCAGGTGACTGACAGAGGCAGACCCCAGCCTAGCCTTGCCAAAACCATTACAGCGGTCAGCTACACTTGCCCCATGCGCACCGCATTGGCAAGCAAATGGATGGAATGAGATTGGATATTTGATTAGGAACTCGTCGATTGCAGTAAGGACGGCGCCACAAACTTTGCCGCTCTCTGCTACCCCCATATAGTCACGCTGAAACTGCTTCACAGCCTTTTCCGTAGCTACTGTAAATTCGTCGAGAGAAGCTGGGTCATGGATTGTATTGCCAAAACCCATGAGACGGAGGTTCAGTTCTTCGATCAGTTGGCCTTTGTCGCCGAGCTTAATACACCCACTTTGGTCGCAAACCGGGGTAACAACGGTTTTCGGCGTACCATTTGGCCCACGGTCTTCTTCCTTGGCGACAGGTACTGGTGTAGTGACAACAGTTGCTTTCGCTGGGATCGATTCAGTACTGGCCCCCTCGTTCGCAGGGACCGCAACAGTGGGGGCTTGAGTCGCAGCCTCCGAAGGTATAGGGGCCGATGATGAAGGCGTAGTCGGCGTTCCTGTAACGTTTAAAGTAGTTTCTTGCCCCGATACTGAGGCAGGTAACGATGTGGACGCAGACAATGCACCCGGCGCCGGCTGTGCAATGCTATTTGATGTTGCCGCAGGCGATGGCGAGGCACCAGTTGCTGTTCCTGTGTCGTTTGAGACTGGTCCTTGAATTGATACGGGCTCAGAAGTTGGCGCAGTAGATGGAGCCGTGGCATTTGATGTTGCAGCCCCTGATCGCGCTGGCTTATTCGGAACTTTGAGTATCTGATCAATATGGATAATGTCTGTCACTGCAATGCCATTTAATGCAGCCAAGTCTGCGGCAGTAGTTTCGAATTGGCTTGCAATATGGCCCAGCGTATCGTCTTTGCAGACTTTATACGTTTTGCGCTGGTAATTACCAGGATTTCCTTGGTGTTCCTTCGCGTTTAGGTTTTCTTTCCGTTTTTCGCTAACAAGCTTGATGCGGAAGTCTTCGGACCAAGGAATGATCTTTTTGATCTCCTTGAATTCGTTTGTGCCGAAGCGCTCGACGTATACGGTCAAGATTGTGCCTATGATTGACGCGAATGACGAAAACTTTCCTTCCGTGTTCGTGACACCTCTTGCGACAATTTGAGTGCCTTGACGAACTTGATATCGCAGACCAGCGATACGCTTACCAAACGGGTCAACCAGCTTTACGTTCACGATGCTGCGAAGTGCATCATCGATTTTTGTTTTGTTAAATTCCATAGCTTCTTACTCGTCGTCGTAGTCGTAAATCAGACCCCATTCAGTCTGCTTAGGACCAACCAGGACTTCAATTTTTTCTTTGTCTTTGACATACAGTTGATCGGTTCGGCCGTGTTGATCCAGTAAGCCCCGAACAACCTTCCCATCGGTGCGTTTAGCCGCGTAAGTGATCCCAGCCAGTTCATGCTGGATGAAGAGATCGTGTACGTCCAACCTATTGCTGTACTTTTCCGGATAGTTCGTTACCGCGAGCTTAGGAAGATTCGGCAGTCCAATGCTGCCATCCGACGGGCCTCCCAGTTCCTTCATGCTGGCCTTGAATTCGACCTTGCCAGGTGCATTCAGCGTGATGTTCCCGCCCTCGATGCGTATTGCTGCGCCTTGGGTCGTAAGCAGCACATGCTGTTTGGCGGCGATATTTACTTCGGCGTTGATGCTGGCGACGGCAACTGCCTTGTCGGCGGTCAGCATGGTCGCGGCATCCTGGCTTTGGCTGCTGTACTTCCCGCTCGCCGCGTGCAGGTGCAGGCCGGTTTCCTGGTTCGGCTTATCCTTGGCGTCCGCTTTGCCGTAGGTGAACAGGCTGATGCCACCAGCGGAGGAATGCAGCAGGTTCGCCTGCGCGGCGAAGTTGATGTCCTGGCTGGCGGTCACGCTGCTGGACGTTTCGGACGCAAGCAGTGCGTCGGCAGGCGTGGCCGCGACGATACCGGATGGGCTGTCGACCTGCAGCAGCGGAGCGTCGAAAGCCGGTGCGCCGCTGTTTGCACGCGAGGACAGGGTATCGGCGGTGCGTTGCAAGCCTTCGGTCACCGGCAGCTTGTCGGCTTCCTCTTGTTTCGGCAAGTTGGCTTTGTGGGTCTTTGCCTGCTCGGCCAGGGCAATTTGCAGTTGCCTCGCGCTTTCAACCTGGTTCTGGGCGGGACGTGCGTCCAGCACATTGCCGCTGGCGCCGCGCGCTGCGTGAGTGGAGAGCAGCATGCCTTGGCCGGAACGCAGGGCGAGGGCATGTTCGGTCTTCAGCTCCGCGCCAAAACCGACAGCATGCAGGCGCTGGTTGTCGCTTTGGTGTCGCAGGTGGCCGAGGTTCAGTTCAGCTGTGCCCTGGTGCGGCTTGGCGTGGCGCTGCAGGGCTACGCGCGACTGGCCGGGCGAGTCGTCGAATACCAGCTGGCTGTAGGCGCCCGCGCCGGCCTGGCTGCTTTGCATGGCCTGGCTTTTCAGGCCCGACAGCGATGCCGGGTGGGCGTGACCGCCGGACTCGCCGGGGAACCATACGGGCGCATTACCGGTGGCTGCGCCGGTGCCTGCGCCGATCTTGTTGTGTTGGGCGTCGGCCTGGCCGTCGCCGTTGTACAGGGCGCCAATAATGACGGGGCGGTCGATATCGCCTTCGAGGAAGTCAACCAGCACTTCCTGGCCAACGCGCGGCAGGGTATTGCTGCCCCAATTGGCGCCGGCAATCGGCGCCAGCGGGGTGGCGACGCGCACCCAGGTGCCGGCGCTGTCGTCGGCGGGAGCGCCACTGTCGCCTGCTTGCAGCGATGGCGCTAGGCGGCTATGGCTGCTGTCGCCGCGCTGCCAGTGGAATTGCACCTTGACGCGGTGGTCACGGTCAGTATGGATCGGCGCGCCGGATGGGCCCACCACGATGGCGGTCTGCTGTCCCTGCACGGTAGGGCGTTTCCATGGCGCCCCGCTGCGGTAGGGCAGGGCAGCTTCGATGGCGTCGATGCGGTTGCGGTACAGCGGGCGTTCGGCAATGGCGTTGCCGACTGCATGGCGGCTTTCGGCCAGGTCGCCGTCGTTAAGCAGCTGTAGTGCGGCCTGGCCCAGTTCGCGCTGGATATTCGAGCGCATTTGCGCGGCCAGGTTGTTGTGCATCAGGTGCAGCACGCGGATGACGATGAAGTCGCCGCTGTCACCGGTCACCGGCTCGCCTTGCAGGGAGAAGCGCGTGGCCGGGGCCATGGTGCGCACGGTGCCGGCGCCCGTCATGTTCTTGCGTGCGACATCGACTGCCTGCAGGCGGCGTTCGGCAAGGCGCTGGCCGTGTTCGCGGCCGCTGTAGGCATAGGCGCCTGGCACATCGCGGGCGGACAGCGGAATGCCGCCATCGTCGGCACTGGCTGCACTGGCGGCGCGCTGGTCCAGCGTGCGGTAATCCCAGCTTTGCAGCGCGACTTCGCTGGTGAGCAGGCTGGCCTGCATGCGCCAGCGGTCCATGCTGTCTTCGCGCATCACGGCGCCGGCCTGGGTGAAGCGCACTGCTGCCTGCTCGTTGGGCTGGAAGGCACCATTGTGGTCTGCAATCACCAGGAGGTGGCCGTCGCTGCGGTGTTCGAAGTAATAGAACAGGCCTTCTTCCGCCATCAGTCGTTCGGCGAAGGCCCAGTCGCTTTCCTGGTATTGGGTGCACAGGCTGCGCTTTGGATAGGCTGCGCGGTCGGCCAGTTCGAAACGCCACTCGGGCACCAGTTTGCCCTGGCCTTGCCAGCTGCCCAAAACGGCATCGAGGATGTCGCATACCGACAGGTCCTGGAAAACACGGCTGTCACGGTTTTGCGCGAGGAAGGCCGTCCAGGGCTCCAGCCGCACCGTGTAGCGCGCCAGGCCGCCGTTGGAGCCGCTCAACTCGATGGCAGTAATATGGCCGTGGAATGGGCGCGGCGCTTCCTTGCTGGCGGCGGTCACCAGCTCCAGTATAGCCGGCTGGCCAAGCAGGGACTTGAGCGGGATCGCTGCGTCGGTGGACAGCGTCGAAATATCGAAGGCGAAGGGTTTGCCGATCGCCTCCTCTCCGCGCACGCATTCGACCAATAGCTGCGCGGCGCCCTGCGGCGTGGTCAGTCGCAGCAGGCGTGTATCTTGAGTGAGGCGGTCCAGCATGAGATTGTGTTTTAGATAACCATACGGACCGCCATTACAGCCTAGAAGTTCTTTTGAAGCAAGAGAGATTCAATTGAATCGCTATACTTGCAAAATGAAAGTCATTTCTTCAAGCGTGCGGCTTCCGCATCCAGCGCCTGGTTGACGTCGCAGAATTTGCGCTGGCTGGTGAACTTGTTGACCTGGCGGAAGGACAGGGCCGGCGCATCGACCGATTCCTGGTCGTCATTTGCTTTCAGTTCCATGACCGTAAAAGTCACGCGGCGGTCGTCCGCCCACATGCCTTCGCGCTCGGCATAGATCACACGCAGGCCGGCCTTGGACTTGAAAGCGCGAAAATCGCTGATGGCGCAGTCGGCGCCCGCATTCAGCTGGAGCGTCGGTATGAACTTTTCGTTGACCTCAAAAGGGATCTGCTCTGCGGGACCTTTGTCGTTGGAGCGGAAGAAGGTGATTGTGCGCAGGGTGTGATTGCCCCTGTCGATATCCGTGTACAGCATTTTCAGCTCGATGCCGTTCGCCGAAATGCTGGTGATGTCGCGTTGCGGGGTGATGGCTTGTTGCGCGTGCAGCGGCAGGCCAATGGCGAGCAGCAGCGCGCCAAGGAATGGGGCTTTCAAAGTGGATCTCCGGTTTATGCGGTGCGTGAGCGTGCGAAGTCGGCCAGCTCGCGCGGGTAGAAGTGATCGTGGCGGTAGGAAGTGTCGTCGATGCCGAGCAGCACGCTGATGGCGGCGGCTTCGAAGGACCAGTAGCCGAAGAATTGGAAGCCCTTGCGGTTGGTACCGAAGTAGGGCTCGTCCTCGCTCATGTCATACCAGGCCTGCAGGTATTCGGCCATCAGGGCGGGGCGCTTCTCAGGCGCCGCGACAAAAATTGGCAGGGTTTGCGAATAGGGCTTGCCGCGCGTGCATTTCTTTGGCGGGGATTCGCGGCCCGCCACGAACGGTGCAACCAGGTGCTCCAGCAGCGCGTCGCGGCGGCGGTTGCCGTAGTCGAGTATCGGCATGATGCGCGCCAGCTTGTCCTGGTGGCCTAGCAGGATGGCGAAGCACACCAGCGACAGGCCGGTGTGATAGTCATCGTCTTGCAGGTCCAGCCAATGCTTGTAGCAGTCCTCGTCCTCGTCGTCCTCCGACGGTGTAAATGGCGCCAGGAAGCGCGCGTAGTTTTCCCAAAAGCTGAGAGCCAGCGGAAAAAAAGTATTGAGGTCCTCCAGTGCATGGCCGGCGCTGTAGCTGTTGCGCAGGTGATTCACGGATTCCCATGCCAGCCAGTGTGCGCCGTCGTACTGGTCCTGGTCGGCGCAGTCGTAACAGACCTTGTCGGTGAAGAGCACCAGGTTTTCTTCGTAGCTGCCATAGCGCATGCGGCTGGAACGGCGCCGCTGTTCGAAATCGGCTGGCGACAGCTTTTTGTGGCGCCAGTATTCGGCCAGTTCGCCGATGCTTTCTGGCGGCGCCAGCTCGGCGCTTTCTTCGATAGCCGGCGCTACGTAGGCTGGCATCCTGCCGGCATTGGCCTGGCGTGCGAAGGCGGCCATGTCCGCCGGGTAGTAGGGCAGGTGGCGATAGCTCGCATCGTCGATGCCCAGCACCAGGGTGATGGCGGCGGCTTCCCACGACCAGTAGCCGACGAACTGATAGCCCGACTTGTGCAGGTCATAGTAGTTCTCCCGGCGGCTGGCCTCGTACCATTCTGCGAGGTATTGCGCCATCAGGGCGGGCCGCTCGGAAGGCTGGGCGGCAAAGATCGGCAGCGCTTTGGAGTAAGGCAGGTTGCGGCGGCAGATGCTGACCGCCGGATCGCGGCCTTCGACGCAACAGCTGAGCAGGCGCTCGACCAGCGCATCGCGCTTTTCATTGAGGTAATCGATCAGGGGCACCAGGCGATGCAGCACATCCTGTTTGCCTAGCAGGATGCCGAGGCAAACCATGGTCAATGCCTGGTGGTATTCCGGCCCGGCCAGGGCCACGTGCGGCCACGGCGTCTCGCGATCGTTGCTGTCGTTATAGGCTTTGTTGTAGTGGGCGTAGGTTTCCCAGTATTCGACCGCACGGTCATAGAAAGCTTGCAGTTGAACGATGTCGTGCCCACCGCTGTAGCAGTTGACAAGGAACGCGCTGGCATCGGTCGCCAGGCGCTTGGTGGTGTTCATCAGGTTGTACAGGGGGATCGCCGAGATCATGTCCGGCGCTTGCTGCAGGCGTTCCCGCACATGCTCGAAGGTCTCAAGCTGGTCCAGGAAATTCTCTTCGTAGCCGTAATACCTAAGCAGGGGGTCGCGCAGGGACTGGTGAAAGTCGCTTTCTGACAGCGGGGCGTGCATGGGTGTTGCTCTTTCAGTAACGGTGCGGACCGCCATTACAGCCTAGAATTTCGCGAACGGCAAGAGCGATTCAATTGAATCGGGGGTAGCGTGCGAAAAAAAGCGGGAAGGGCCCGAAAGCCATTCCCGCTTTGTTGTATCGCTTAGACGCTCAGGCGTTTTGCTTAGCCTTGCTTTTCGTCGTCGCCAGCAGTCGCCGGGTATGGACGGTTGACCCACAGGATCCAGTAGCGGGCCAGGTCGGCACGGCCGTCGGCGCCTTGCACGGTTTCCAGGATCTTGATGGCTTCCTCCTTCTTGCCGGCCATTGCGTAGGAGTAGCCCAGGCGCAGCTTGGCGTCTTCCGCATTTTTCAGGCCGCCCTTGGCGATACCGTCCTGGATCAGCTGGATGCCCTTGTCGTACTGGCCCATAGTGACGAAAGCGTAGCCCAGGTTGACCATGCCGGTACCGTTCTTGCCTTTGCGGGCCGAAGATTCAGTGGAGGCGATGTTCTTCATGTCGTCCGCGGCCTGGCGGTCCAGGTCAGCCTTCAGCTTCTTGACTTTGGCGTTCTGGGTGATGGCACCGTTGGCGATACCGGCGTCCAGTGCTGCCTTGCCTTCGATGAACTGGCCTTCCAGCTGGTCGACTTCGGCCAGTTCCAGGTAGTCCTGCTCTTCCATCTTGGTGGTGGCCACCTTCTGCAGGCGGATGATGTCAGCCGAGAAGCGGGTGGAGTAGTTTTCCTTGCCGCGGGTGCGGTACAGCATGTCCGACCAGTAGCGGTCACGCGGATGCCAGCGTACCAGGCCTTCCAGCGCGGTCAGGTAGGTGCCCTTGTCTTTCAGGCGGTGCGATGCGTCGGCCAGCATGTGCAGCTCTTCGCGGGTCATTGGCTGGTTGGCCTTGATGCTGTCGTTCAGCTTCTTCAGCAGGTCGGTTTGCACACCCTTGTGGTCGCCCGATTCGAAGCGGATCGCCATGATCTGGCGCGCCACTTTCGGGTCGCCGGACAGTTCGCCGTACTTCTGCAGGTTTTCAATGGTCTTCGGGTAGTTCTTCTGTTCCTGGTAGTAGCCGGCCAGCGCCTGGGTGAACTTGGCTTGCTCAGGTTTGTCGAGGCGGCCGGAGGCCAGCACGTACTCCAGCATTTCGATCAGCTTCGGCTTGTTGCCAGCGCCCAGGGCAGTGGCCAGGCGCATGCGGTTGATGACGTACTGTTCGTAAGGGGTCTTGTTCGGCATTGCATCTGCCTGGTCCAGCAAGGCGTTCACTTCGCCATAGTTCTTGGCATCCAGCAGGGGGCTCAGGACTTTACCGTCCAGGAATTTGACCATTTCTTTGCGCACGGTCTCTTGTGGAGCACTGGCGGCAGCCTGTTTGTCTTGCGCGTGGGCGGTCTGGACCAGCGCCGGGACTGCGCCCAGGCCGATGGCTGCCAGCAGCAGGCCGATACGTGCGAAACGATGTTGGGTCATGGTGTGTGATCCTTCTTGTGATTGAGGCAAACGTCTATTCTCCCATAATTTTGTCATGGGACCGCTTTTCTGAAGTAGCCAATTGTAACGATTTCTCAGGGCCGGCAGAAAGCCGCGCCATCGGCCGCAAACAGCATGCAGCGCTCCGGCGGCAGGAATAGCGAGGCCGGCGCACCGGAGGCGGGAACGGGGCAATCCTGCGCCAGTTTCACCGCCAGCGCCTCTTGCATGCCGGGCAAGGCAGCGTAAACAATCGATTGATCGCCAAGGTACTCCACATGGCTGATCGCTACAGCGGCGGCATTGTAAGCTTCTTCGCGCAATTGCAGGTGCTCCGGACGCACGCCAAGCGTGACGCGGCTGCCGCGCTCGATGTCGCCGGGCAGGGCTGCCACTTCGACGATGGCGCCGCCCGGCAGCAGTACCGCGACATGGGTGGCGCCAAGGGCGATCACTTCAGCCGGGATGAAGTTCATGCGCGGCGCGCCCAGGAAGCCGGCCACGAACAGGTTGGCCGGCCTGTTATACAGCTCCTGCGGCGTGCCGGCCTGTTCCACCTTGCCGCCGTTGAACACCACGATGCGCTGGCCAAGCGTCATCGCTTCCACCTGGTCGTGCGTCACGTAGATGGTGGTGGTGCCAAGTTCCTTGTGCAGGCGGCCGATTTCCAAACGCATTTGCACGCGCAGCCCGGCATCCAGGTTGGACAGCGGTTCGTCGAACAGGAATAGCTGCGGTTTGCGCACGATGGCGCGGCCGATCGCCACGCGCTGGCGCTGGCCGCCGGACAGCTCCTTCGGCTTGCGATTGAGCAGGTGGCCGATCTGCAGCGTGACGGCGGCCCGTTCAACCGCCGCGCGCACCTCGGCGGCCGGCATGCCGCCCAGCTTCAGGCCGAAAGCCATGTTTTCATAAACCGTCATGTGCGGATAGAGCGCATAGGACTGGAACACCATCGCCAGTCCACGCTGCGCCGGCGGCACGTTGTTGGCGATCCGGCCGCCGATGCGCAGCTGCCCGCCGCTGATCTCTTCCAGCCCGGCGATCATGCGCAATAGCGTCGATTTGCCGCAGCCGGACGGGCCGACGAACACGGTGAATTCACCATCCGCGATATCCAGGTCGATGCCCTGGATTACCGGGGTATTGTCGCCATAGCGCTTGGCGATGTTGCGCAGCGAGACCGACGCCATGGGTCAGGCTGCCTCGGGCACGGCTTCGCCACTGGCCTGTTCGCGCGACTCCATCGGGATGAACTGCGACAGGATAGTGACCGGGATCGCGGCCACCAGCACCCATAGGAAGAAGTTCTTGTAACCCAGCGCCATCTGGATGTCGCCGCTGATCCAGCGGAACAGCACGAAGCCAAGCTGCATCACGCCGGTGGAGAAGGCGTAATGGGCGGTGGTGTAGCGTCCCGGCGCCACCACCTGCATCATGTACAGGATCACGCCGACGAAACCGAAGCCGTAGCCGAACATCTCGACGCTGAGCGCGACGCCGATCAGGGTCAGGTCGGTCGGCAGCGCATGCGACAGGTAATAGAACACCAGGTTGGGCAGGTTCACCGCCAGGATCAGGAACAGGATGGCGCGGCGCAGGCTGAGCCAGGAAGTGAAGTAGCCGCCGGCAATGGAGCCGATGATGAAGGCGATAGTGCCGCTGGTGCCGTACACGGCGCCCACTTCGGTCGTGCTCAGGCCAAGTCCGCCCGCTTCGCGTGCTTCGCGCAGGAACAGCGGGCCGATGGTCTGCACCTGGGCCTCGCCGGCGCGGAACAGGATGATGAACAGGATCGAAACCCAGATGCCCGGTTTGCGGAAGTAGTCGAGGATCACTTCCTTCAGCGTGCGCGCTACGCCCGCCACAGTATGGTCGTCCATGCGTGCGTTGGGGCTGAGCGGCAGCGCCCAGAAGTTGTAGGCGCCCAGCGCGCACATGGTCAGGCCGAGGATGCCGAAGATGACGGTCCAGGCGGAAGTGACGCCCTGGGTCTTTTCCAGGTAACCGGCCAGCATCAGCAAGCCGCCCTGCGCCAGGAAGCGCCCGGCGTTGAAGAAGGTGCCGGTCCAGCCGGCATACTGTGCCTGGGCCTTCTTGTTCAAGCTGGCGATGTACAGACCGTCGCAGGAGATATCGTGCGTAGCCGAGGCAATCGACACCAGGAACAGCACGCCGATGCTGGCGCTGAGCCAGAACGGGAACTGCAATGCCAATGCCACCATGCCAAGGCACACGCCGCCGAACAGCTGCAAGCTGACCACCACCAGCTTCTTGCTGGACGCCAGTTCCAGGAAGGGACTCCACAATGGCTTGAAAATCCAGGCGCCGCCGAGGAAGGCCAGCCAGTGGCTGATCTCCGCGTTCGACATATTCATGCTCTTCATCATCTGCCCGAAGACGAGGGCAATGGCGAAGTAGGGCAGGCCCTGCGCCAGGTATAGCGTGGGAATCCACTTCAGCGGGTTGTTGCGTGCGGCGTCCATCTTGTCTCCTTAAGCTTCAAGCAAAGCCGGGAACCGGGCAGCGCCCGGTGGCTTCGAGTTCGCCCGACAGCCAGGCGTTGATGGCTTCCAGCGCGGGCGCGGCAAAGCCGTAGGTCATCAGGGCGGGGGACTGGATGTCCAGCGCCTGGTAGGGATTCCACAGCGCGAGATGCAGGTCGGGCTTCCAGTTGTTGCGGGCGTTGTCGCCGTAGCGCAGGCGGGAAGTGGAGGCCAGCACGGTAAAGCGGCCATCCTGCGGCAGCGAGGACCAGTCGAAAGTGTTGGCGTCGGCGAAGGTGAGCAGTTCCACGTCGTACAGCTTGCCCAGCGAGGCGGCCACGCCGGCTGCCGGTACGCCCGCTTCGGACACGCCGTCGCTCACCACGTCCTGCCGCACCACCAGGCGCAGCCTGCTGCCCGCTGCCGGGCGCTGTGGGTTGCCGCGCGCCGTCAGCGCACGGCGCCAGCCTTCGGCCATGATCGCGCGGTCGGCGGCATCTTCTTTATAGGAGCGCTGCTGGCAAGGGTAGGCTTGCGCCAGGGCGTTCAGGCGCGCCAGGCGTTCCTCCACGGCGCCTTGCGGCAGGGAGCCGTCGGCCAAAGCGGCCGCAATGGCGTCCAGGGTTTCATCCTGGGTTTCCGTGGTGCCGAGCGCCATCACCATGTCGGCGCCGGCCAGCAGGGCGCGCACGGCAGCATTGCCCACGCCGTAGCGGCCGGCGATGGCATGCATGTCCATGCCATCGGTGATGATGATGCCCTTGTAGTTCCATTGCTTGCGCAGGATGCCGTCCAGGATGGCGGGCGACATGGTGGCCGGATTGTCAGGGTCGATTGCCGGGTAGACGATGTGGGCGGTCATCATGGCTGGCGCCACCGGCGCGGCGGCGCGGAACGGCGCCAGTTCCAGCAGGTCCAGTTCGGGCAGCGCTTTGTCGACGGTCGGCAGGTCGCGGTGCGAATCGACGTGGGTGTCGCCGTGGCCGGGGAAATGCTTGACGCAGCAGGCTACGCCCTCGGCATGGCTGCCGGCCATCCAGGCCATGGCCAGTTCCACCGCGCGCTGCGGTTCGGCGCCGAAGGAGCGTTCGGCGATCACCGGGTTGTTCGGATTGTTGTTCAAGTCCAGCACGGGCGCGAAGTTCCAGTTGAAACCAAGCGACTTGGCGGCGCGCGCGACGGCGGCGCCGGTACGGTAGGCCAGGTCGGTATCGTTGGCGGCGCCCAGGCCCATCGCCGCTGGCGGCGCAGGGACCCAGGTCGAGCGCACCACGGCGCCGCCTTCCTGGTCGATGGCGATCAGGGAATTCGGGCCCATGGCGCCTCGCAGGTCGGCGGTCAGCTTGGCCAGCTGCGCGGAGTCGGTCATATTCCCGCGGAACAGGCACACGCCGCGGATGCCGTTGGCGCGGATGAAGTCTGCCGTCGCCGGCTCCAGCACTGTGCCGGGGAAGCGGATCATGATCAGTTGTCCCGCGATTTTTCGTAATTCTTGTGTGCTCATTTAACTGCTCCGTCCATGCCGCGCATGAAGTAACGTTGGGTGAAAAGGAATGCCGCCAGTGTCGGCACAATAGTGATGATGGTACCTGCCGCTATGACGCGCGTGCTGCTGCCGAAGGTGCCGCGCAAATACAGCACGCCTACCGACAGCGGGAATTCGTCCGGCTTGCTCATCACGATCGAAGGCCAGATGTACTCGTTCCAGGCTTCGACGGCGGTCAGGATGCCGACGGTCGCCAGCCATGGTGCGACCAGCGGCAGCATGATTTTCGTGAAGATGGTCCATTCGGACGCGCCGTCGACGCGGGCGGCATCGACCAGGTCCTGCGGCACTTCCTCGAACGCTTGCTTCAGCAGCAGGATGGCGACCGCGTTCACCACGTTCGGCAGGATCACGCCGGAGTAGGTGTCGACCAGACCCAGTTCGGTCACCGTGATGAAGTTGACCAGGAAGTTGACTTCGGACGGCAGCACCATGGTCGCGACGATCAGCCCGAAGACCAGTTTCTTGCCTTTGAAATGCAGGCGCGCCAGAGGATAGGCGGCCATGGAGCAGAGCACCAGTTTCCACAGTACGGTAAAGGCGGTGATCAGGATGGAGTTTTTCAGGAAAGACCAGATCGGGATCACGCGGAATACCTCCGCGAAGTTTTCCAGCGATGGCTGCTTCGGCCAGAAGGTCGGCGGGTACGAGAAAATATTGCCCTCAGTCGACAGCGCCGTGACCAGCGTCCACCAGAACGGGAATATGCAGAGCAGCGCGATGGCGGCCAGCAGAAGGTATTGTGCGGTCTTTTTCATCGGTGCTTTGGCTTCAGGTAGCGCAGGCAAAGCAGGGCGATGCCGATGCAGATCAGCGAGACGATGAAGCTCGCAGCCAGGGCGCGCGGCAGCTTCAGGTGCTTCAGGCCCTGGTCGTAGGCGTAGTACAGGGCGGTGAAGGTGGAATTCATCGGGCCGCCCTGGGTCAGCACGTCGACCTCTTGGTAGGCTTTGAGCGCGCCCAGCACGGACAGGATGGTGCAGACCATGATGGTGGGGCGCAGCATCGGCACGGTGATATGCCAGAAGCGCTGCCAGCGTGAAGCGCCGTCGAGGATGGCGGCTTCCTGCATTTCCTGCGGCACCGACTGCAGCGCGGCCAGGTACATCACCATATACCAGCCCAGGCCACGCCACAGCGTGACGAACATGATCGCGGCCAGCGCAAAGGTATCATCCTGAAGCCAGCCGATGTTGGTGCCGAGGATGTAATTCAGCGCGCCCTGTTCGTGGAACATGAAGCCCCACATGATGCCGACCACGGAGACGGTCGTCACCACCGGCACGTAATAAGCGGCGCGGAACAGCTTGATGCCGGGGAGCTGGTTGTTCACCATCACCGCCAGCGCCATTGCGCCGAGCTGCACGCAGGGGACGATCAGCAGGAACAACAGCGAATTTTTCAGGCCGGTGACGAACATCTCGTTGTTGAAGATGTAGCGGAAGTTGTCGAAGCCGACCCAATGGGTCGGACGCACCAGCGAAAAGTCGGTGAACGCCAGCACCGACCCAAACAGCACCGGCCAGAACGCAAAAACCGCCAGCAGCACCAGCGCCGGCGCCAAAAACAGCCAAGCCGCAATCGAGCGCCTCATCGCGCATTCCCCCGCGAAATGTCCACTTTCGTTCCTGACCCCGGGGTGGACAATTTGCGGTTCCAGATAGCGACGGCGGTGTCCAGCGCTTGCTGGATGTCTTGGCGGCCGGTGACGCCGGCTTCCACGGCTTTTGCCAGCGCGCGGCGCAGTTCGTCGTAGTCTTCGATGCCGGCCACGTACATGGTGCGCGAGTAGGGCATGGACACGGCACCGGCGGCGACGGCTTTCTCTGCCGCGCCGGCATTGGGCGGCACCACGGTGAAGAAGGGATCATTGGCAGCCTGCGCCGAAGCGGGAAATACGCTGGCCTGCCGGGCGAATTCCAGCTGGTTCGCGTCGCTGGTCAGAAAGCGTGCGAACTTGCCGATGCCCGGCAAATCCCCGGCCGGCACGCGCGCCGGTACGCCGAAGTGGATCAGCCAGCCGCCATCGGCAATCCCGGTCGGCCCCAGCGGTGCGGGCGCCACATCGGTAATCGCATACACCTCGTGCGCATCGGCCTGGATGCGCTTCAATGCCGTCGGCGGCGCCAGCAGCATCCCAAGGCGTCCGCTCTTGTAAGCTTCCACTGCAGGCGGGAAGTTATCCTCCGCAAACAGGCCGTCTTTCAGCAGGCCGCCCGCGCGATACGTCTCGGCCAGCTTGCGCACAAAGGCGACGTGCGCAGGGGAGTTGAACACCGCGCGGCCGCCAGCCAGCACCGGCAAGCCTTGCTGCAGCATCAAGCCATCGACTTTTGCGAGGGCAGGGCATAGCCCCGCCTTGCCGGTGCGCTGGGCGATCTGGCGCGCGAAAGCGAGCTGTTCATCGAGGTTGCGCGGCGCCCGAGCAATGCCTGCCGCACGGAAGATGTCGCGGTTGTAGGCAATCACAGCGACATTGCTGTACATCGGGAAGCCGTAAGTCTTGCCGCCGAAGGAGAGGTCCTGCAATGCGCTGGCCAGGTAGCGCGGACGTTCGCCGCCGAGCATCGCATCGACAGGCGTCAGCAGCCCGTCGCGCGCGAACTCTTCGGCCCATGGCACATTCAGGTTGACCAGCGCCGGCGGCTTGCCAGCCACGATGCGTGTCACCAGCTTGGTCTGGATAATATCCCAGGGGAAGTCGACCCATTCTAGCTTGACGCCAGGGTTGGCCGCTTCGTAGCGCTTCACTACGTCCTCGAAATAAGGCGTGAAGCGCGGCTTCATGCTGAAGGTCCAGAACTCGATGCGCTGCGCCGGCGTCGCGAGCGCGGCGCCGGCAACGGCCATCAATGCAGCAAGCAGGAGACTGTTCTTCATCGATGGCCGCGCGCTGGAATCTCAGTGGATCAATGGGTTTTGGTGACTTTGTTCAGGTGACGCGGACGATCCGGGTCCAGGCCGCGCGCTGCGGACAGCTTGGCCGCCATCACGTAGAAGGCCTGGATCGCGACGATCGGATCAAGATCCGGTGTTGCCGCCACAGGCAAGGTCAGGTCGCGCGTTGCCACGTCTTCCGGCGCCGCCAGCAGCACGCGCGCCCCGCGGCCGCGCATCTCCTCCGCCAGTGCCAGCAAGCCGGCCTGGGTCGGGCCGCGCGTTGCGAAAATCAGCAGCGGATAGCCTTCTTCAATCAGCGCCATCGGGCCGTGCTTGATCTCGGCGCCGGAGAAGGCTTCCGCCTGCAGGGCCGAAGTCTCCTTGAATTTCAGCGAGGCTTCCAGCGCAACCGGGAAGCTGATGCCGCGGCCAACCACCATGATGTTGCGGGCCGGCGCCAGCACTTCAATGGCCGCCGTCCAGTCCACGTTGCAGGCTGCGCGCAGCGCTTCGGGCAGGGCCGCCAGGCCCTGCAGCAGTTCAGGATCGTTCTGCCAATGCGCGACCATGCGCGCGCCGGCGACCAGGGAAGTGATGAAGCTCTTGGTCGCAGCCACGCTTTGCTCTTTGCCGGCACGCAGCGGCATTGCCCATTCGGCGCTATGCGCCAGCGGCGAATCGGCATCGTTGACCAGCGCCACGGTGGTGGCGCCGCCGTCGCGGAAGTAGCGGATCGGCTCCACCACGTCCGGGCTCTGGCCGGACTGGGAGACCGACACCACCAGGGTGTCACGCGTAATCAGCGGCGACTTGTGCAGCGTTACCAGCGACATCGGCAGCGAAGCCACCACCCGTCCCAGGCGCGACATGATCAGGTAAGCGATGTAGTTGCAGGCATGGTCCGAGCTGCCGCGGGCCACGGTCAACGCGGAGTTGAACGGAGTGCTCCTCAGTTTGCGGCCCAGTTCCGCGTAGCGGTCGGTGTCGTTCGCCAACTGCTGTTCCACGCAGTCGGCGGCAGACAGGGCTTCTTTAAGCATCATTGAGGTCACAACGTTCTCCTTCGATATAAACGGCTTTCAGTTTCAAGTCCCGGTCCATTACGACCAGGTCGGCATACGCACCGCGTGCCAGGCGGCCGCGGTCCTGCAGGCCGAGGTAATCGGCTGCATGGGTGGAAACTCGTTTGGAGGCGTCGGCCAGGTCCAGGCCCAGCCCGACCAGGTTGCGCAGGGCCTGGTCGAGCGTCAGCGTGGAACCGGCCAGGGTGCCGTCGGGCAGGCGCACACCGCCCATGCATTTATGCACGATGTGGCGGCCCAGCATGTACTCGCCATCCGGCATGCCGGTGGCAGCGGTGGAATCGGTCACGCAGTACAGGCGCGGGATGGCGCGCAGCGCGCCCTTGATTGCGCCCGGGTGCACGTGCAGCAGATCGGGAATCAGTTCGGCAAATTCGGCATGCGCCAACGCGGCGCCGACCATGCCGGGCTCGCGGTGGTGCAGCCCGCTCATCGCGTTGAACAAATGGGTGAAGCCGGTGGCGCCATGGTCCAGTGCTGCCACGCCTTCTTCATAGGAGCCCAGCGTGTGGCCGATCTGCACGCGCACGCCGTGGCCGGCCAGGTCGCGCACCAGTTCCAGGTGGCCGGAAATCTCCGGCGCCACGGTGATCACGCGCATCGGCGCCAGCTTTTCCAGGCGATGCACTTCTTCGATCGTGGCGGCGCGCGCAAAGTTCGGCTGCGCACCCAGCTTGCCGCTATTGATATACGGACCTTCCAGGTGGGCGCCCAGCACGCGGGCTTCGCCTTTGCCGCGCTGGCGCACCGCCTTGCCAATGGCGGCCAGCGCCACGTCGATATCCTCCGGCGGCGCGGTCATGGTGGTGGCCAGCATCGAGGTGGTGCCGTGGCGCGCGTGGATCGCGGCAATCGCATGCACCGCGTCGCCGCCTTCCATCACATCCTTGCCGGCGCCGCCGTGCACGTGCAGGTCGATGAAGCCGGGCAGGATGTAGTCGTCGCTGTTTGATTTCGGGTCGCTGCCGCTGCCCGCGACGTCCTCGATCCGCTCGCCGAAGGAAATGGTTCCGTTCAGCCAGCCGGACGGTGTCAGGATATTACCTTTGATTGCCTGGTTCATCGACGCGACTCCGCTACAAATTCATAATAGTCACTCCGGCAGTAGGAGTGGGTAAGTTCTACCGCTGCGCCGCTCTCCAGGTAGCTCACGCGCGTGATGTGCAGCATGGCGGTGCCGGGAGCGATATTGGCCAGGCGGGCTTGCTCGGCATTGGCGTTGATGGCGCGGATGTGCTGCAGCGCGCGCATCGGCACATTGCCGCCGGCTTCCAGGTAGCCGTACAGGGAGCCGTGCACCGTGCCCGGGTCGGGCATGTACATGGCTGGAATGGTCGAAGTCTCGATCGCCATCACCACGTCATCGGCCGTGCGCAGGCGCTTCAGGCGTGCCACCGGCATGTTCGGCGACAGGCCGAGCGACAACAGCTCGAGCGGCGCCGCAATGCCGATTTCGCGCTGCAGCCAGCGCGAGCCCGCAGTAAAGCCGCGCTGGCGCAGTTCTTCCGAAAAACTGGTCAGGCGCGACAGCGGCTGTTCCAGCTTGGGCGTGATGTAAGTCCCGGAACCGCGGCGGCGCGTCAGCATGCCGCGCGCGCACAGCATGTCGATCGCCTTGCGCGCAGTCACCCGCGAGATATTGAGTATTTCCGACAGCACGCGCTCGGACGGCAGCGCTTCGTTGGCGCGCCAGTCGCCACTCGCTATGCCATCGGACAGCTTGTTAGCCAACTGCATGTACAGAGGGGTGTCGCTGTCGGCGTCAGGCCGGAAATCGCTCAACTGGGATAGCACGGGCTACTCCTTCAAATGTTGTTGGATCAGGCGCAGGCCACCCGCGGCCGAATCGCCCCTGGGTGGAACAATCCGCTGCAACAGGGCAGGCGGCAGGAAAGCGCGCAGCGGTTCACCGAGCCCGCCGCACAGCGCGATCGGCAAGGTGCCGCTCGGGTCCAGGCCATGCGCGATGAGCGCCACTTGCTGGCCTGCCGCGGACAGGATGCCGTGCGCGGTCGCATCGCTGCCAGCAAACTGCAGGACGACGCGCGCCAGTTGCGCAAAGGCGGTCTGGTTGGCATTGGCCAGCCAGACCTGGATGCGGTCACGGCTGCCGCCGCAAGCATCGGCCACTGCCTGGGAGAAGGCGCTGCCGGGCACGCGGCCATCGGTAACCTGCTGCACATGGTTGATCGCCTTCATGCCGATCCAGGCGCCGCCGGCTTCATCGCCGGATGGGAAGCCCCAGCCGCCCACTTCATGGCGCGAGCCATCGGCATGCAGAATCTCGCCCACGCTGCCGGTGCCCAGCGCGATGATGGCGCCCGGCTGGCCTTCGTGCGCACCAAGCACGGTGGTAAAGGCATCGGTTTCCAGGGCCACGGCGGCATAACCAGGATTGGCGGCCACGAAATTGGCGGCCCATTGTTTGTTGTGCACCCCGGCCAGGCCCAGGCCAATCGCGATGTGCTCGCGCGCCGGTTGCGCCAGGCCGGCCGCTTCGAAGGCGCGCGCAGTGGCTTCCTCAACGGCGGCCCACGCATTCTTAATACCGTGCAGCAGGGCGGATGGACCGGCCTGGCCTTCGCCCAGCAACTGCCCGTTGGCACGCGCCAGGCGTACCCGTGTACCGCTGCCGCCGCCATCGACGCCTATCAGGAATTCGATCATTTTTTCAAGGGTTGAAAAGAACTGTGGCGACTATATGAGGAGCACACCAGCTTGTCAACAGGTATTTAACTGGTATTGTTTAGGTCTGCGGGTAAACGTCGATATGCAAAGACAAGTCGTTGATTTGTATGTGAAATTGCGCTGGCTGGAATGGTATGCACTTTGGTATGGACTGTGGTGCCAAAGTTGCAATAGAGACGAAAAAAAGCCCGGCACGTGGCCGGGCAATAGGGAGAAAAAGCTAATCGCTGCCGGCGCCTCAGGCGTCAGCAGCGATGTCGTCAATCATTCAGCGTGGGCGCCGCGACGGTCGACCGTCACCACACGCTGTTTGTCGGAGATCAGTTGCTGGCCCTGTGCTGCGACCTTGCCTTCCACGTTGACCGTGGCGTTGCCCGGGCCGCGTACATTGACTTCGGCCTGTTTGGCCAGCATGTCGCGCGCATCCAGGCTGCCGGAGCCGGTCACCTGCGCATTCAGGGTGCTGGTCCAGCCGCGCAATTGCACGCCGCCTGGACCGCTCATGGTGACTTTGACGTCCTTGCATTCCGGTTCGGCATGCAGCTCGCCCGAGCCGCGTACGTCGGCATCCAGCGAATCGCTTACCTTGCTCAGGTAGATATTGCCGGGCCCTTTGCTGCGGGCGATGGCCTTGGCCACCTTGAGCTGCTTGGCGTCCAGGTCGCCGGAGCCGCTGACATCGGCGCTCAGGGTTTCGCTGCTGCCGGACAGGTTCATGCCGCCGGGACCGCTCAGGCTGACGCGGGTATTCTGGGTTTGCAGTCCGCGCGCTTCCAGGTCGCCGGAACCATGCACTTCGGCGTCGAACTTCTTGATCTGGCCGTTCAGGCAGGCGCCGCCCGGTCCATTCAGCATGGCGCTGACGTTTTCCACCTGCAGGCTGCAGGCTTCCAGGTCGCCCGAGCCGGAAATCTCGACGCGGATATCGCGGCTGCTGCCACGCAATTCCACCGAGCCGGGACCGCTCAGCACGGCATTCACCTTGTTGGCACGCACATCGCCCGCCTCCAGGTCGCCCGAGCCGGACAAGACCGCGTTCAGGTCGCCGGTAATGGCCGGTGCGCTGACGTCGCCAGGACCGGTCATCACCAGGTTGAAGTTGGCGGTACGCATGCGGTGCAGGTGCATGTCGCCGCTGCCGCTGGCTTTGACGGTCAATTCGGTGGCGCTGCCGGAGGCACTGAAGTCGCCCGGTCCGGTGGAGATCAGTTTCAAGTCGCTGCCCTCCACGCGTTCCAGTTCCACGTCGCCGCTGCCGCTGTTGCTCAGGGCTTTCAGGCCGCTGGTGCTGATTTTTACGATCACAGGCTCGCGCTGCTTGCCAAAGCTGAACACCCAGTGGTTGCGGCGCAGCGGCCGCACGTGCAGGGTATCGCCCTGGACCACGGTTTCAAGCTGCTCAACCTGGCGTTTCGGGCCGCTGACTTCCACCGCCGGCGCGCCCTGGGCGTTGATCAGCACCTTATAAGGGCCGTCAACTTCTATGCGCGAGAACGCCGCCACCGGCCGGTTTTCCCTGGTCGGGGTGTAATCAGCCTTCTTTTCGCTGTCCGGAGGGCTCGCATGCAGGGCCGTGACGCCCAGCGCGATCAGGGAAACAGCGGCGCCGTAGGTGATCAGCTTATTCATTTTGATTGTCACTGTTCAGGATTGGTGATGCTGCAACGATATGCGAATTGGCCTTGCCGCCGCGGCGGAAAAAGACAGACGCGCAAAAACGAGGCGCCAACTGCATTTTTCCGCTACTGAAATGCACACGGTACCGGCCAAAAAGTTGTGATTTCGCCTTGAAATGTCATAATGCTCGTCAGGAGAGACACTTATGATCAAGTACTTAGGGACCAAAAAGACCGACCAGGGTGGAACGGTATACGTGTTCCTGATCAATGGTTTGCAGAAGGAAGTCCGCGAAGGTTCCCTGAAGCAATACCCTGGCTGCTACGAAGCGTTGCCTCCCGCGGCCAAGGCCAAGATCAGTGCCAACCGCGCCTGGATGCAGAAGCTCTGAATGATGCGGCGCTTCCTTACGGCGGCGGGCCTGCTGGCTGCCAGTCTCGCGGCGCAGGCAGCGCCGCCTTCCCACTTCGGCGACGTGCTCGGCAACGGCTTGCTGTGCCGCGACCAGACCTCCAACCGTTACTTTTTCGACTACCTCAGCCAGTACTTCGGGCGCCCCTACAAGCGCGAGGGCGGGGCCTACTGGTTCCGAACCAATGACGCGATCCTGTGGGGCTTTCCCGTGCTGGAGGTGATCATCAGCGACGAGAGCTTCCCCTACAGCTTTGTCGGCGCCGTGACCGATACTACGCCGGAGGAGCTGGAAAAGGCCATCCTTCGCCAGGATGGCCAAGCCTATGCGAAAATCGACACCTCGCGCTATCCGGTGCGGGAGTCCAAGCCAGGCAGCCGCATCGTCTATTTCAACACGCGCTCCAAGATATACTGCGCAAAATTCAAGCAACTGCCGCCCGCGCTGCGCTAAGCGCCGACCATGTACACGCAATACTTCAACCTCAAACAGCAGCCGTTTTCGATTGCCCCCGACCCGCGATACCTGTTCATGAGCGAACGGCACCGCGAAGCATTGGCGCACCTCCTGTATGGCGTGGGCAGCGGCGGCGGCTTCGTGCTGCTGACCGGCGAAATCGGTGCCGGCAAGACCACCGTCTGCCGCTGCTTCATGGAGCAGATTCCGGCCGATTGCCGCCTGGCCTATATCTTCAATCCCAAGCTGACGGTGGAAGAACTGCTGCAGTCGGTATGCGATGAATTCGGCGTGGCGCCGGAGGGGGCCAGCGTCAAATCGTATGTGGATGCGGTCAACAGCTACCTGCTGGAATCCCACGCGGCCGGCCATAATAATGTGCTGGTCATCGACGAGGCGCAGAACCTGTCAGCCGATGTGCTGGAACAGCTGCGCCTCCTGACCAACCTGGAAACCAGCGAGCGCAAGCTGCTGCAGATCATCCTGATCGGCCAGCCGGAACTGCGCCAGATGCTGGCGCGGCCTGAACTCGAACAGCTGGCGCAGCGCGTGATTGCGCGCTACCACCTGGGGCCATTGTCCGAAGCGGAAGTCGGCAGCTACATCCAGCACCGGCTGGCGGTGGCTGGCGCTGGCGCGGTGGAACTGTTCCCGCGCGGGCTGCTGCGCCGCATCCACCAATTGAGCAAAGGCGTACCGCGCAGGATCAACCTGTTGTGCGACCGCGCGCTGCTTGGCACTTACGTTGAAAATCGCGCGCAAGTGAATGCCACCATCCTGCGCCGCGCGGCGCAGGAAGTGTTTGCGGGCGAGAGCGCGCCCATCAAGTCGCGCGCATGGCGCGTGGCTGCCGCCGGCGTATTGACCGGCGCCGCGCTGACGGCCGCCGCCGCGTGGCAGATGATGCCAGCCGTGCGGACGCCAGCCGCCAGCGGGCTTGCCGCCGCGCCGCCCGCGGCTGCCCGTAGCGCGCAAGCGACCGGGCGGATTTCGCAAGCTGCTGCCGCGCCTGCAGCGAGTGCGGCTGCTGCGCCCCAAACCATGGCCAGCGCAGCGCCGCAAGCAGCCGCCGCGCCGGCCATGCCCACAGCCGCGCAAGCCGCTGCGCCGGCCTGGCTGACGATGGATGCCGCCTTGATCCAGCTGGCTGAAAAGTGGGAGGTGGCGTTGCCCGAAGGAGAGGGCTGTGCCGAAGCGGCCAAGCGCAACCTGCGCTGCATGCAAACCAAGGGCGGCCTGGAGGAAATCCGCAAGCTTGACCGTCCCGTCATCATCAAGCTGCGCGACGGCCAGGCGGTGCCGCGCAACGTCCTGCTGACTGCCCTCGACGACAAGAGCGCCACGCTGGTGGGCACACGCGGCAGCGAAAAGGTCCCGCTCGACGCATTGGATGCCCGTTTCGACGGTTCCTTCACCACGTTCTGGCGTGTGCCGCGCTCCTGGCGCGAGGAAGTCAGCGAAGGTGACAAGGGGCCGGACGTCGACTGGCTGGCGCGTCGCCTGGCGCAGGTGAACGGGGTCAAGAAACCGCGAGAAAACCAGCCACTATCCGGTGAAACTTTGCGATACTTGCGCGAGTTCCAGCTTGCCCAAGGCTTGAAGGCCGACGGCGTGGCGGGACCAAGAACTTTCATCCGCCTGTCGCAGCCGGGCAGGGAGACCGAGCCGCACCTGTTGGCCGAGGCGGGTAAATAATATGTCCTACATTCTCGAAGCACTGAAAAAGGCGCAGGCCGAACGCCAGATCGGCAGCACCCCGACCATCCATGCACCCGCGCTGGCCAGCGTATCGGCAGGGCAGGGCGCGCGCAGCAGGCGCGTGCCAGTGATCGCAGCAATGGCACTGATGGCCGCCGCCATCGCCGGCCTCGCCATCATGCTGGTGCGCCAGCAGCCGGCAGCCAACCAGCCGCCAGCCGCCGTCGCAGCTGCCCCCGCGGCAACTGCCGCAGCCATCGTCGCCCCTGCGCAGCCACCAGTTTCAGCGCCCGCCGCCCCTGTCGCTGCCGCGCCCCCACCCATTGACACTGGCATTGCACAACAGGCCGCGACCCCGGCCGTCCAGCAAGCAGCCAGCCAGCGCGTCGCCGACACCCGCGCCGCGCCGCACGCCGCTGCGCCAGCCGCCACCAAGCAAGCTGGAAGCGCGCCGCGCGGGGCAAGCGTAGCTGCTGCGCCGGCTCCCGCAACAGCCCCTGCGCCAGCCCGCGCAACGGCCCCGGCACCGGCCCCGCTAGAAGAACAAGTGCAATCCCTGCGCGAGCTCCCCGAGCCAATCCAGCGCGCCATCCCGCAAATCACCCTTGGTGGCTACATGTATTCGAAGAACCCCGCCGATCGCCTGCTGCTGATCGACAAAGTCCTGCGCCGGGAAGGCGAAGAAGTCGCCCCCGGCCTGATCCTGGATAAACTCCAGCCCAAGCAGGCAGTCTTCAGCTTCCGCGGCTACCGCTACCGGGTGCCGTTATGAGCGGCAAGCAGAACGTCGTTGGCGTTACCGGCCCCTCGGGCAGCGGTAAAACCACCCTGATCGAATACCTGGTCACCGAGCTGGCCGCACGCGGCTGGAAAGTCAACGTCATCAAGCACAGCCACCACGACTTCGAGCTCGAGCCGCCAGGGAAAGACAGCGCCCGCTTCCGCCACGCCGGCGCGGCCGAAGTGATGATCGCCTCGCCATATCGTTTCGCCATCATCCACGAACTGCGCGGGGCCGACGAACCGGGAGCCGACGAACAGTTGGCGCGCCTGCAACCCGCCGACCTGACCCTGGTCGAAGGCTTCCATGCATGGCAAATCGACAAGCTTGAAGTCTATCGCCCCCTCGCCGGCCAGCCGCCGCGTTACCTGGACGATCACACCATTGTCGCCGTCGCTTCCGACCAGCCCGCCCCGGAAGGCCTGCCACCGCGCCTGCAATGGCTCGACCTGAATCGTCCAGACAGCGTGCTGGCCTGGCTGATTAAAAAAATCCCGCGCCAAGCCTAAAGTTTGCCCAAAGCTGTCCGTAAATTAGGATAGGTATATCTGGGAGACATAAATGGATGCAATGAGCATTGCAAGGCTGGCAACGACAATGGCCGATACGAGCAATCGTACCGAGATCGGTTACGCCGTATTGAAAAAAGCACAAGACGTGCAAGCCTCCAGCGCCCAAGCCTTGATCGAAGCGATCCCGCCAGCGCCGGCAGCGGCCAGCCTGCCATCCCACCTCGGCCAGAACATCAATACCACCGCCTGATCGCGCAAGACGCGCAGGCCACAGGAAACCCGCCGCACCGGCACCGGTGCCAGCGGGTTTTTTTATGGTCTAATCCCACACCTGCAAACCTACCGAGGAAACCCTGCATGAAAAACCGTCAAGCCCTGATCGCCGCCGCCCTGGCCACTGCCTGCGCCACCGCTACCACCGTCGCCACCGCAGCCCAGGAAAAGCCAGCGGAACAGGAAAAGTGCTACGGCATCGCCAAGGCCGGCCAGAATGACTGCGCCACCGGCACCCACGGCTGCTCCAACCAGGCCAAGTCCGACAATATGGCAGGCGAATGGAAGCTCGTCGCCAAAGGCACTTGCGAAAAAGCCGGCGGCAAGACCAGCGCACCTGCCAAATAACCCATGGCGCCACATGCCGCGGCCCATGGGGTTGGCATTGGATTGCGGGCGCCGCATTACCGCCAATTCCTTGAGCAGCGGCCGCGCGCCGCCTGGCTCGAAGTCCACACGGAGAACTACCTCGACCAGGCCGGCGGCGACTTCCACGTATTGCAGGAGTTGAGGCGCGACTACGCGCTCAGCCTGCACGGCGTTGGCCTCGGCCTTGGTTCCGCACGCGGCTTCAGCACCGGCCACCTCACACGCATCGCCAGCCTGGCCCAGCGCATACAGCCCGCGCTCATCTCCGAGCACCTGTGCTGGGGCGCCGTCTTCGACCGCCACCTGAACGACCTGCTGCCGCTGGCGCTGAACCACGCCGCGCTCGACTTGCTGGAAGAGCGGGTAGGGCGCATGCAGGACGCGCTTGGCCGCACCATCCTGCTCGAAAACGTCTCCAGCTTCGTGCGCTTCGCCGACGACGCCATGAGCGAAGCCGAATTCCTCGCCGCCCTGGCAGGCCGCACCGGCTGCGGCCTGCTGCTCGACGTGAACAACCTCTACGTCAACCAGTGCAACCACGAAGAAGACGCCATGGCAGCGCTGGCGGCAATCGCCCCCGGCACGGTCGGAGAAATCCACCTCGCCGGCCACCTCGTCACCCCCGATGCCGTAGTCGACCACCACGGCGCAGCCGTCGCCGATCCCGTCTGGCGCCTGTACGAAGCAGCGCTGGCCCGCTTCGGCGCCGTCCCCACGCTGGTCGAATGGGACACCGACATCCCGTCCCTGGAAGTCCTGCTCGGCGAAGCCGCCAAAGCCGCCACCATCGCCACCCGCTTCCCCCCAGCAAATGTCCACCCCGGGGTCAGGAACGAAAGTGGACATTTTCCCCGCGGCAGCGAAGACGCGCTGGCCGCGCAGCAGCAGTCATTTGCCGAGGCCTTGTTCGCCCCCGCCGCCGAGGCAGCCCTTCAGCTCAGGCACGCGGAACGATTCGCCCTATACCGGGGCAACCTGACGTCGACCTGGACCAAGGCCCTGGCCGCCGCCTACCCCGTCATCGCCCAACTGGTCGGCGAGGAATTCTTCACCGGCCTGTCGCGCGAATACGGCCGCGCCCACCCCTCTGACAGCGGCGACCTGAACCGATTCGGCGCCCACCTGGAATCCTTCCTGCGCAGCTTCGAGCACGCCAAAGACCTGCCCTACCTGCCCGACATGGCCCGCCTGGAATGGCAACTGCACCGCATCCACTACGCGCGGCACGAGCTGGCGCTGCAAGCGCAGGACATCAACCCGCACACCGTGGAAGAGCAAAGTTTCCCCTGGCAGCCCACAGCCCGGCTCTTCGAGTCGGCATGGGCCGTCGTGCCCCTCTGGCTCGCTCACCAGGGCATGGAATTCCCGCAAAAGATGGATGAGCCAAGCCGCGCACTGCTCAGCCGCCCCGCCTGGACAGCCCAGGTCACGCCGCAGCAAGCAGCGCAATTCGCGGCGCTGCAGGAACTAAAAGAAGGGAAAACATTCGGCGCCGCACTAGACGCCGCTTTTGCGCTGGATGAAAACTTCGATCTGGCCGCCAGCCTGCAGCAATGGCTGCAGCAGCAAATCCTAGTCAAACGCCCGCATTAACTTGTCCTCGCCGGACAAGTCCTGGTGCAGCAGGTTAGCGCGGTGGGTCGTTTCGATCATGCGCAAGAGCTGCGCATCCTCGCACCGTTCCAGCTCTTCATTCGCAGCGAGCAAAGCCTGGGCGAGCTTGGCGCGTGCTGACTGGTACAGCACGCTGGTGTAGTGATCGGTGTTTTTCAGCAGCTCCTCGGCATTCTCGATGACCTGCCGCAGGTCGCCGATCAATTGTTCCTGGGACTGCACATGCTTCTCGTCGGGACCATTCATGGAGCTACCCCTCCGCGCGGATCAATCAGGCCGCACTGCCCTCGGCATGAACCTCGATCTGCACGTCGCCCAGGCGAACCTTCTGGCCCGCCCGGATCTTCGCCGTCTTTCGCAACTCCTGTTTGCCGTCGACCTTGACATCGCCGCTAGCCACAATCTGCTTGCCGGCGCCGCCGCTGTCGCACAGGCCAACCACCTTCAGGAGCTGGTTCAGCTCGATGTACTCGCCTGTCAATTCGAAATCTACTTTCTGCATTTTAATCCTCTTTCTGTTGGGTTGGCGCGGAGGTGTTGTATTCCCACCTGGCATTAACCCTTGCCGCCTGGCTTGGTCATCTCCAGTGGAACAATCCACGCATTGAACTGGCTTTCGTTCACAAAACCCAGGGCTAATGCCGCTTCTTTCAAGGTGGTGCCCTCATGCTGCGCCTGCTTCGCAATTTGTGCGGCGCGATCATAACCGATATGCGGGGCCAGCGCGGTCACCAGCATCAGGGAGCGCGCCATCAGCTCTTCAATGCGGCCCAGGTTCGGTTCGATGCCGTGGGCGCAATGCTCATCGAAGCTGCGCATGCCGTCGGCCAGCAGGCGGGCGCTTTGCAGGAAGTTGTGCGCAATCAGCGGCTTGAAGACATTCAGCTCGAAGTTGCCGGACGAGCCGCCGACTGTAATTGCCACGTCGTTGCCGAACACCTGGCAGCACAGCATGGTCAACGCTTCGCTCTGGGTCGGGTTGACCTTGCCCGGCATGATCGAGCTGCCCGGTTCATTTTCCGGGATGCTGATTTCGCCCAGGCCTGAGCGCGGACCGGAGGCCATCCAGCGCACGTCGTTGGCCAGCTTCATCAAGGCGGTAGCCAGGGTTTTCAGTGCGCCATGGGCGGATACCAGGGCCTCATGCCCGGCCAGCGCGGCGAACTTGTTATCGGCGGTGCGGAAGGGGAGCTTCAGGCGGCTTGCCAGTTCGGCGGCAATGCGGGTTGCATATTCAGGATGCGAATTCAGGCCGGTGCCGACCGCAGTCCCGCCGGCGGCCAGTTCCAGCACGGCGGACAGGGTGGCTTCGATCGCTTTTTCGGCATAGTCCAGTTGCGCGACGTAGCCGGAAAACTCCTGGCCCAGGGTCAGCGGCGTTGCATCCTGCAGGTGGGTGCGGCCGATCTTGACGATGCCCTCGAACGCCTGCGCCTTCGCCTGCAGCGTGGTGCGCAGCTGGCGCAGGGCCGGCAGTACGTTGTTCGCCACAGCCTGCGCGGCCGCCACGTGCATGGCAGTGGGGAAGATGTCGTTCGATGATTGGCCCTTGTTGACGTCATCGTTCGGGTGCAGCTTGCGCCCTTCGCCGCGCTCGCCGCCCAGCAGCTCGGAAGCACGATTGGCCAGCACCTCATTCATATTCATGTTCGACTGGGTGCCGGAACCGGTCTGCCAGACCGCCAGCGGGAACTCACCCGCATGTTTGCCCTCCAGGACTTCATCGGCTGCCTGCATGATGGCATTGGCTTTGCTGCCATCGAGCACGCCAAGATCGACGTTCACCTTGGCTGCGGCGCGCTTCACGCTGGCGAGAGCGGCGATCAGTTCGACCGGCATGCGCTCGCTGGAAATGCGGAAATGCTCGAGCGAGCGCTGGGTCTGGGCGCCCCACAACTGGCTGGCTGGAACTTCAATCGGACCAAAGCTGTCGCGCTCGGTTCTGCTGTTCATGTAAAGCTCCCTCGTTTGAAAGTGATGTCTGAATTCTAACGCCAATGCGACTCGCCCTGCCGAGGCCTACAAAATCGGGATATTCTGCCGTTAATGAATACATTGAAGTAATAGGCCTGTCTTCCATGCTAAGCAAACGATTGACCATTCATGCCCTCGCGCTGCCGCTGCTTGCCGCCTTATGCGGCTCGTTGCGCGCCGCCGAACTGGGCGAGATCAAGGTCAATTCCCACGTTGGCCAGCAGCTTTCGGCGGATATTGAACTGGTCGACCTGACGGCGGCCGACCTGGCCGATGTGCAGGCAAAGCTGGCAAATCCAGACGTCTTTAAAGGCGCCAACGTGGCGATGCCGCCCGCGCTCAGCGGGCTGTATATTTCTATCGCCAGGCGCGATAACAAGCGCTTCGTGCACTTGACCACGCTGCAGCCGGTGCATGCCGATGCTTTGCACTTGTTCCTGGAGTTGAATAGTGGAGGACGGCAGATCATCCGCGCTGCCTCGATCTGGCTGACGCCGGAGCCGCCAGGGCAGCGGACAGTCAATCTAGCTGCGACGCCGGCTGCGGAGCCAATGCCTGCTGTTGCTGCTGCTGTTGCTGCGAAACCCGTCGTGCCGGATAACGGCGAGGCCGGATTGAGCGAGGCGGCGCAACGCGCCTTCGCGCACCGCCAGCAAGTCGCCTTGGCGAAGGCCCAGCAGCAGGCCGCCAATCCGGCACCGCAGGCGGCACCGCTTCCTGTGCCGAAGGCCGAGGCGAGCCGCGCGACCGAGGCGCCGCCGCCTTCCCGCAAGCCGACCGCAAAGCCCGCAGCCTCACCTGCGCCAATTGCCACTCCGCCTGCCAGCGCATCTGCCCAATCCTGCGCACCTGCCAAAGTGGTAGAGGCCCAAATCCGGCAATGCGAAGCCATGACAAGCAAACTGGCTGATATCGAAAGCAAAGTGCAGCGCCTGCAGACTGCCGTGGTGGCGCCCGCCGCCGTTGCGGCTGTCGCCAGCGCCACACCTGGGCCGGCGCCCGTACCCAAAACCGAAGCGGTTCCAGCGCCGGCCAAGCCAGGCGCAGCACCCGGCAAACCCGGCGCGACTCCAGTCAAGCCAGGTGTCGCCGCGGACCTGGCGGCCAACCCACGCAGCCGGCTGATGATGATTGCAGGTGGCGTGCTCGCCGGCCTGGCAGCACTTGCAGGCCTGATCTACTTCCTGCGCAAACGCCAGGCGAAGGGTCCGTTAAAGATCTGGCAATCCTTCCGCAGCAAGGGGAGTACGGAAGATGATGTGCCAGTCCTGGAAGACGCGGTGGAGGTTGCTGCACACTAGTAACTACCGTTGCATTCCAGTGCTGGACAAGATTTTTTTACCTGCGTTATACTGGGTTCACACGGACCGGGTTCTGCCGCAGTCACCACCGATAGTGTGACGCGAACCGCAGAGCGACGTTGATGAAACGACCCCTTCCGGAAGCAGTTCATAGCCGACTGAGGCGATCTGAACGCCGGGTGCAACCGGCGCTGAGGCGACACCAGGAGATACCTGGTGCTCGCCCCTCCCAATTCCAAGGCGCCCCAAGCGGGCGCCTTTGTTTTGTCCGCATTCGTTCCTGACCCCAAGGTGGGCAAAATAAAAAAGCGCCCGGAGGCGCTTTCTTTGCGTTTGCTGGAATCAGCCGTTCAGGCGATCCTGCCAGGCATCGGTCACGTCGCGGATGGCGCGGTCGTTGGCCATGATCTGTTTCAGCAGTTCAATCTTGCGCTGGCGGGCATCGCCCTGCAGCGGAGCCGCACCACCCATCAGGGCTACCGAAGTCGCTGCGCACTGGTTTTCCATGCGGTCGAGCGAATCCCAGTCGCTGGCTTGCGCGGCGCCTACCATCTGGCTGGTCAAACCGGCAATTTTTTCGTAGGTAGCGAGAACTTGGGTCGAGGACATTTTGAGCCTTGGATTCTGTGCGCGGAGTACCGCATGTCAGGATTAACGTCAGGCTCGGAAGGGACTTTAGGGTCGTTTTGAAAAATAATTGGAAAATTCCCAAAAAAATTGCCGTTGCGCCCCCATCCCAAGGGTCGCAACGGCAAATCTCAAGCAAAGCGGTCAGGAGATCAGTTCGTCGAGGCCGGCGCTCAGTTCATCCAGCGATGGCATTTGATCAATCAGGGCGTTTTCTTCCAGCCCCAGGCTTTCGGCCACTGCGCTTGGATAGCAGGCAGCGATTTGTTCTGGGGTCAGTTTGTTCTCATCAACGCGGGCGCGCCAGCCAGCCAGGTGAATCACCGCAGCCAGCTCGTTCTCACCCGGATTGGGGATGGCGGCAATGGTTTCGGCGAAGGTCGGCGGGAATTTCCAGCGGCTGGCCAACTCGGCACCGACGTCGGCATAGGTGTAACCCAGCGCGGCTTTTTCGGTGTCCAGGCGGCGCTCATCCAGCGGGCCGGCTTCCTTGTCGAGCGCTTTGGCCTGCTCAGGCATGCCGGCGTGGATCACGAGCTGGCCGATCGCATGCATCATGCCGATGGTGAAGGCGAGGTCGGTGTTTTGCTTGCAAGCCTTGGCGATGAATTTGGCTCCCACCGCGGTGCGCAGGCTGTAGCGCCAGAACTGGCGCAGGTCCATCCCGGGCACGGTCTTGAAGCCGCTCACCAGCCCGGAGCTGATCACCAGGGTGCGCACGGTGACGAAGCCCAGCATCAGGATGGCATCTTCCACGGTGCCGATCGAGCGCGACACATGGTAATAGGCGGAGTTGGCCAGGCGCAGCAGCTTGGCACTCAGCACCGGGTCGGCTGACAGTTTCTTGGCGATTTCCTCGGTGGAGACGCTGGCCTTGTCGAAGCTGCTGATCAATTCGTCAACAACCTTCGGGGCGGTTGGCAACGCAGTTGGATTCTGGAACAGTGCTTCGAGCTTCATGAAAAATCTCCTCTAAATTCGGCGTTGCTGTGGGTGAAACTATATAGCGATTCCAGAGGGGAGTGCAGCAAGTTTTTCGACAAACGTTGACAGGGCCGCACAGCATTCCCAGCTTTTTGCATTTGATCCCCGGAATTTGCAGTCTGTCGCAATTGGGCGATGCTGCGCCTGTGTTGCCGTTAGAGTGCAACCTGGCTCATTCCGCCACTTATAACTAGATAGGGATACAAAAAATGCAAGCATCCACTCGCGTCACGCCGCTCAAGCTGGCCATTACCCTGGCCTTCTGTGGAGCCGCTTTCGGGCTGGCCCCGGCGATTGCCCAACAGGCAACCCCGGCCCCAGCCGCGCAAACGCAGGACGCCGCCCCGCTGCCGGGCGACGATTTCTTTGGCCATGTGAACGCCGAATGGCTGGCCAAGACCCAGATCCCGGCCGACAAAGGCAGCTGGGGCGCAGGTTCCGCCCTGGGCGACGCGACCAATGAGCGCATCGTCAAGCTGATCGACGAAACCGCTGCCAAGTCGCCCACCGGCGATACCCGCCGCGTGACGGACTTCTATCGCAGCTTCATGGATGAAGCGGCCATCGAAGCGCATGGCCTGAAATCGCTCAAGCCGGAGCTGGAAAAGATCGACGCCATCAAGGACAAGGCCGCCCTGGTGCGCGCGCTGGCCGCTTCCATCCGCGCCGACGTGGACCCGTTGAATTCCACCAATTTCTACACCGAGAACCTGTTCGGCATCTGGATCGCCCAGGGCCTGACCGACCCGAACCACTACACCCCCTACATCCTGCAAGGCGGCCTGGGCATGCCGGACCGCGCCTACTACCTGGACGACAACCAGCGCATGCACCAGTTGCGCACCGCCTACCAGGCCCACATCGCCGCCATGCTGAAACTGGCCGGCTACAGCGAACCGGAAGCCCGCGCCGCGCGCGTTTATGAACTGGAGCGCAAACTGGCGCAGGCCCACGGCAGCCGTGAAGATTCCGCCGATATCCAGAAAGCCAACAACAGCTGGACCATGCGTGACTTCGCCGCCAAGGCGCCTGGCATGGACTGGCGCGCTTTCTTCCGCGCCGCCGGCCTGGGCAAGCAGAACAAATTCATCGTCTACCACCCGAGCGCGATCACCGGCAGCGCAGTGCTGGTGAACGAGATGCCGCTGCAGGCCTGGAAAGACTTCCTGGCCTTCCACACTGTGAATCACTTCGGCGGCTTCCTGCCGAAAGCCTTCGTCGACCAGCGTTTCGAGTTCTATGGCCGCACCATGAACGGCACGCCGCAGCTGTCGCCGCGCTGGAAGCGCGGCCTGGGCGCAGTCAATGGCGCGCTGCCGGATGCTGCCGGCAAGATGTACGTCGAGCGCTACTTCCCGGCAGAAGCCAAGGCACGCCTGCAAACCATGGTGTCGAATATCGTCGACTCCTTCCGCAAGCGCGTCGATGCGCTGGACTGGATGGCGCCGGCCACCAAGAAGGAAGCGCAGGAAAAGCTGCGCACCCTGTATGTGGGCGTAGGCTATCCGGACAAATGGACTTCCTACGAAGGCCTGGAAATCAAGCCTGACGACGCAATGGGCAACGCGCTGCGCGCCGAGCAGTTCCACTACAAGCAGCAACTGGCAAAACTGGGCAAGAAAGTTGATCCAACCGAATGGTGCATGCCGCCCCACGTGGTGAACGCGGTGAACATGCCGATGCAGAACGCGCTGAACTTCCCGGCCGCGATCCTGCAGCCGCCGTTCTTCGACATGAAGGCCAGCGATGCGCTGAACTACGGCGCGATCGGCGCGGTGATCGGCCACGAAATCAGCCACAGCTTCGACGACCAGGGCGCCCAGTTCGACTCCAAAGGCCGCCTGCGCGACTGGTGGACCAAGGAAGACGGCGAGCACTTCAAGCAAGCTGCTGCCAAGCTGGTAGCGCAGTACGACTCCTATGAAGCCTTCCCCGACCTGAAGCTGAACGGCACACTGACCCTGAGCGAAAACCTGGCCGACCTGGCCGGCCTCGCTGCAGCGCTGGATGCCTATCACGTTTCGCTGGGCGGTAAAGTCACCCCTGCGCAAGACCGTGATTTCTTCAATGGCTACGCCGCGAGCTGGGCCAACAAAGCGCGTGACGCCTCACTGCGCAACCAGGTCATGACCGACGGCCACTCGCCGGCAAAGTGGCGCACTTACACCGTGCGCAACCTGGACGCGTGGTACCAGGCCTACGACGTGAAGCCGGGGCAGAAGCTTTACCTGGCGCCGGAACAGCGCGTGCGCGTCTGGTAAAGTAGGGGAATGGACGACATCGAGCAGATCACCCGCCGCACGCTGGAGCATTACGAGCGCAATGCGCAAGCCTTCCTGGAAGGCACGCGCGACCACGACGTAAGCCAGAACATCGCGGCGCTGCTCGATGCGATTGAAGGAACACCTCCGTTCCGCATTCTTGATTTGGGCTGCGGCCCCGGCCGCGACCTGCGCACCTTCAAGTCACTTGGGCATGAGCCGGTCGGCCTCGACGGCTCGGCTCACTTCGTGGAGATGGCGCAGCGCTGGAGCGGCTGCACCGTACTGCACCAGGATTTTGTCGCGTTGGACTTGCCGGCTGAATCGTTCGACGGCATCTTCGCCAATGCATCCCTGTTCCACGTTCCCAGTGCCGTATTACCCGCTGTAATCGCGCACCTGCTTGCAGCGTTAAAGCCGCGCGGCGTGCTGTTCAGCTCCAACCCGCGTGGCCACAATGAAGAAGGCTGGAACGGCCCACGCTACGGTTGTTACTACGATTTTGAGACCTGGTCGGAAGTGCTCACCACGGCAGGCTTCGAACCAGTCAACCACTATTACCGCCCGGCAGGCTTGCCGCGGGACCAGCAACCATGGCTGGCTTCAGTCTGGCGTAAAGGTTAGTTCTGTTAGCTTGCGTACAGTGGCTCTCGATGCCTGTTCGTATGATTTGCTCGTCGCACTTTTTTAATGAGGAGTGGATCATGAACAAGGACCAAGTGAAGGGCAAGGCTAAGGAAATCGGCGGTAAGATCCAGGAGGAAGCCGGTGAACTGGTGGGCAGCTCGAAGCAGCAGGTGAAGGGTGTCGCCAACCAGGTCGAAGGCAAGCTGCAGAAACAGCGCGGCGACCTGCGTGAAGCGATCGACGACGCCACTGACGAGCTGATCGACCGAGGCAATCGCCAGTAATAGCTGCCAAGGGCCAGGATGCACGAGGTGCACGCTGGCCCTTTTCTTTTTTGCTGATAGGTCAGTCAGCTGCCGATGGTGACATACGACTCTACCCCGACATGCTCATCGAAGGCCGCTCTTTCCGCATCGCTCATTTTGGAGCGCGCATATCGCAAGGAATATCCGCCGTGGAGCTTGCCCTCATCATTGATCATCCAATCTTTGACTTCGCTATCTGGCACTTCAATTTGGTCCCCCACAAGGTATTCTTTGAACCCTGAAGGCAATTCAAAAATCTCGCCGACAAATCCGACGCTATCGTGAGAGACAACAGACAGCCATATATAGGCGCGGTAGTCGGGCTCCGAAAGCAACGTTTTCACCAGAGGGAATTTCTGCTGTGAGGCGTCGACGAGCAAATGTCGAAATTCTCCCAACGTATCTTGTGCAGCGACGATCGTCGCTTGAAATTCCTCATTATCCTTGCTGACGAATGAGAATCGTGCCCCGGGGTCCAAATCGGGCTTTCTGCCTAATTTGCGCCTCAGCATCTGCCAATCGTACCAACAATTTTCCGGATCAAGATCCGCATACCCGCGACTTTCCGCCATCGATTCGAAATGTTCTTTGGAGACCATCATGACGGAGGCCTTATCCCTGAGGGCGAGTACCTCATCCTCATCGAGCGGACTACCCTTCTCGTCTTCCATATTCACCAACAGCACGCCAAGTGCTGGGATAAATAGAGGAACCAGTTCTTCGTTGCTCATATTGTTCAGTCCTAATGCCCGTCTTGATTGCTGGATGGGCAATTGTAGATGAACTTGTTCATCAAGATGAGCCAAGGCTTATTCCTCTCCGGCAGGTACGCCGAGCGGGAACATGTGCCGGTATGGCTTCGCTTCCGCCCAGCAGCGGACAAATGAAGGGCGTTCGCGCAGGCGGCGCAGGTAGGCCACGACGTGTTCGTGTTTTTCGGGAATCGGGTGCGACCAGTGGGCGTACAGCAGGAATGGGGCGGCGCCGCAGTCGGCCATGCTGAACTCTTCTCCGGCAGCCCAGGTGCGGCTTGCCATGATTTTGTCCAGCCAGGCGTAGGCGCTATCGAGCTTGCGGCGTGCTTCGGCCACGCCATGCGGGTCGCGTGCACCCTCGGGGCGGAGCACGTCGGCGACCAGCTTTTGCTGCGGTGTGGCGATGTGGTTGTCGAAGAAGCGGTCCATCATGCGTACTTCCAGCGCGCCTTTGGGATCGGCGGGCAGCAGCTTGACCGGTCCCGGATAGTAAAGCGCCAGGTGCTCGATGACGATGCTGGCCTCGACCACCATGCGCTCGCCGTCCAGCAGGATGGGGAACTTCTGGATTGGCCAGATTTGGGCGAACTGCTGGCAGTTGCTGGCGTGGTCGGGTGACAGCATGCGGTACTCGAACGGCGTGCCGTTTTCATAGAGCGCAATCAGTGCTTTCATCGAATAGGAAGAGAGGGGATGGTAGAACAGCTGCAGGGACATGATGCCTCCGTCGGTAGTGGGTGATCGTATCACTACGACGGATGAGGCATTCCTAATTCGACAGTGCTCCGCTTATTTCATGTAGGAGATTAATAGGATCTCCAGGACGAAGCACACCATCAATATGCCAACCATCCAGTTTGCAATGATCCTGGATGCGCGATCTTCATCACTCAAGGATCTTGATAGCCATTGTTTCATTGGTGACCTCCTGATATGGACTGAGTTTGACATGCCCTGGCTTAATTGCAAGCAAGCTCAAGCGAAAGGTGGACTTTGTAAAGTACGAACGCGGCAACAACGACTGCAATGATGGAAGTGCATAAGTTGGGATAATGCCGCGTCCACGGCAAAGAAAAAGCCCGCCGGCTTGCGCGGGCGGGCTGGCAGGCGAGGGCGCTTGCCCGGGCCTTAATTCGATTCCGGTTTCAGGTGCTTGCGGAAGAAGGCGTCGATGTAGGTTTGCACGTGGCGCTTGGCGAGGCGGTTCGACACGCCGTGCTTGGCGCCCGGGTAGGTCATCAGCTCGAACTGCACGCCGCGGTTCACCAGCGCGTCGATCATCTTGGTGGTATTGGTGAACAGGACGTTATCGTCCGCCATGCCGTGAATCAGCAGCAGCTTCGACTTCAGGCCATCGACGTGGTAGAACACGTTCGATTGCTTGTAGCCTTCCACGTTGTCGCTTGGACGATCCATGAACTGCTCGGTGTAATGCGTGTCGTACAGGCCCCAGTCGGTCACCGGCGCGCCGGACACGCCAGCGGCGATCTTGTCCGAACCTTGCGACAGCAGGCGCAGGGTCATGAAGCCGCCGTAGCTCCAGCCGTACACGCCAATGCGCTTGGCGTCCACGAACGACTGCTGGCCCAGCCAGTCGATACCGGTCAGCTGGTCTTCCACTTCCACCTTGCCCAGGTTGCGGTAGATGGCGTCGGTGAACACCCGTTCGCGGCGCGAGGAGCCGCGGTTATCCAGGCGGAAGACCACATAGCCTTGCTGCGCCATGTACTGGTCGAACTGCGCGCCATCCCACTTGCGGGTCACGTGCTGCGAGTGCGGACCGCCATAGGTGGACAGGTAGACCGGATACTTCTTGCCGGCGTCGAACTTGTACGGCTTGATCATCGAGTAGTACAGGGTCTGGCCATCCTTCGCCTTCATATTGCCGAATTCGACCGGCAACTGGTCCGGCTTGTACTTGAAGTAGGGATGCGACTCGTTGACTTCATTCTTTTCCAGCCAGCTCACCAGCGCGCCGTCCGGGCGGCGGATCGCCACTTGCGGCGGGGTTGCCGGGTCGGACCAGGTATCCACGAACACTTCACCGTGCTTGGAGAAGGACGCATCGTGCCAGCCGTCCGCCTGGGTGATGCGCTTTGGCTTGTCGGCAGTGGAACCATCCAGCTTCAGCTCGTAGACCTGCTTGTCGTAAGCCGCATCCTTGTTGGAGGAGACCAAGACCTTGCCAGCCTTCTCGTCGACAGCCAGCACGTCGTCGAAGCCCCACTCGCCTTTGGAGATGGCGTGTTTCAGCTTGCCGTCCATGCCGTAGAAGTACAGGTGGTTGCGGCCAGTGCGCTCGGACGACCAGATGAAGCCCTTGCCGCTTTCGAGGAAGCGCAGGTCGTCATTGATGGTGGTCCAGGTCTGCGCGGTTTCCGCCAGTACCGGGCGCTGCGCCAAGGTGGCCGCGTCGACCGCAATCAGCTCCAGCGTCTTCTGGTCGCGCGACTGGCGCTGGAAGAACAGCGACTTGGAATCCTTGCTCCAGTCGGCACGCACCAGGTAGATATCCTTGTTGGCGCCCAGGTCCACCTCGCGGATCTCGCCGCCGGCAGGCGAGACGATCTTCAGGCCCACGATGGCGTTCTTGTCGCCGGCGGCTGGATAACGCTGCTCCACCACATCGGTGCGGTCGGCATAGATCTCGAAGCGGCGTGCCACCGGCACCTGCGCTTCATCGTACCAGCGGAAGGCGATCGCGGAATCGTCCGGCGCCCAATAGTAGCCGGTGAATTGGTGCATCTCTTCCTGTGCCACGAACTCGGCCTCGCCGTTATGCACGGTGCCCTTGCCGTCGGTGGTCAGCTGGCGTTCCTTGCCGGTCGCCAGGTCGATCACGAACAGGTTCTGGTCGCGCACGAAGGAAACGTATTTGCCCTTGGGCGAAATCTTCGGATCGATCACGCTGCCCGATGCCACCAGGCGCGCGCTGTCAGGCTTGGACAGGTCCACCAGGTACAGGTTGCCGGCCAGCGGCACCAGCAGTTGTTTGCCATCCGGCGACCAGTTGTAGGAAATGATGCCTTTCAGCGCCGCGGTGCGGGCGCGTTCGCGCAGCGCTTTTTCAGCGTCGGACAGGTTCTCGACCGGGACCAGGGCCTTGGAGTCGACCAGACGGCGCGTGGTCTTGTCCTTCATATTGTATTCCCACAGGTCCATCTGGTACTGGTCGTCCGCGCGGGCGCGCAGGAAGGTGACGCGGGCGCCGTCCGGCGAGACTTTGAGGGCACGCACGCCGGGGCCGGATAAGGCCGGATCGGCGTACAGGCGATCCAGCGTCAGGCGTTCGGCGGAAGCAGTACCGGCGGCCAGCAGGGCTGCCAGGGTGAGGATAAGGCGCATTGTTTGTCCCGGAATGGTTTACTTACGAATCGCAAGACAATACCAGAACCCTCTCCCGCGGATATTCGGAATGCTAAGCCCTATGCCGTTTTTCCTTCGGCCACCCGGGAATTCGACAGTGTGCGCAAATAGGCTGTGAGCAAAATGGCAGCAATCGTCAGGCCAAGTACCAGCCCGATCCAGAAGCCGGCCGCCGCCATTTCTTTCCCCAATCCCAGCAGGCAGCCGACCGGCAGCGCAAAGACCCAGAAGGCCAATAGCTGGATCAGCATCGGCCCGCGCGTCACCTTGTAGCCGCGAATCGCGCAAGCCGCCGCCACTTGGGTTGCGTCGGGCAGCTGGAACAGCGCGGCAAACAGCAGCAGGGTGACGCAAGTCTGCTGCACGGCGGCATCGCTGGTGTAAGCGGCCGCGATCTCATTGCGGAACAGGGCAATGAAGGCTGCCGACACCACCGCAAACGCCAGCGACATGCCGAGCCCGACCCACGACGCCGAACGGGCGCGGTGCGCATCGCCTTCGCCCAGCGCCTGGCCGACGCGCGTCACCATGCCGATGCCCAGGCTAAGCGGCACCATGAATACCAGCGACGAAAAGTTCAGCGCAATCTGGTGCGCCGATTGTTCGATGACGCCGAAACGGGCCACCAGCAGGGCCACCGCACCGAACGCGCTGACCTCGGCGAAGTAGGTGACGCCGATCGGCAGGCCGAGCTTCAGCATGCTGCGGATTTCCGGCCAGTGCGGCCACTCCCAATGGGTGAAAGGGAAGGTGGCGCGATAGGCCGGCGAAATGCGCATCCACAGCAGCATGGCGCCTAGCATCAGCCACATGCAGATGCCGGTCGACACCGCGCAACCCACGCCGCCCATGGCCGGCAGGCCCCAATGGCCAAAGATCAGCAGCCAGTTGACGAAGACATTGAAGGCGAGCCCGAACAGGGCGATCACCATCACCGGCTTGGTCTGGTTGATACTGGTGCTGTAGCCATACAGCGCACGGTAGCAGGCGAACGGCGGCAGGCCGATGCTGATGAAGTGCACAAACAGGGACGCGCGCTGGTTCACTTCCGGCGCCAATTGCAGGTGGTCGAACAGCAGGGTGCACAGGTTGGCCAGCACCATGGCGAGCAGGCCGACGCCCAAGCCTTTCCACAAGCCCTGGCGCACCAGGTGTGGAATGCGGTGGTAGCTGCCGGCGCCCACTTCATGCGCCACCAGCGTGTTCATTGCCATCATGGTGCCCATCACGGTTACCAGTACGATGGACCAGATCGCGGCGCCGGTCGACACCGCAGCCAGCTCGGAAGCCCGGGTGTGGCCGGTCATCGCCACGTCCGCCACCGCCATGCCGACAGTGGCGAGCTGCCCAATCAATACTGGCCAGGCCAATTTCCATAATGCTGTTGCTTCGTTGCGTAAATTGGCGGTCAAAATCGTGGTTGGCATGTGTTGCGCAGTAGGAATTTGTTACAAGGTAGGGTAGTCTAACGGCCTTTGCGCCGCGTTAGAGCGCTTAGGATGCCTGAATACCGGAGATTTAGTAATGAAGAATACCTTGACCGCCGCTTTCCTGCTGGCCACTTCCCTTCTTGGCCAGGCCGCTTCGGCTGGTGAAATGCAGCTCTTCTCGCGCGAAGACTTCCGCGGCCAGCGCGTGGTGATCGCCGACGGCGCCGCCAACGATTTCCGTGACTTCGATTTCAACGATCGCGCCTCGAGCCTGGTGGTACGTTCCGGGACTTGGGAGCTGTGCGAGCACGTGAATTTCCAGGGCCATTGCGCCGTGTTCGAGCGCGGCGAATATCCAAACCTGCGCCAGTTCAACAATAACTTCTCGTCCGCGCGCGAGATTGACCGCCGCCGCGACCGGGACCACGGTGGAAGCGGGGGCTGGGGCCGTGCAATTCGCGGCGACCGCGACGACCGTTGGCAAGAAGAGCGCCGTGAAGAGCGTCGCGAAGAACGCCGTGACTACCGCGAAGAGGCGCGCGGCCCGGCGGTGGAACTGTTCAATGACAACGGCTTCCGCGGCCGCGTCGTGCAGATCAACAATGACCTGAACACCATGCGCAACGTCAATTTCAATGACAACGCCAACTCGATGGTCGTCAACTACGGCACCTGGGAAGCCTGTGAGCATGCTGATTTCGGCGGCCAGTGCCGCGTGTTCGCGCCAGGCCGTTACCCGGACCTGAGGGACTTCAGCGACCGCATCTCGTCGATCCGCCGCGTCCGCTGATCGCCACATGCCCCCGAAAAAACGCGCTTCCCAGCGCGTTTTTTTTCGTTGGTGCGGCGCGCGTATTTTGCGCAACACCAGATTTGAAGCGGCTTCCCGGCCTGTGTTAGCATTGCTTTCTAGTACTAATAGTTGTGAGATAGAAATATTAATAGTGACTATTAGACAAAAATAGACGATGCTAACAACCCGAGGGAAGAATGAAATTCAACAAACTGATTTTGGCTGGTGCCGTGAGCATGGCATTGGCCGCATGCGGCGGTGGCGGCAGCGATTCGAACAGCGCGGCGCCACCGGTGCAGACGTCGCCGGTTTCGGTAGTATTTAACGGTACGGCAGCCGTGGGCGCCCCACTGGCCGGCAGTGTGACCGTCAAGGATTCGAAAGGCGCCACCAAGGTCGCCCAGATCGGCGACAACGGTGCTTACTCGGTCGATGTGACCGGCATGACCGGCCCGTTCGTATTCCGCGCCTCGGGCATGGCCAATGGCCGTACCTACACGGTGCACTCAGTCGCCACCAGCGCCGACGCCACCGGCAAGATCAATATCACCCAGCTGACCGACCTGATTGCCGCAAACGTGGGCGGCCAGCTCGCAGCCGACTATTTCGACCAGTTCGACAAAAACGCTGCCACCGCAACTGCAAGCACGATCGATGCCGAAGTCGCCAAGCTGAAAGAAAAGCTGCAGCCTATCCTGACCGCGCTGGGCGTCGATGCCAATGCCGACCTGCTGCGTACCCCGTTCACCCCGCTGACCAGCCCGCTTGATAAAGCCCTGGACGCGATCCAGGTGTCGGTCGATACTACCACCTCCGTGGCAACCATCAGCACCACCGCCAATGCCTCCGTCATCACCGACGACCTGAAGCAGAAGGCCACCGCCGAAACCAACCCGCTGAAACTGGCTGCGGACAATATCAGCACTGCGACTACCGATGCCCCGCTGGTGAAGAAAGCGCTGACCGACTTTATCGGCCAGTTCGCCAACGGCCAGCCGACCGTTGAAGCGCTGCTCCCATTTGTTTCCGACGGCTTCCTCCACGATGACGTGGGCGCCAAGGACTTCCTCCGTCAGCTGGTCAGCGAAACTGTACTGGTAGGCGCGACCTTCAGCGATTTCGAGATCCACCAGGTCGATTACAGCGATCCGGCCAAGGTCACTGCACGCGTGTCGTTCACTGTGAAGACCAAGGGCGGCCAGATCCTGGACCGCCTGGAAAACTGGAAAATCCGCAAGAGCCCGACCGACGGCGTATGGCGCCTGCACGGCAACCAGCGTGCGCTTGAACTGGAAGCGTTTGCCAGCATGACCAAGCTGGTTAATGCCGGCGGCACCTGCTACCGCACCGGCCTCAACTTCAACATCGTTGACCGCAACCCGGCCAACAACACGACCGCTGGCCTGGTCGACCACATCGTAGTAATGGGCCCAGGCTTGCCGCAGGCAGGCCTGCGCTATAACGTGGCAGGCTGGGGCCAAGAGTGGCGCAACACCGTCAATTCGTCGACCACCTATGTCATGGGCACCGACTGCAGCGGCACGATTTCGCCGATGGGTGATGATGGCATTGCGCGCCTGCCTGACAACGCGGCCTATGTGCTGACCGCGTACGACGCATCCAATGCCAAGCTCTCCTTCGCTTCCGGCAGCGCCGACGGCACTTACGTGCTGAAAGTACAGCGCCGTCCACTGAACCTGAGCGAAACGAAAGCCAGCACCGGCTTCCCGACGCTGTCGGAGCAGAGCCTGGCAGCGCTGGCGAGCTTCAGCACCCGCGACCTCACGCTGGCAGTCTCCGGCGTCAATCCAGGCACGGTGACCTGGCTCTCCATCTGGGAAGAAACCTCGCTGATCGGCAACGGTCTGGAATCGACCGAATCGCCGACTGCGGCAGGCACTTTCAGCACCAATTTCAAGCTCACGGCACTGGCAGCAGGCGAGACAGTCAAGGCGCGTTCGGTGCGGATCGAGTCCACGGATACTTACCGCCGCTATATGCAGACCGTATATAACCGCTAAGCTGCGGCTACTCCACGACAAGAAGCGCCTTCAATTTGAAGGCGCTTTTTTTTGGCAATGTTTATTGCTGTTTTGAGAATGAAACCGTACACTGGCGCGCTCCCAACAATGGAATTGCGGACGTATGAAAGTTCTTTCCTTGAAGTGCGTGAACTGCGGTGCCGGCCTCGAAGTGAAGCAGGACATCGACGACTTTGCTTGTGGCTACTGCGGTGTTCAGCAACACGTTGAACGCAGTGGCAGTATTGTCTCCTTGAGCCGATTGGAAGACGCACTGGACGACGTCAAGCTGGGTACAAACCGGGCTGCATCCGAACTTGCACTTGAGCGCCTTCAAACCGACGTCGTAGCCATTTACAAGAAAAGAGATCGTGAAGTGCGCGCTTTGCTGGATGCCAATCACAAGAATAATGTTCGAATCGGATTGGGGCTCACTCTCTGCGTAGCCTTCTCCATGGGAATCTTTGGCCCGTTGTATGGCATGCCGCTCATCTTTATCGGCTGTTTTATTGGGTCGCGCTTCATGAAATCTGTCGCCAGAGATAAAAGGGCCATCGAAGCAAACGCCGAAGCAACGGCCAGCCCCTTGAAGGCGCAGATAGCTCGCCATCAGTCGATCATTGACTCCTATGACTTCGGAACCCAGGGTGCGAAATGAACGAATGATCGCGAAGCCACATCCGGCGATTTCCTGATAACCTATCCTCTCCTTCACAGAGAGGGTAAAGCGTGGAATACAAGGACTACTACGCCACGCTGGGAGTCGCCAAGACTGCCAGCGAAGACGAGATCAAGAAGGCTTACCGCAAGCTGGTCCGCAAATATCACCCGGACGTCAGCAAGGAAGCGGATGCCGATGCCCGCACCAAGGAGCTGAACGAAGCTTATGGCGTGCTGGGCGATGCCGAAAAGCGTGCTGCCTACGATTCGCTGGGCAGCGGCCAGTACCATGCTGGCCAGGAATTCCGTCCGCCACCGGACTGGGGCGGCGGCTTTGAAGGGGCCAGCGCCGAAGACTTCTTTGCCGACCTGTTTGCCCATGTGGGCGGGCAGCGCGGCGGCCGCCAGGGCTTCCGCATGCGTGGCGAAGACATCCATGCCGTCCTCGAAATCAGTCTGCTCGATTCCTATCATGGCGCCCAGCGCGAGATCTCCCTGGGCCGCCAGCGCAATCTCAAAGTCAGCATTCCAAAAGGCGTGACGGCCGGCCAGCAATTGCGCTTGGGAGGGCAGGGCCAGCCCGGCGCGAATGGTGCCGAGGCAGGTGATCTTTTCCTCGAAATCGCTTTCCAGGCCGATGACCGTTATCGCGTCGAAGGCCGCGACGTTTATGAGAAGGTCCCGATCCCGCCGTGGCTTGCTGCGCTGGGCGGCGAGCGTGATGTGAGCACGCCCTCCGGCCGCGTGACCGTGACCGTACCGTCCAATTCGCAAAGCGGCCGCAAGCTGCGCCTGAAAGGGCGCGGCATTCCCGCTGCCAATATCTCCGGTACGGCCGGCGACCTCTACCTCACGCTGGAAATCTTTGCCCCGCCGGCCGATACACCCGAGCGGCGCGCGCTATACGAACAAATGCAACGCGAAATAGGAGGATGAGCGATGCCAAAGGAAGAGATTGTGGAAGGCGTTCCGCTTGAATACCAGGCGTTGACGCTGGATGAACTGGCGCGGGCCTGTGCCGTCGATCCGGAATGGGTCGTGCACCACGTGCAGCGCGGCATCCTGATCGGCAGGGAAGGGGGCGGCATCGAAACCCTGCAATTCACCAGCGTGGACTTGGGGAGGGCGCGTCGCCTGGCCCAGCTTGAGCGGGATTTCGATGCGGACGAAGATTTGGCGGCGCTGGTAGTGGATTTGTGCGACGAAGTCCGCCGCCTGAAATCGCGCCTGCGCGCCGCCGGAATGGCCTAGCCGCTTGGCTGCCTAGCGTTGCTGGTCACGGCCGCCACGATTGTCGCGCTTGCCGGTGTTGCCTTCTTCCTCATCCATCAAGTCATCGCGACTGCCTTGGCGCTGACCCTGGCCGACGTCGCTCTGCTTGTTGCCGCGGCCCTGATCGGATTGCTGGTTGCCGCTCTCCTGGTCGGATTGCTGATTGCCTCCGGTCAGGTTTTCGTGCTGGCCTTGTTGACGGTTACCGCCACTTTGGCCTGCTTGACCAGCCTGGTTGCGCCAATCATCCGATTGCTCGCTATCTTTGCGTGATGCCATGATCGCTCTCCTTTGTGTTGAAGCGATTCCATGCTAGGCCGATGCTGCAGGCCAGCCTGTAGGTGCACACGCCGCTGGCCTGTAGGAATGCTTAGAAAGCGTCCTGCGGCAGCGTGTGATCGAGGTCGATGAATTTCTGGCGCAGCCATTTGCCGGCTGGACCGAGTTCATCGTCACTGCGATGGATCACGAACAGCGGGTATTCCAGCTCACGGCCTTCCTGGGTATGCAGCCGCAGCAGGCGCCCCTCCGCCAGGTCGCGCATCACCGTATGCTCGGGCATATTGCCCCAGCCAAGCCCGCCGACCAGCAGCGCGTGCTTGGAGCCGAGGTCGCCCAGCCGCCAGTCGCGCAAGCCCAGCACGCCGAAATCGCGGCCTTCCGTCAGCGGGCTGCGGTCGGTCACCACCAGTTGCAAATGCTCGCGCAGCACCGAGGTCGGGATTGGCGCGGCCTCGCGCGACAGTGGATGCAATGGTGAGCAGACCGGCATCATTTTCACAAAGCCCGCCGCATGGCGTTCGATAATTGCGGGCGCGCTGGCAGCCATGCCGGCCACGCCCAATTGGCAGCGGCGATCAGCCACCATTTGCGCCACCGCGCCCAGTGCTTCCGTATGCAGGCGCAGCGAAACGGTCGGGAACTCGCGCTGGAATTGTTCGAGCGCGCGCACCAGCACGCAGGCCGGGAACATGACGTCGACCACGATGCTCAGTTCGGCCTCCAGGCCCATGCCAAGCGCTTTGGCGCGCGAACGCATGCCATCCACCTTGCTGGTCACTGCGCGGGCGTCGGCCAGCAGCGTCCTGCCCGCTTCGGTCAGGGTCGGCTTGCGCGAGCTGCGATCGAGCAGGGTGAGATTCAGTTGCTCTTCCAGGTTGGCAATGGTGTAACTGATGACCGATTGGGTGCGATGCAGGGCGCGCGCGGCATGGGCAAACCCGCCGTGGTCAATGACGGCGATGAAGACGCGCAACTGGTCGAGGGTGGGGTGGCCGGGATCTCGCATATCAATAAAATCGATAATTTCTATCGTTATAAAACCTATTTCGTCGATAATAAACCCGTTCTAAGATGGCTGCAATCACCCACTTTCTTGGAGCAAGTACATGGCAAACGTTCTCTACATCAACAGCAGCGTGCGTAGCGCTGGTTCCCTGTCACGCCAACTGTCGGCTGAATTCATCGCCAAATGGAAGGCTGTCAACCCGTCCGACACCGTGGTCGAGCGCGACCTGGCAGCGAATCCGGTGCCACACCTGACCGAGCAGATGATGGGCGCCTTTTTCACTCCGGCTGAGGCGCGCAATGCCGAACAGGCGCAGGTGGTCAAAGTATCGGACACCCTGGTCGACGAACTGCTTGCAGCGGATGTGGTGGTGATCGGCGCGCCGATGTACAACTTCTCCGTACCATCGTCGCTGAAGGCCTGGATTGATCACGTAGCCCGCGTCGGCCGCACCTTCCAATACACCGCCAACGGCCCGGAAGGCCTGCTAAAAGGCAAGAAGGTCTACGTCTTCACCGCCAGCGGCGGCGTGTACAGCGAAGGCGCAGCAGTGGCCTATGACCACCTGACCACCTTCCTGCGCACCGTGCTGGGCTTCATCGGCCTGGTTGACGTCCAGTTCATCCGCGCCGAAGGCGTAGCGATGGGCGAGCAAGCGGTAGCCGACACCTTGGCCAAAGCACAGAAGTCGATCGAACAACTGCTCGCCGCGTAACTACAGCCCAGCCCGTGTCACACCTTGGGGTCACACCCTAGGTGTGACACGGACTCGACTGCTACGTGCTTGAGCCCGTGTCACACTTGGGGTGTGACCCCATGGTGTGACACGGGCTCGACCATTCACTTTCCCGTAGTGGACTTGGCAGCACTGGCCCGCCGGCCGTGCTGCCTTTTTTATCATTTGCTATCATTGCAAAATGAAACGCCACTATCACTTGCTCATCATCGATCCGCAGAACGATTTCTGCGATTTGCCACCACCGGCTGCGCCGGCTTTGCCGGTTCCGGGCGCCCATCAGGATATGCTGCGTGTCGCCAGCCTGATCGAGCGGGGCGGCGCCGGTCTTTCTGCCATCACCGTTACGCTCGATTCGCACCACCGCTATGATGTGGCGCACCCGACCTTCTGGCATACGGCCGAAGGCGCGGCGCCGGGACCGTTCACGCAGATTTCGGCCGCTGACGTGCGCGCGGGGCGGTTTGCGCCGCGCGATGCTGCCGCTTTGCCGCGTGTGCTGTCCTATCTCGATGCGCTGGAATCGGCCGGCCGCTACCAACTGATGGTCTGGCCGGTTCATTGCGAAATCGGCAGTTGGGGCTATAACGTGCACGACGCAGTGCGCGCTGCCTATAACGCTTGGGAAGAGGGGCGCCATGCCGTAGTTGCCAAAGTCGGCAAAGGTTCCAATCCCTGGACTGAACACTATTCCGCTGTCATGGCCGAAGTGCCCGATCCGTCCGATCCGGCCTCGCAACTGAATCGCGAACTGATTGCCAGCCTGGCGCAAGCGGACACCATCTACATCACCGGTGAAGCCGGCAGCCATTGCGTGAAGGCGACCACCGAACATATTGCCGATCATATCGATCCGCGCAAGCTGGTGCTGGTGACCGATTGCATGAGTCCTGTGACCGGTTTTGAAACCCAATACCTCGAATTCGCGCAAGCTATGCAGCGCCGCGGTGCGCGCCTTGCCGCTTCGGCTGAAGTGCTGCCGGAACTGCTGGCCAATGCGGAGAGCAAACAATGATCCCTGTCGTCCGCAGCCTGCTTGAAACTGACCTGTACAAATTCACCATGTGGCAGGCCTTGCTGCATAGCCACCCAAGCGCGCATGCCGAATATGAATTCGTGTGCCGCAACCAGACGGCCTTCCCGCTGTCGGCGCTGAAGGAAGAAGTCGAAGCCCAGCTTGACCACTTGTGCAGCATGTCCTTCATCGAGGACGAACTGAATTACCTGCGCTCCCTGCGCTACATCAAGAGCGACTTCGTCGATTTCCTGACGCTGTTCCGCTTCCAGCGCAAGTTCATTGAAGTGCGCGCGGAAGGCGACACGCTGGTGATCCGTGCCGAGGGCCCGCAAGTGCACATCATGGCGTATGAGATCTTCGTGCTCTACATCGTCAATGAACTGTACTTCCGCCGCGTCGGCACGCCGGCTGCGCTGGAAGAGGGGCGCAGGCACCTCGGCGACAAGATCGCGCAGCTAAAGGCTTTCGGGACTGATCCGGCGCTGCGCCATCCCTTCGAGTTTTCCGACTTTGGCTTGCGCCGCCGTTTTTCGGCCGTATGGCACGATGAAGTCGTCGAGCGCCTGGCACGCGAGGTGCCGGAGTGCTTCAAAGGCACCTCTAACGTCTACATCGCGAAAAAATTTGGCCTGATCCCGATCGGCACCATGGCCCACGAGTACATGCAGTCCTTCCAGGCTTTCGGCGTGCGGCTGCGCGAATTCCAGAAAGCTTCGCTCGAGGCGTGGGTGCAGGAATACCGTGGCGACCTCGGTATCGCGCTGACCGACGTGGTGGGGATGGATGCTTTCCTCGACGACTTCGACCTGTACTTCGCCAAGCTGTTCGACGGCTTGCGGCATGACTCGGGCGATCCGATCGTGTGGGGTGAAAAGGCCATCGCGCATTACCAGGCCTTGCGTATCGACTCCAACACCAAGCGCCTGGTGTTTTCGGATGGGTTGGACTTCGACACGGCGTTCCGCCTGTACCGCCAGTTCGCCGACCGCATCATGGTGGGCTTCGGCATCGGCACCTGGCTGACCAACGATGTCGGCATCAAGCCGCTGAATATTGTGATGAAGCTGATTCGCCTGAACGGGCAATCGGTTGCCAAGCTGTCCGATTCGCCCGGCAAGACGCTGTGCAAGGATGAGACTTTCCTCGCCTACCTGCGGCAAGTCTTCAACCATCAAGCTTCCTGAGGATGGAAGCGCTGGCGGTAGTCGCCCGGCGTCACGCCGAGGCGGCGCACGAAGGCCCGCCTTAAGCTGTTCTGGTCGTGGAAGCCGCTGCGTGCCGCTACCCGCTTGAGCGGGCTGGCGGTTTCCTCCAGCATGCGGCGCGCTGCGTCGAGCCGCGCGGCTTCGACGAAATCGGCTGGCGTTTCACCCGTATCGCTTTTGAACGCGCGTGAGAAATTGCGTACGCTCATGCCGGCTTGAGCGGCCAGTTGGTCCACGGTCAAATCTTCTTCCAGGTTTTCCAGCACCCATTCCTGTACTTGGCGGATCGGGTTGCGTTGCGCCGTTTGCGCGGCGAGGTGGGCGCTGAACTGCGCCTGGCCGCCGGGGCGCTTGATGAACATGACCAGCTCACGTGCCACGGCCAGGGCGACGTTGCGGCCCAGGTCTTCTTCCACCAGGGCCAGCGCCAGGTCCATGCCGGCCGTGACGCCGGCCGAGGTGTAAAGGTTCCCGTCGCGCAGGTAGATCTGGTCATGCTCGACCTGCACCTGCTCGAAGCGCAGTGCCAGCGAGGCTGAAATATTCCAGTGGGTGGTGACGCGGCGGCCGTCGAGCAGGCCGGCGTGGGCCAGCAGCCAGGCGCCGGAACATACGGAACCGAGGCGGCGCACCGTGGTTGCCTGCTGCTGCAGCCACTGCATCAGGCGCGGGTGGCCGGTTACTTCCTGCACCGCGTGGCTGCCGGTGACGAGCAGCGTATCCACCGCGTGGCCGAGCGTATCGATGGTGGCCGTCGGCTGGAACAACATGCCGTTGTCGGCGCGCACCGGTCCTTCTTCCAGGGCGACCAGGTCGAACTGGTAAGTGCCCGGCTTGCCCGACTGGCGGGCCGCTTCATGGAAGACATCCATCGGCCCGGCCACGTCGAGCAATTGCACGCCAGGGAAAACGAGTAAAGCGATACGCATGGTCAGCCTGCCAGGAGTTTGCCGGTGTAAAGGGAATATAAGGTACGCACCAGCAGCACGGCAATCGTTACGGTCAGGAAGGCGAGCAGTACGCCGGCCAGCACCACGACAGCTGCGCTATCGGCCGTGGCGGCGTACTTGATCGCGGCATTCACCAATGCTGCGATCGGGAAGCTGATGCCCCACCAGGCCGGGCCAAATGGTACCGAGCGGCGGAATACACGCGGGGCCAGCACCAGGAACATGAACAGGCCAAAGTAGAACAGCATGGCGGCGAACATGTCGACGTGCTGCGTGACGTTGACGTAGGCCAGGAAGCCGACTTCGAACGGTGCAATCATCACCATCAGCGAAGGCAGCATGCCGGTCGGCAGCGGGTCGCCATGCACCAGGCGGCTGAAGATCATCACATAAAACACGATGGCGATGGCCGTGCCGATGCCGAGGGCCAGCATATTCATTTCATGGCCCCAGGTGCCGCCGGTCACCGCGATATCAAGCGAGGCCACGCCGGGAATCAACCAGGCCGGCACGACGTTGGCTGGCGTCATATTCCCTTGCAGGACGCGTGACACTACGACATAACCCAGCACCAGCGTGGCGACCGCGCCGGCCGTCCACACCAGTTTTTGCAAGGCGGCGCTCCACGGTGCGACGACGTTTGATAACAGCAGCACGGCGATGCTGATCGTGCCGAAGAAGTTGCCAGCAACAGGGTGCGAGAACTCGGCCTTCACAGCTTCAGGGAACGCGGCCCATTTCGACAGGTAGGCCACGGCCAGCACCGCAAACACCAGCAGCGACAGGAGCCCGACGCCATCGGCGATCAGCGTGCTGCTGCCGAACAGGTGGGCCGCGCCGCGCCAGGCCAGTGCCAGGCCGGCAATGCCCATGACGGAGCCAAACAGGTTGACGGGCAGGTTTTTGACCGAGGCGCTGCTGGTGGGCAGGGCAGTGGCAATGGTGGTTTGCATGATGTTTGTCCGATGGATTAGCGATGAAATCATTATCGGACGCCGAGCATTTGGCCGATAGTGCGCATATGCGTCAATTTCAGCCAACCCTGCGCCACCCTCGGCCAGTCAGGGCGCCAGCTCGGCCACCTGGTTGTTATAGGCGACCGGGATCCAGCGGAAGGAATCGCCGTCCTTGCGCAGGTGCCCCACGCCGGGGAAGGAAAAATGCGGCGACGCTACCACCACGCCGCTGGCGGCCACTTCGTCGAACAGTTTGCGGCGCGCGGCGGCGGCTTGCGGCTGGCTGTCGTCGTAAGAGATGGTGATGCCGGGGTGCGCCAGCTGGACTTCCGCCACATGCACCGTATCGCCCCAGAACAGCATGCGGTGACCTTTGCTCTCCACCAGGTAGGCGCTATGGCCCGGCGTGTGCCCCGGCACGGCGCGCGCTGTGATGCCAGGCAGGACTTCGCCGCTCGCCGGCAGGTACTTGATGCGCCCCGCGTCGTAGTAGGGGCCGACGGTCGCTTTCGGCGCGGGCTCATTGATCCAGCGCGCCACTTCGCGCCGGTCCACATACACCTGGGCGTTCGGGAACAGCATCTTGCCGCCGTTGGAAAGCCCGCCGGAGTGGTCGCCATGGATGTGCGTCAGCAGGATGGCCTCGATCTGTTCGGGCTTGAATCCTGCCGCGGCGAGGTTGGCCAGCAGGTGGCCGCTGGTGGCGCCAAACAGTTCGCCCGCGCCGGTATCGATCAGCACGCGGTGTTTGCCGGTATCCACCAGGTAGACGTTGATCGACAAGGCCAGGGTGTCGTGCAGGTGGCTGGCGCGCAGTTCGGCGCGGGCGGTGGCCGCGTCGCTCAGGATCGTCGTGACATCGCGCGGGGCGACACCGTCCGATATGGCGGTGACCTCGAAATCACCCAGCAGGGCGCGGTAAAAACCTGGCGCCTGGTCGGCAGCCAAGGCCAGGGTGGGGGCTTGTGCGGCAAGGGCCATCAAGGCGGTGGCGATCATTCGTTTCATGGCAATCTCCGTTTGTCGGTTGGTGGATGATTGCCATTGTGGCTAGCCTTGACATATACTTGAAATCGATCGTTGATATTCGACCTATAATTCATATGGATATAAGGCCTTCCGACCTCGCCTTGCTGGTATCGCTCAACGCCCTGCTGGAGGAGAACAATGTGACGCGCGCCGCAGCGCGGCTGCATATCAGCCAGCCCGCCTTGTCGGCCCAGCTGGCGCGTCTGCGGGACCTGTTCGGCGATCCGCTGCTGGTCCCGTCCGAAAGCGGAAGGGGCATGGTGCCGACGGCGCGGGCGCTGGCGCTGCGTGACGGCTTGCGCGATTCGTTGCGCCTTCTTGAAGCCGCTGTGCGCGATCCGGAATCCTTCGATCCGGCGCGCGCCGAACGCACCTTCATGATTGCCGCCAACGACAATGTGGTGACGATGTTCGGCATTGAACTGGTGCGGCGCATTGCGGCGAGCGGCGGCGACGGCCTGCGCGCCGGTTTTGTTGAACCAAACGCGGATGGCATCGTGGCGCGCATGGAGCGCGGAGAGCTTGACCTGCTGCTTGGTGCAGCGCAGACCATTCCGCAGGCATTGAAAGCCGTGCCCTTATCGAGCGAGCGTTATGTCATGGCGCAGCGGAGTGGCCATCCGCGCGGCATGCGTGCGCCGTCGCTGAAGCAGTTTTGCGCGTTGAAACATGTGCTGGTGTCGGGCAGGGGAGAATTCCACAGCTTCCTGGACCAGCGGTTGAAAGACCTGGGCCAGCAGCGGCAGGTGGCTGTGGTTGTGCCGCATTACAGCCTGGTGCCGACGATCCTGGCCAATACCGATTATGTCTGCACCTTGCCGGTACGCTTCCTGCAGCGCTTCAGCGGCCAACTGGATATCTTCAAGCTGCCCTTCGACCTGCCGGAATTTGCGATTGCCATGGCCTGGCATCCGCGCAGCGAGCACGATGCCGGGCACCGCTGGCTGCGCGAGCAATTGAAGTCGGTCCAGCTTTAGGCTTCCTGCGCGCCGAAACTGGCCATGATGCGGTCTGCCTGCTCGCGCTGGGCGTCGTCGTCCACGTCCACCGACAGCAGGGCGGCGGGGCGATCCGGTTTGTCGGTGTTGTCGACATCGTCCGGCGTAAGGGAATCCATGATGTTTTTCACGGCAGACGCGGTGGTGCTCAGCGCGCGCGCTTCATGCAGGTTCAGTTGTACAGCCGAATTGGCAAAGCCTTCGGCCAGCAGGGCGCTGCGCGCGCCTTCGGCATCGGCGATCTGGCGGAAATTTCGGTAAATAGTGCTTGGCATGATAAGTCTCCTGTTTGGCGGGATTGTCGCGTAAGGCGCTGCAACGTGGCGCGCGCTTACTTGGCCTGGGCTTTGCGTGATGACCAGTGCAGGTGCACGATCTGCCAGCCGTCGCCAACCTTTTCCAGCACGGCAGTTTCGAGCCCGAACACGTGGACCTCGGCGTCCTTGTAGCTGCCAGTGGTTTCCGTTTCGCGCATCACGATTGCGGTCGCGCCATCGCGGCGTTCTTCGTGACGCAGCAGGTGCGACCTGGTCGTGCGCAGGAAGTCGATATCGCTGTCGAGATGGTGCGCGGCATATTCGTCGCGGCTATTCTCGGTATAGCCGGATTCGAATATCCTGACCTTGGGGCTCAGCAGGGCCAATGCCGCGTCGCGCTTGCCCTCGGCCAGCGCGCGCTGGAACGCGTCCATGGTTTCCGCCGGGGTGGCAGCAAAAGCAGGCAGGCTGGCCGCGGCCAGCAGCAGGCAGGCGAGGATTCGCATCAGAATCCGGCGACAACGTTGGTGGTGTGCTCGACGCGTGGGGTGTTGGCGAAGTATTGGCCAACCATGCCGCGCCATGTCTGGAAGTCTTCGCTGCCGCGGAAATCGACGGTGTGGTTTTCCAGCGTCTCCCACACGATGACCAGCATATAGGTATTGGCGCGCTCGATGACGCGCTCCAGCCGCATCGACTTGCAGCCCTTCGCGCGCTGGAACAACGGTACGGCTTTCTGCACCGCTGCTTCAAACTCGCCGCCCTGGCCATCCTTGATCTCAAATTCCGCCAGCTCATAAATCATCGGGACATTCCTTTCGCAAAGTAATGTCCCGATTGTGCCTCAGTTGGATCAGAAGCGGTAGCGGGCCGTTACGCGGAAATTGCGCGGCGCGCCCGGCAGGTTAAGCAGCTTGCTTGACCCGTGACCGGAAACAATGTAGTCGCGATCGAGCAGGTTGTTCACGTTCAGCTGAACGTCGAAGGACGCGGTGCGGTAGGCCAGCATGGCGTCGACCACGGTGTAGCCAGGCAGGGTGGCGGTGTTGCCCGGGTTGGCAAAGCGGTCGCCCTGGTAGTTCACGCCGGCGCCGGTGAACCAGCCGCCGCCCAGCGCCTTGTTCAGCCACAGGTTCGCGCTGCGCTTAGGCGTGAGCGTCGGTTGCTTGCCTTGTACATCCTGGCCGTCGTCGCGTGCGATGGATTTGATGATTTCCGCATCCATCAACGCCAAGCCGGAAGCTACTTGCCAGCCTTGGCCCAGTTCACCGGTGAAGGTCAGTTCCAGGCCGTCGGTGCGCTGGGTGCCGACTGGCATGACGATGCTGGTGATTGGATCGGTCGCCTTGATGCCGGTGCGCTGCAGGCGGAACAGCGATGCGCCAACGGTGGCCTGGCCGCCCAACAGGTCGATCTTCGCGCCCACTTCCTTGTTGGTGGTTTCCTCCGGCTCGATGGCGGCGTTGGTGGCGGCCAGCGCGAAAGTTTCACCCGAAGGCTGGAAGGATTTGCTGAACGAGGCGTAATAAGAAACGGTGCCGCTTGGCTGGTATACCAGGCCTGCGCGCGGGCTCCAGGCGCGGTCGGTGCGTTCCAGGTTTTTCTGGCCTACGCGGCGCTCGCGCGTCTCCTGGCTGAAGTCATCGTAGCGCACGCCGGCCAGCAGCTTCCACTGCGGCGTCAGCGTCGCCAGGTCCTGCACGTAGACGCTCTTGTTCTTCATGATGCCCAGGTTGTCGGTGCCTGGCGCGACGTTGGCCGCCAGTTGCAGCACCGGCAGCACTGGATTGAACAGGTTGACCGTCGCCACATTGGTCTTCGAGCGGTTGACCTGGTCCTTGTCCTGCTTGCCGATCTCCACGCCGTACAACAGCTGGTGCTGCATGCCGAAGAATTCTGCGCGCTGGGTCAACTCGGTCTGGTTGAAGTAGCCGTCTTCCTCGCGGCGTACATTGCCGTGGGTGAGGGACGCGGTTTGCGCCGTTTCGTTGACGCTGCCCACCAGGGTGTTGTTGCGGTTCAGCGAGTAGTCGTAGCGGCGGAAGGCGTTGCGCAGCGACCAGTTGGCGTTGATGCGGTGATCCAGCACCACGGCCAGCGATTTCACGCGCGCCTGGCTGAAGTCCACATCGCGCGCATTGGCGGCGCCGAAGTAGGTGCCTGGATCCACGTCGACCGGCGCGCCCTTATACGAAGGGATGCCGAAGTCGGTCAGGCGGCGGTCGGACAGGTATTCGCCCTGCACCAGCAGGGAGGTGTCGGCATTGATCTTCCACAGCACGGATGGCGACAGTGCCTCGCGCTTGAGGAATTGCTGGTCGCGGTAGCTGTCCGAATCTTCCTTGGCGCCGGTGACGCGGAAGGCTACGCCGCTATCCTTCAGGTTGCGCGCCAAGTCGAATTCGCCGCGCTTTTTGCTCCAGCTGCCGAAGGTCACGCTGGCTTCCGTGCGGTCGATGCCGGGCTTCTTGGTGATGCGGTTGATCATGCCGCCCGAAGAACCGCGGCCATACAGCACCGAGGCCGGGCCCTTGATGACTTCAATCTGTTCGATGTTGGACAGGTCGCGAAAATACAGCGCATCGTCGCGCATGCCATCGATGAACTGGTCGGCAATCGCGGTAAAGCCGCGGATGGTCACCTGGTCGCGCTGGCCGTCGCCGTGCGACAGGCCGACGCCTGGAATGCCCTTCATCACGTCTTCCATCGAGCTCGCGCCCTGGTCGCGCAGCAATTCCTGCGGCACCACGTTCACGGTCTGCGGGATGTCGCGCAGCGGCGCATCGATCTTGGTCGCGCTGGTGGCGGTGCTCGGGTTGTAAGCGGCTTCGCGGGCGGCGGAGACGGTAACGGAGGGGAGGGTAGCGTCTTCGGCGAAAACGGCGAAATGCGGCATTGCCAGCGCAACGGCAAGCGCCAGCGGGGACTTGTTCAACGACATGCTATTTCCTAAGTGGCTGCGTAATGAGAATTGTTATCATTCTCAATTATGCGCCACCCGGGAAATTTGTTCAACCGTAAATCTTGTACTGGGTTAAGAAACTAGCGTTCGCTGCGCCGCACGGTATCGGGGCCCGTTTCGTGCGATTCACCTTGGCGATATTGCGTGCCGGTCTGGAAACCATGCTCGCGTTTATCCTCATCGACGCAGCCGGACAGCAGGTCGTCGGTGCGGCCGGCAGAATCTTCCGATTGCTGGTTGCCTTCCTGGGAACGGGACAGGTTGCGGCGGCCAGTGCATCCGGCGCCCATGGTCGCGATGCTGCTGGTGCCATCGTGGGTTTGCTGCTCCAGGCTGCGTCCCTTGTTGAGTGTGGACATGATTGCCTCCTTGTAGCTACGGCCAATAGTCCATTCTAGGCCTGTAGGGAGGAATATCCTAGTTCTCGGTGTATTTGCGAAGCAGCAGGTTGAAGCGCTTGTTGCCATTGGTGCCGAGCCAGTTCCAGAGGGTATCGACTTGGTGGCGGTGCGCCTCGTAATAGGCGGTGCTGGTCGCGATCCAGTTATGGGATTTCAGCACAGGCTTTTCCAGCCGCACCAGTTGGCCCTTGTAGCGGTCAGCCACGTACTTGTCCAGGTCTGTAGCGGCGATCATCGGCACGACGAAGGCATCGATGCGGCCAAGCTGGAGCTTTTCGAAATTGCTCGGCACGGTAGGCGCGCCCTGGTCGAGGATGGCGCCGGACTTCTCCAGTTGCACGCCGTAGGATGAGCCATACATCACGCCAACCCGTTTTCCGCGCACCATTTCCCCCGGATCGAGGTCGCGCGGGTAGCCGTCCTTGGCGCGCACAAAAGCCATCACGACCAGGCTGGTGGCGCGCCTGGTGTCCGGTTTGCCTTGCGCATCGCGCGGGATCACGATGCCGGGCTGCCCATCGGCCGTGATGTCGACCGGGACAAAGTCCACCGCACCGCTGACCAGCGCACTGCGCAAGCGCATCACCGGCAGCCGCGCCAGTTCAATTGCGCAGCCACCGCTGGCGGCGAATTCGCGAATCCACTCCACGCTGGCGCCAGCAGGTTCGGGCACGGTCGCGCCATTGCCCATCCAATACGGCGGGCGGTGCTGGTCGGGGTAGGCGAAGCGGATCGTGCCGCAGGCGGCCAGCACATTGTTGGCAGCGAAAGCGAGGAGGATAGTCGCAGTGAAAGGTTTCCATTTCATTCTGTCGCTATTCTAAGTCAACAGTAATGCGCCTGGCTGCACGGTAGTAGAATCAAAGGACAGGAGGCGACTATGGAAAATACTATGCGCCCGATCCATCCGGGCGAAGTCTTGCTGGAAGAGTTCATGGACCCAATGGGGCTGACTGCGAACACGCTGGCCGGCGTGCTGCACCTCGAACCTGGATACCTGACTGGCATTGTGCGGCAGGAGCGCAGCATCTCGCCCGCCACCGCCCAGCAGCTCGCCAGCTATTTCGACACCACGCCGGAGTTCTGGCTCACCCTGCAGACCACCTACGACACCCGCCGGGCCTTGATGAAAAGACGGCGCGCGCTAAAACGCACGCTGCATTGAATCGCTGCGGCGGTCGCTGGAGTGCCAGGGCAGGGAAGCCACCGACCTGACTTGCGTCGGGAAACGTTCCGCGAAAGAGCGGATCAGCATGTGCTCCACACCGCAGATGGCGAGGTAGGAATAAGCCGCGCCCTGGTCGAAGGCCAGGGCGGTGCGCACTGCCATGTCGAAACGCTCGGCAGTACCGCTGTCGTGACGCCGTTCCTTGTGACTTCGTTGATCCACGCTGCCTCCTTGAGCCAGCGGATAGGCTACGTCGCGCGCGGGAGCGCGGTCTGTGCGTCAGTCCACATCGTGCATCCACATAGGCCCACGCAACAGTTCCGGATGCGAGCGTGATGCGATGGCGCTTGTACGCGGCCACCTCGTACCGGTCCGCCTGCTGCAGTTCCGCTGGCGTGACCAGAAGAATCGAGCCGGCTACGGCATCCATTGCACTGCTGCTCCGCGCGATGATCGGATGATGCGTCTTGCCGCTGGTCGCAATTACTTCGGGATCATCGATCTCCAGCAGCCCAAGCTTATAGCCATTCAACTGGTCTGCCATGCCTTCGAGCTTGCGCCCGAACGTCGCAAGCTGCACCCCTTGCTGTTGCAGCGTCCCATATGAAAACAGCTTTCGAATTTCTCCATCTCGCCTCCCATGCGATCGATTAATTGTTTTAATGATAATGTGCTTCGGCTGTCTACCATTCAAACACCACTACCGGAGCAAAGAATGCGACAAAACATCCTGCCACGTTCCCGATCATTCCTGCGCCTGTTCAGCGGCCTGCTGCTGGCCAGCGCCGCTGGCCTCACAGCAGCAGAGCCTTGCCGCAAAATCAGCACAGAAGCCGAGCTTTCCAGCTATACCCAAACTCAAGGAACCCAGGCCACGGTAGCCAGGGATATCTGCTATGCAGAGGGCACCGAGTGGAAGGAGAAGTCGCCGGCCGGCGCTTACGATGTGACGCTGGACCAGCGCTTCGACTTCTACCGCCCCGCCTCGCTGCCCGCATCGCAACGGCTGCCGCTGATCATCTGGGCACATCCGAATGGCGCCACCGATAACTTGCCCCAGCAGGGCGACTTGTATCCGAAGCTCGTAACACCCGCGCTGGCGCTGGGCTTCGCCTTGATGTCGATCGAATTCCGCCACCCGGTCGCGAGCCAGGAGTATGGCAAGTCGCCTAATCTCGATATCCCAAACACGGACATCGCACGCGCCGTCCAGTGGGCACGCCACAGGTCCGGCATGCTCGGCATCGATGGCAGCAATATTTTCATCGTCGGCCAATCACGCGGCACGCTTGGCCTGATGAATGCGCTGTCGAAGAACCTGGCCGATGACCAAGCCCAGCTCCCTTACCAGACCAAGTCGTCGCGCGTCAGGGCGGTGTATGCGGTGCAAGCGCAAACCACGTATGAAAAGGAGCAGGTCAAGCAGACCTTCATTCATCCGGACAGTTGGCCTGCGTTTGAGGCGCTCTATGCGAACTTCCATCAGCCAGGCAGCTCGATCAACGAAATCACCACCGACGACCCACCCGTCGCGATGCGATATGAGCGGGCGCCGACTGATCAATCGCTGCAAACAGTCGTGCCGCTTCATTTGCCAGCGCAAAACGGCAACTGCGCCTATCCGGAGGGATGCTTCGACTTTCATCATCCGAACTTCGGCTTGAAACTGCATCTCGCGTTTAAGTCCCTCTCACCAACACAGCCGGCTTCGAAGTTCGACATTGCGTACAACGTGCCGACCGACTACCTCTACGTCGACCAGGTCACTAGCCGGCCCTATGCCTGCTTCTTCGCTAAGAACCTGACGCCGGAAGGGCGTGCGAATCTAAGTGCATACGCAGTTGAGGTTTGCGGGCTGTAATTCGAAAACTGCGAGGGAAAACGACCTTGGTGGTAAGTTGTCGTGGTTCAGATCTAATCGCCCAGCAAGTTCTTGTCACGGGGGCGATCAAGTCTACCGGTGCGACAAACCAAATTCGTGCGTGTCATACTTCTAAGTAGCAAGGAGGTGACCATGTCCGAAAAACTCACCAACTATCGCCGATTGGATCGCGTAACTGCTGATCGAGTCCAATACGGCCTGTCCCTGCTATATCTTGCAGGTGCCGCAGAAGCCCGTCAGTTCATGGCTCTTAATGGAATTCCAGATCCGATTATTGAAAGAGTACTCTCTGCTCAATACGTTCGAGGAGCTAAAAGTCCTGTTCGTATCGTCGTTAATTCACGACGTGCAGCAAAATTGCGTGAGAGTTGATCGAGGTCCCACTGGCATCGATCAGTGCCAGGGACTACCGATCCCTTTTTCGACGGTCTTTGCGGACTAATAAGACCAAGCCAATCCGCGTTTGTGCGCTAGGGCGTCGGAAGACTGTTTGCAATGGTGCGAGACCAAATCCTGAGCGCGTCACGCAGACGCGAAATGACTGCGAACACTGCCGGGCTCTACCCATTGCCTGGCAAAGCGGTCGCCTGCCTATGTTGAATCGTGAAAGCAAAAAAAATAGCCGCAAAATGCGGCTATTTTAGGGTTGTCATTTTGTTGTCATTTCGGTGCCAAATCAGCCTCCAAATACCCCAATCAATGACAGCATTAAAATCATAACTTCATGATTTTAAATGAAATAGTGGTGGAGACGGCGGGAATCGAACCCGCGTCCGCAAGCACTCTACAGACAGTTCTACATACTTAGCACTATCATTTAATTTAACCTGTACGGCACGGATGTGCACGTTCCGGACAGGCGATTCACCTTAGATTTAGGACTTCTCGAAGTGAACCCTCGAAGTCCGATCCCTTATAAATGACCCAACACGACCTTGCGGTCACACCCTAAGGGCGAGGTGTTGTCGGGCAGGTCAGCGATTAAGCTGCCAGTGCGTACGAGTTATCGTTTGCAGTTAGTTTGTTTCTGGGTGTATTTACGAGGTAACCAGCCCTCGGTATGCCCTGTTCTGCTTTGCAACCCACGTCGAAACCAGGTCGTCCCCACAGAAGGAAGTTGTATTTTACCTGAATCTTTTCGAGAGCGTTACTCTTCGAGCGAAATCAGCGGGCGGGCGTCGTCGGGAAGTCGGTTGGCGCGGATTTCGCCGCCGGGGCCGAAGGTGAATTCGACCAGGTGGCGGCGCGAGACCGGGGCAGTGGCGGACTTGAGGTCGTGGAAGCTGTCGGCTTCCTTGAAGCCGAGGTCGATGGTCAGCCCCTGGAGCTGGTAAGTCTCGACCAGCTGCTCCACGCGGTTGCGCCGGGTGTTGGTTTCGATGGTGCCATGGTGGGCCGGCTTTTCGCCTTCGAAGTAGCGGATCAGTGCGCCTTCCATGACTTCCACATGCGAGCGGGTGGAGGCTTCACCGAGTGCGTCCTGCACTGCGGATTCAACTTTCACATCCATGCGCTTGACCAGCAGGAACGTGTCGAGCGTGCCGTCGTTCTCTTCCATGATGCGGTTGACGGCAGGGAGGCGGCCTTTGGCCAGGCGGGATTGCGTGTCGCGCGTGATGCCGACGTACTCCACCATGCTTTCGTACTTCAGGTCGTTCGGGAATTTCTGCAGCAGGTCGTGCGCGGAATAGCACTCCGTCAGCGCGCCCCAGTTCAGCGTGATGTACTTGTCGTGCAGGGTGACGATCGGCTTCTTGAAAGTGGCTTCGAATGGCACTTCCAGTTCGAGCGTGATCGATTCCTTGCGGTTGTCGGTGCCGGCCAGCAGCGGCACGGTCAGCTTCAGGCCGAAGAAGCCCCAGCTGGTGCCTTTCTTGATGTCGAAGCGCAGGCGCTGGCGCGAGATGACGAAGAACAGCAGCTGCTTTTCCATGGTCGCGTCGAGCGCGAACTGCATGCGGCGCTGGTAGCGGCCGATCGGGTCGCGGAAGTCGGGCACCAGCGGGTCGTTCACCAGCAGGTCGTACCAGTAGAAGCGGCTCTCGGCAACGGAGGCATCCCAAACCTGCGGCGCACTGCTGCGTGGTGGGAGCGCCGCCTCGATGTTGTCGTCCCCGTCCATAAAGTCTCCAGGTGCCTTTTTCAGTATTCGCTACTGACTATAGTATAGAAACTTATTGCTGTTGGGCAAGTTATAACGCAGTTTCTACGCTGCCAACGGTGTCGGCGATGGTACGGTTGCGCGAATCAGGGCCAGCAGGTCGGCTGGCGAGGCGAGCAAGTGGTCGGCACCCCAGGCGGCGGGTTCGACTGGTCCGCAATAGCCCCATTGGCAGGCTATGGTGCGCATGCCGGCGGCGTGGCCGGCCTGGATGTCGCGCAGGTCGTCGCCGACGTACCAGCATTCTTCCGGCGCCAGGCCAAGGCGGGCCGCGGCTTCCAGCAGCGGGGCAGGGTGGGGCTTGGCGTGCGCGGTGGTGTCGCCGGAGACAACGCAGCTCGCCAGTTCCAGGCCGATCTGCGTTACCAGCGGGTCGGTGAAGCGGGCTGGTTTGTTGGTGACGATGCCCCAGCGCAGGCCTGCTTCGGTAATGCCGGCCAGCAGTTCATGCACGCCGTCGAACAGGCTGCTGTGCACTGCCATGGCGGCTTCGTAGTTGGTGAAGAAGCCATCGCGCAATTCCTCAAAGCCTTCATCCTGCGGCTTGAGGCCGAAGGACACACCGATCATGCCGCGTGCGCCGTGCGATGCCTGCGGGCGCAGCACCTCGTATGGCGTCGGCTCCAGCCCGCGCACGGTGCGCAGCAGGTTGATGGCGGCGGCCAGGTCGGGGGCGGTGTCGGCCAGGGTGCCATCGAGGTCAAACAGGATGGCGCGCGGGGCTGGAAACAGGCTCATGATAGGGAAAGACTTTCGAAGCAGGCGGCGCGCGGGCCGCCTGGCTTTATGCTGGGCGGGTGCAAGCCACCAGGTAATTAACGCTGGTGTCGTTGTTCAGGGAGTAGACCTTGGTGAGCGGATTGTAGCCCATGCCCTTCAAGGCATCCACTTGCAGACCAGCAGTGCGGACATATTGCGACAGTTCGGCTGGAGTGATGAACTTTTCATAATCGTGCGTGCCCTTGGGCAGCATGCGCAGCAGGTATTCGGCGCCGATCACCGCGAACAGGTAAGCCTTGGGGTTGCGATTCAGGGTTGAGAAGAAGACATGGCCGCCCGGCTTTACCAGGGTGGCTGCCGCGCGCACGATGGCGCCTGGGTCGGGGACGTGTTCCAGCATTTCCATGCAGGTCACAACATCGTACTGGCCGGCCTCCTGGGCTGCCATTGCCTCGGCGGCGATCAGTTTGTAGCGCACCGGCACGCCGGATTCCAGGCTATGCAGGTCGGCAACTTTCAGGGCTTTTTCCGACAGGTCGATGCCGGTGACCTTGGCGCCTTTGCGGGCCATGGATTCGGACAGGATGCCCCCGCCGCAGCCGATATCGATCACGTTCTTGCCGGCCAGCGGGGCGCGGGCGTTGATCCATTCCAGGCGCAGCGGATTGATTTCGTGCAGGGGTTTGAATTCGGACGTGGGATCCCACCAGTGATGGGCCAGTTCGCTGAATTTTTGCAGTTCTAATGGGTCGGCGTTCATGCCGGGATGATACTGGAAAAATGTCCACCCTGGGGTGGACAAAAAAAGGTTCATCGCGGATTACCGGGATGACCGAGCTGTAAACGCAAGAGAGCAGTAAGGAAGAGTTATTGTGTTTGTGCGACCAAACCCACTAACCCC
>NZ_LMIC01000017.1:0-71290 GCF_001428585.1 Duganella sp. Root198D2 | reverse complement strand
ATTCCCGTTCAGTGTTTGACATCCCCATCTCCAAAGTAAAAATCAGAGTATGGCTTTGCAAATCACGCTTTCACAGGTGGAACGACTGCACGCTTACGTTCCAACACGCTGGCCAGCCAACGCAGCGGATCGAGGCCATTGAGTTTGGCGGTGCCGAGCAAGGTTTGGATAGCAGCAGCGCGTCGGCCGGCGCGCTCTGACCCAGCGAAGAGCCAGTTCTTTTTGCCAATGGCAATCGGGCGGATCGCGTTCTCGACGGCGTTGTTATCAATCGGGAAGGTGCCAGATTCCGCGTAGCGTACCAATGCAGGCCAGCGTTTGAGCGCATGCTCAATTGCCTTGCCGGTGCCACTGCCCGGCGCCACCGCCTTTTGCATCGCCAGCAGCCAGGTATGCATGTCGGCTAGCGCCGGTGCGGCCTTCGTCTGGCGCAATTGCAGCCGTGCCTTCGGCGGAAGGTGAGCTGCCTGTCGTTCGATGGCATACAAGATGCCAATGCGCTGCAGCGCTTCGGCGGCAACTGGGCTGCCATTGGCGGCGTGCAGCTCAAAGAATTTCCTGCGCACGTGCGCCAGGCAAGCGAGCTCGGTCACGCCATCGGAGAATAGCGATTTATAGCCGGCATAGTCGTCGACCATGAGGTGGCCACGCCATCCTTCCAGGAAGGCGCGGGCATGGGCGCCAGCGCGCCCGGTCTGGTAATCGAAGACGATGATGGGTGGGCCCTCATCAAGGCTGTTGGAGCGATAGGCCCACAAATAGGCTTGTTTGGTTTTCCCCTGGCCAGGGTCGAGCTGACGGACCGGCGTTTCATCGGCATGCAGGCACGGGCGCTGGCGCAGCAACTGCGCCAATCGGTCGCACAGCGGCTGCACCGCCACGCCCACTTTGCCAATCCATTCAGACTGCGTGGAACGCGGCAGTGGCACGTGCTGGCGGGCCGCAATCTGTTCCACCCGGTACAAAGGCAAGTGGTCAACGAACTTGCTGACCGCCACCCACGCCAGCAGACCCGGAGCTGCCATGCCGCCGTCGATCACCGCCGGCGGGATTGGAGCTGCGGTCACCGTTTCGCAGCCACGGCAAGCGTACTGTGGACGGATATGGCGATGTACGAAGAAGCGCGCCGGTTCAACATCGAGCTGCTCGCTGATATCTTCGCCGATCTTGACCAGTTCACGGCCACATGCCTCGCACTGGCAAGACGCTGGTGCGTGGCGGTGCTCGATGCGCGGCAGTTCAGGCGGCAGCGGTTGGCGACCGGCGCCACTACGTGGTTTGCGCTCGCGCTTGCCCCGCAGTTCGTCCAGTTCCGCTTCCAGCGCCGCCAAGTCGGTGGCCATGGTCTCGTCAAACAACTCAAGCTGATCGCCGCTGTATGCTTCGCTGGCCTTGCCGAATTTGATGCGCCTCATGTGTGCCAGTTCCAGCGTCAGCGCCTGGATTTTTACATCCTTGTTTTTCGCCGCCGCGAGCATTTCGCTCTGCTGAACCTGCAAAGCCTGCAGCTTGGCATCCTGCTCAACAAGCCGGACGCCAGTTTCGGTAAGCCGCCCGCTTTGCTGTGCAATCTGCGCATCCCGCTCCGCGATTTGCTTGTCCTTCTGAGCCAGCATTGCCTGCAGCTGCGCAAGCAGCGCAGGGTCAGCATTGGAACGGGCCAGTTCGTCGAGCAAATCCATCCGGCGATGTTAACAGAATGGCTGCCCGGGTAACAGGGTTTGGTCACAATTTCCATGCCGCCGGCGGTGGCGCCGACAGGCGCTGCCAATCCACACCCGCCACCAACCATTGCCATTGTTCACCGGTCAATTCCCACGCTGTGTCACCGGCTTGCGGCCAGACGAACTGGCCACGATGCAGGCGACGAACCCACATCCACACGCCGTTGCCATCCAGCACACCACCTTCAGGCGCGTTTGGCGGCGGTTGCTGAACACGTAGGCCGTGCCGTCGCAGGGGGCCTTGCCCAATGCCTGCTGTACATACAGCGACAGGCGGTCAATGCCGGCGCGGATGTCGACGGGCGGCGTCGCCAGCCAGACCGAATTTGCCTGCAGCTGCATTACAGGCTGCGCATCAACTCGGCCACCCATCCTGCCGGCGTACCTGCAGGTAATTCGATAGACCAGCCTTGCGGGCCTCGCACTAGCAATGCTGGCGCAACAGGCGCTTGCTTGACCACCACCGGCATCACCGAAGCTTTCGGCGCCTCAATGCTTAAGCGGCGAACCCAATACCCCACCTGGCGCACCGGGTAACCTTCCGCCAGCGCGAATGCTCGCTGCGACATGCCGCTCTTGTGCCAGCGCGCTACGCGCTCCCTCCACAGCAACTCCCGTTCAGTGTTTGACATCCCCATCTCCAAAGGAAAAATCGGAGTATGGCTTTGCCAATCACGCTTTCACAGGTGGACTGGCTGAACGCTTACGATCGACTGGCCAAGGGCTGCGCCCTGCCGATCAAACTGAGCCTTGATCTGACGGATGCTTAGGTCGTGCCGATGCAAAGCCAGCACCAGTTCGACCGCCCAGTCGGGCTTGCGGTTGCGCCGCGTTTGGCGTGGTGGTGCCGGGCGAACGTGCAAGTTGGGTGGCTGCGCCGCGCTTCGGGCGAAGCCGGCGAGCAAGCCTTTCTGGCGCAGCACTTGCCGCAGATGCTTGCTCCACCAGCCCATGAAGCAGATGTAGTACTGAAGCAGAAAATTCATTCGCTATAGTTGTTTGTACAGATTTTTCCGCACGAACTGGTCATCGAAAGTGAACATCATAAATGCAGTTTTCGCTTTTAACGGCAGGCGGTATCTCCACGCGGCAGTATCAATCGAGCAGAATTCTGCCCGCCCGTCCATGCAAATGTTCTGCCGACGTAAAGTGGCAATCGATCTTTAAAAATTCGTTTCATTTGCAGCCCACGAAACGTTGATTTCGCGGGCTGCCAGGGGCCATGAGCCTCTACTGAACAGCGGCGCGGGTCCTACAGCTACGACCGCCGCAACCTGCGCACGTCCGAGAACCGCCTGCTGGCGGCGATCACCAGTGCCCGTTCAGTGTTCAGTTGAAATTGGGGTAGGTGGCTGCGGGCCGCTTTTTTCAAACCAAAAGCGGGCCGTCGGACACAACTCGTTGACCGTCGAGCCGCTTTAATCAGCAAACTGTCTGCCCGGCCAACTCAATGTGCCTGCTATTTCAGCAATTCCAGGCCAGCAGGCGTGCGCGAGCCTGAACACCTGTCGTTCGCCATGTTCAACAGACCGCCACATGGTTGCTGGCTAATGCAGCGGCACGAATCCTTTCAGAAGCCCGTTCCAGCCCTGGTACGGAACGACCGCGTTCAGTCGGTTCAGATCAGGGTTGATGTCGCGCCTGTAATGACCCTGTGAATTCCTGCTCAGGTGATAATACTGAAAGGACATCACATGAGTATGGTTATGGAAGAGGTTAGGGCAAGGGGCCTGGGCGAACAGTAGCCTGATTGGCAAGGATGTCGACCAGCCTTCTTGACAAGCCACGGGAAGAAGGTGCTAGCGAAAGCGATTGGCGGCCGAAGGGGCGAACGAGCAAGCCGTAGCCCACGTCAGCTACGTGTACATGTCCAAGGCAAATCGATGTGCTGAGGGATTCCGCCCGAAGCCGCTGGCCCAAGTGCCGGGCCAAGAGGTCCGCTGATCAAGCGCGGCGCTTGCGCGCGAAGGCCAGGGCTGCGAGTGCGGCCACGAACAGCAACAGAGTAGTTGGCTCGGGCACGGTGCCTGGTGGCGTTGCATCCCTTGGTGTGGCATTGAGGTCGTCAACGAGGAACAGGCTGAAGCTGGAAAGCGTCAGCGTGTCGATGTTGTTGAAATTCAGTGCCAGGAGCTCCCAGCTGTCGCTGAAGCTGTAGTTGGCTGTCTGTACGATGACATCGTCGCGATAGCCTTCGATGAGCAAGTCGTCCGCGGAGCCAAGCCAGCCGTGGATCCACAGGTTGGCGACGGACATCAAACCACCGCCGACGCGATTCATCACCAGGGTGCCGCCGGGAACGAAATCGTTGAGGGTAGCGTACATGCCACTGTGGCCGCCGTTGGTGCCTTCGCCAAACGGGCTTCCGGGGGATACATCAATCACGCTTGCGCTATCGCTGAACTGAAAGCCCGCGGTGTTGAACCCGGGCAGGCTGACGCCGTCCGTCACCGGGACATTATCGAACGTCATTACAGACGCATTTGCGCAGGCGGCAAAGCCGAGCAGAGCCGATGCGAACAGGGCCTTCAGTTTCATGGATTTCGTGAAGAGGAAGTTAAATGAAATGCAAACAGGGCGACAGTTTAACAAGTATTTGGCTTGAACTCACGAAATATTTATTGCTATATTGCCATCTTGCGAGCGAAAAAGGCTTACTTCAAGTTGGCCATCAGTTCACCCCAGACGCACTGGACCGGCAGTTTGCCATTGGTCGTTGAAATGCAGGGTGTCTTTCGGGAACAGCATGACGACGGTGGAACCCAGTAGGAAGCGGCCCATTTCTTCGCCCTTCTTGAACACGAACTCGTTCTTCTTGTATGTCCACTCGGTGACTTTCGGCAGGCGCGATGGGTTCACCAGGCCATTTCAGGTCGTGGCCATGCTGCCGACGATGGTGGCGCCGACCAGCCCCCGGCCGGCGCCTGATGGCGGCCAAGACCCGCGCATTCCTTGATATGCTTGAGGGGCAAACTTCAAGGACGGCGATGAATAGTGACTTCGCGACGCAGCTCGTTGCAGCAAGTGCCCTGTGAATCGCATGCGACATATCAGGTTTTTGCTCAGTTCTATGCGATTGCGCCTGATGAAGCCCGCCGGAGCGCCTTCCCTGGCGTTACCCGATGTCGTAGAGGCAGGCGATTACGCGTTGGCCGAGGATGAGGTGTTTTCCTAAAGTCATCGAGCGTTTGGGGGCGTTTGTGGAACAACGATGACTGTCGGTGCCGGAGCTGCAGTTGCCTGAGCTGAACGCGGCAAGGCGTTGTTCATCAAGAAGGCGACTAAGGTCGTGTAAAGCAAAAGTGCCGTGGCTACGATGCCCGCGCACCATTTCACCGTATCAGCCGTTGTTTTGTGCAGCTCGGCGCGCAATTCGTTAAAACGAGAATCGATTTTTGCTTCAAGCGCCATTCGGGTTTCGCCAACGGTGCTGTCGACCTTGTTGTCGAGCCCGTTAAAACGGGCATCGAAGTATTCTTTATCGCTGGTTGTCATAGCGCCTCCTTCTGGCCAGTTTAGACCAAAGGGAGGCTGTGCATATTTGCGGCGCATCAAGCGCCATAAGGATTACTTGAGATTGGCCATCAGCTCGCCCAGGCGGACTGGACCGGCAGGTTGCCACTGATCGTTGAAGTGCAAGGTGTCTTTCGGGAACAGCATGACGACAGTGGAGCCGAGCAGGAAGCGGCCCATTTCTTCGCCCTTTTTGAACACGAACTCGTTCTTTTTGTAAGTCCACTCGGTGACTTTCGGCAGGCGCGGCGGGTTCACCAGGCCGTGCCAGGTCGTGGCCATGCTGCCGACGATAGTGGCACCAACCAGCACCATCACGAATGGGCCGAAGGCGGTGTCGAACTCGCACACAACGCGCTCGTTGCGCGCGAACAGGCCCGGCACGCCGCGCGCAGTGGTCGGGTTGACGGAGAACAGTTCGCCCGGCACGTAGATCATGCGCTTCAACGAGGCATTGCATGGCATGTGGATGCGGTGGTAGTCGCGTGGGCTCAGGTACAGGTTGGCGAAGCTGCCGTGCTCGAAGTGCTTGGCGAGGGCGGCGTCGCCGCCGACCAGGGCGGTGGTGCTGAACTTGTGGCCCTTGGCCTGGAAAATCTGGTCGCCTTCAATTGCGCCGAACTGGGAAATGCGGCCGTCGACCGGGCAAACGAAATCTGCCTTGGCCAGCGGGCGGGCGCCCGGCTTCAGTGCGCGGGTGAAGAATTCATTGAAGCTGTGGTAGCTGGCGATGTCCGAATTGGCCGCTTCGTCCATGTTGACGTCGTACTTGGTGACGAACCAGCGGATCAGGCGAGTGGTCTTGTCGCCCGCTTTGGCGCCCGCCACGCGGCCGGCGAAATTGGTCAGGGCACTTTTCGGGAGCAGGTATTGCGGAAGTACGGCAAGTCGGGACACGGTCGGCATTCCAAAGATTTGATGATCCCGAATTATATCCTTGCTACCGTTTGCACCATAGGGTACAGTTGCGGCCAAGAATTATTTACATTTTTGGCAATAATGATTCGCCTCACACTCGCAGCAGCCGCCGTCCTCGCCGCCTCCCAGGCTATGGCGCAGGACCAAAAGCAGGAACCCGTCCAGAAAGTCGAAATCAAGGGCGCGGCCGAAAGCTATAACCCCCGAAAAGACGACACCGCCAGCAAGATCATTGTCAGCAGCGATGAACTGAAACGCTATGGCGACACTTCGATCGGCGATGCGCTGAAGCGCGTGCCGGGTGTGTCGGTTGGTGCCGGCGGCCGGGATATCCGCATGCGCGGCCTTGGCAGCGGCTATACGCAGATCCTGCTGAATGGCGAACGGGTGCCGCCGGGCTTCAACATCGAGACCCTGGCGCCGGACAGTATCGAGCGCATCGAGGTGATTCGCGCAGCCAGCGCGGAATTCAGCACGCAGTCGATCGCGGGCACCATCAATATCGTGTTGAAGAAGGCGGTCAAGACGGCGCAGCGCGAGCTGAAGTTCGGAGTGAGCCACAGCAAGGAGGCGACCAATCCGAACGGGAACCTGATCCTGTCGGATAAAGACGGTAATTTCTCCTATTCGCTGAATTTGGGCGGAGGACGCTATGAATTTGACCGCTACGGCACTACCGACGAAGAGTTGAATGACCTGACCGGCACGCCGCTGCTGGACCGCCGCATGCTCACATATGACCGCGGCCATGCGCGCGGGCTGGAGTTGTCGCCGCGCTTGAACTGGAACCTGGAGAATGGCGACACGCTGACCTCTCAGTCCTTCATCAACCGCAATATTTTCAAGAGCGCGATTGATCGCAGCTACAACGTTGACGTTGGTGCTGCGCCGTTTTTCGATGCGGTGCATATCAAGAACGAAAACAAGAACCTGTTCGCACGCACGGACCTGAACTGGGTGCACAAGTTTGGCGAAGGGGCCAAACTGGACGCCAAGATAGGCGGCAACCGCATGCGTTCCAACGGCAGGTGGTACGAGTCCGATGCGCACGACGGCGCGCTCAATTTGCAGCATGACGTTTTCAGCGGTGTGCGGGAGTGGGGCGTCAGCAGCACCGGCAAATATTCGACGCCGGTTGGCGCCGACCATTCGCTGGCGGCTGGCTGGGATGCCGGCTACACCGACCGCGATGACTGGCGCAACCAGCGCGACCTGTTCATCGCCAGCGGTGCGCGCGACGACAAGAATGAGGGCTACCAAGCCAAGCTGCGCCGCGTCGCCGCCTATGCGCAGGACGAATGGAATATCAGCAAGGCCTGGTCGCTGTATGCGGGCTTGCGATGGGAGGGCATACATACGCGAAGTTCTGGCGTGGGTTTCGATCCGGTCAGCAATCGCAGCAGTGTCTGGAGCCCGCTGGCACAAACGCTATACAAGCTCCCCAACGGCAAGGACCAGTTGCGAGCTGCGCTGACCCGTACTTATAAGGCGCCGCAGGCGTCAACGCTTTCCGGCCGCCGCTTTACGTCCACGAATAACAGCCAGATCGAGCCCGACTGGATCGGCAACCCCAAGCTGAAACCGGAGCTGGCGACGGGTATCGACGCATCGTATGAGCATTACTGGGGCGAGGGCGCGCTGTTCAGCGTGGCTGCCGCCGCCCGCCGCATCGGCAATCTCACGCGCCGCAGCGTTTTCCTTGATGATGGCGGCCGCTGGGTTTCGACGATGACGAACAATGGCCGTGCCGACGTGCGTAGCGTGGACGTGGAATTGAAATTCCCGATGAAGGCGGTGATGGATAACGCGCCGGCTCTCGACGTGCGCGCCAGCGTAAGCCGCAATTGGTCGCGTGTAGATTCGGTGCCGGGGCCGCACAATACGCTGGACCAGCAAGTGCCGCTGACGGCCGTCTTCGGGCTCGATTACAAAACCCCGGACGGCACCTGGAGCATGGGCGGCAGTTTTAACTTGCGCAGCAACGGGGAAGTTCGCATGGACGTGAACCGATATAGCTGGGCAACGGTGGCGCGCCAACTGGATGCCTACCTGGCCTGGAAACTGGATACTAAGACCCAGTTGCGATTCTCCGCCTGGAATTTGCTGAAACAGGATTTCCGTTCGAAGACTATCTTCAATACGGATAATGGCTCGCTTACCTCGGAGTCGACAAGTTTCGGTGTGCGTAATATACGCGTACAACTTGAGACGCGCTTCTGAAAGTAAATACTCCCCTTAAACCGGGATTTAATAGAAATGAAATAAAGGCGCCACACGTCAAATGTGTGGCGCTTTTTTTTTAATATGGTTAAATTATGTAGATAAAATCAACGCGACTATGGTACATTGCAGGGAAGAAATCTCACACATTGTCACACTTCGATTTTTCATACACTTAGGGTAAAGAAAGATGACCACTTACCAAGAATACCAGGCAAAAATTGCCGAATTGCAAAACCTCGCTGCTGACGCCCGCAAAGCCGAAGTGCAAAAGGCAAAAGAGCAGATCTGGTCCATCATGCGTGAATATGAGCTGTCTGCGGCTGATCTCGGTCCAGCGGCAAAGAGCAATAAACCAGTCAAGCCGCGTGCCCGCGTGCCAATGAAATACCAGGATCCGGTATCGGGTTCCCAGTGGACTGGCCGTGGCCGTGCACCGAAATGGCTGGAAGGCAAGAAGAAGGAAGACTTCCTGATTAAATAAGCCGTTTGCGGCGAGAGGGGCGGATTAATATCCGCCCCTTTTCTTTTATACGTGGAGAATATGCCGAGACTAGTTTTGCGGCCGCTGCTGGCGGCATTCCTGCTTTCCTTTACCTCATCCGTGATGGCGGCCAAACCCGTGTTGCTATTGCCGGAGCGGGTCTGGACCGGCGAAGGCGCGCCACACAGCGGCTGGTCTGTGCTGGTGGTCGATGGCAAGGTGGCCGCCGCCGGACCGATGGCCGGCGTAGACGTTCCCGCAGACGCGGAGCGCATCGCGTTGCCGGGCAAGACGCTGCTCCCCGGGCTGATGGACCTGCACTCGCACGTGCTGCTGCATCCCTATAACGAGACCAGCTGGGATGACCAGGTGCTGAAGGAGCCGGAAGCCTACCGCGTGCTTTTGGCCGCGCGGCATGTGCAGGCGCAGCTTCAATCGGGCTTCACGACCTTGCGCGACCTCGGTTCGGAAGGCGCGGGCTATGCCGACGTGTCGGTCAAGCGAGCGATCGAGGAGGGCGTGCTGCCTGGCCCGCGCCTGTTTGTGGCCACGCTGGCGATCGTGGCCAGCAGCAGCTATGGGCCGAATGCCAAATCCTATCGGCCGGACATGACGCTGCCGGTCGGCGCGCAGGAGGCCACCGGGGTGGATGAAGTGGTGAAGGCGGTACGCGAGCAGTCTGCGCGCGGGGCCGACTGGATCAAGGTTTATGCAGATTACCGCACCGGGCCGGATGGTTCGGCGCATGCCACGTTCAGCCAGCAGGAACTGGACGCGCTGGTAGCGGCAGCCCATGGCTCCGGGCGGCGTGTCGCGGCCCATGCGGCGACGGATGAGGGCATGCGCCGCGCGGTGCTGGCAGGCGTGGACACCATCGAACATGGCTACGGCGGCAGCGAGGCCACCTTCAAGCTGATGGCAGAACGAAAGGTTGCCTATTTCCCTACCTTGGCGGCGCCGGAGGCGACCAGCGAGTACTTCCAGAAGCACGTGCGGGGCGGGACGCCGGCCCCTTCCATGCAGGCTGCAGCCAGGGCTTTCCAGCTTGCGCGCAAGGCAGGTGTGACGATTGGACTGGGCAGCGATGTTGGCGTGTTTGCCCACGGCGGCAGCGCTCGCGAGGCGGAATGGCTGGTCAAACTTGGCATGACGCCGACCGAGGCGTTGCGAGCAGCGACGGTGGTCAACGCGGCGGTGCTGGATCGCGCCGGTTCGCTGGGCCAGGTTAAACCAGGATACCAGGCCGACCTGGTGGCGGTGGAGGGCGATCCGACGGCCGACATAGCGGCCCTGTACCGTGTTGCCTTTGTAATGAAAGGCGGCACCGTCTATCGAAACGTGCGATGATGAAGTATGTCCGCGATTCCCTTATTCCCGTTGCAAACGGTGCTGTATCCGGACGGGTACCTGCCGTTGCAAATCTTCGAGGTGCGCTACCTCGATATGGTGAAGCGTTGCATCGAGCATAAGGAAGATTTTGGCGTCGTCGCGCTGGTGCAGGGCGATGAAGTGCGCAAGCCGGACCAGCACGAAACCCTGTGCGCCGTGGGTACCATGGCGCATATCGAGGAATGGAAGGCGATCTTGCCTGGCCTGATGCAAGTGCGCTGCAGCGGACAGCAGCGCTTCCGCATCGTCTCCGCCGAGCAGCTCAAGCATGGCTTGTGGATGGCGGACGTGTCGCCAATCGATGGCGACATGACGGTGCCGGTTCCTTCCGACCAGCAGGACGTGGCGGACAGCCTTGGCATCCTGATCCAGACCTTGCAGGAACGTGGCATTCCAGCGGGGCAGATGCCGATGCAGGCGCCTTATCGCCTGCAGGAGGCGGGCTGGGTGGCGAATCGCTGGTGCGAATTGCTGCGCCTGACGCTGGCACAGAAGCAGCTATTACTGGCGCAGGAGAATCCGGTGCTGCGGCTGGAACTGGTGCAGGATGTGATGGTTGAACATGGCCTGCTGAATTAGGCCATCGCTGGCCCTATGCGCGTTCTGGCGCCCCGCGCTACACTGGGTGCATGTACCTTCCAACTGCTTTCGCTGAAGACCGGCTTGAGGTCAAACATGGGCTGATCCGGGCATATCCGCTCGGGATGCTGTTTATTCCCGGCGCCGCACCGACTGCGGACCTGGTGCCGTTTGCGCTTTATCCCGGAGAGGGGGCGGCGGGACTGGGTGTGCTGCGGGCGCATATTGCGCGGGCTAACCCGGCCTGGCGTACTTTAGTTGAGGGCGGCGGCGAATGCCTGGTGGTGTTCCAGGGGCCGGAGGCGTATATCAGCCCTAGCTGGTATGCGTCCAAGGCTGTTTCGCATAAGGTGGTCCCGACCTGGAATTACGCTATGGTGCAGGTGCGCGGTATTGCGCGCACCGTGGAAGATGCCGGCTGGCTAAGGCGGCAGCTCGGAGACCTGACGGCTATGCAGGAAAGCGGCTTGCCGGAACCTTGGGCGGTGTCGGATGCGCCGGCTGATTTCGTGGATGGACTGTTGAAGGCGATTGTCGGGATCGAGATTCCGATTGCATCGATCGTGGGCAAATGGAAGGTGAGCCAGAATCGCAGCACCGCCGACGCCGAGGGCGTAGCGGCGGGCCTGAAGGACCGGGCTGCGGAAATGGCGGCACTGGTGGCGGAGCGTATCGCGCCCGGCGTCAAGCCGGACTGAGTTCTTCTTCCTGCGCGTGGACGTGCATCGACCACGTCACGCCGGCAATCAGCAGCACGATGGCGGCGATTTCCAGTGGGCGCGGGAATTGCTGCTTGTAGATGAAGCCGTACATCAGCGCGAACAGGGTCTCGAACAGGATCAACTGGCCTGACAAGGTAATCGGCACGCGGCGGCTGGCGATATTCCACAAGTGATTGCCGATCACCGAAGCGCCGAGGGCCAGCAGGCTGTTGCAGATCCAGAACAGCGTCCAGTCCCGTCCCGATGCCGCGCCGGCGGCACCGGTCACGTCGCCGTGGAAGATAGTAAACGCGATGGCGCCCACCACGAGTGAGATCAGGCCGGTCGAAAGACCGTACAGCGCTGACCATTCGGCGCTGCTGTAATGCGGATTGCGTTTCAGGTAGCGTGCATTATCGAGCGTGTACCAGCTCCAGCACAGCAGGGCGCCGGTCGCGCACGCGACACCGATCACGGTATTGAGCATCGACACGCCGCTGGCTGCAGCATGCTGGAACACGTCGATATTGATGCAGGTGATGCCGGCGGCAGTCACCAGCAAGGGCATCGCCAGTTGGCGCAGCGGCACCGCGCCGTGGTCATTTCGCCCCATCAGCGTTACCGCAATCGGCAGCACGCCGATAATCAGCGAGGTCGGGGCGACACCCGCCAGCTTCACGCCCAGCGCCAGGAACATGTAGTAGACCAGGTTGCCCGCCAGTGCGTGCCGCACCAGTGCGAAATAGTCGTCGCGCTCCAGCCGGCCGATCAGGTTGCGCAGGCGTGGCAACATCAGGACGAAAGCGATCGCGCCGTAAGCGACATAACGGCCAACCGCCATTTCCAGCGGCGTAAAGGCCGACAGCAATTCCGGGACGATGAACACCATGCCCCACATCGCGCCTGCCAGCAGGCCGCACACCACACCAGTCCACATGCAATATTTCCTCGTTTAAACCTGCGCCAGTTTCGCACAGCTTGCGATATCTTGCTGAATCATGGACAAGACCTTGATCGCCGCGTTGCAGCGCGAGGCGCGGCCACTGGAAACAGCGGAAGACCTGGACTTACTGCTCGACTGCATCGGCGACGCATCGCTGGTGCTGCTGGGCGAAGCCACCCACGGCAGCCAGGAGTTCTACCGCTTGCGCGCCGACATCAGCAAACGGCTGATCGTCGATAAGGGCTTCGACGCCATCGCGGTCGAAGCCGACTGGCCGGATGCCTTGCGCGTCAGCCGCTACGTGCAGCACAGCAGCGACGACATGAGCGCCGACCAGGCGCTGTCAGGTTTCAAGCGCTTCCCGCAATGGATGTGGCGCAACCACGAGATCGTGGGCCTGGTGAACTGGCTGCGCGTGCACAACCACCATGTGGCCAGTCCGGCGCGCCGCTGCGGCTTCTACGGCCTGGACTTGTACAGCCTGCAGCAATCGATGCACGCGGTGATCGACTACCTCGACCGGGCCGACCCGGATGCTGCGGCCCGCGCGCGCCAGCGTTACGCCTGTATCGACCATTTTGCAGAAGACCCGCAGCGCTACGGCCACGCCACCAGCTACGGCATGAAGCCCGATTGCGAGGCCGAAGTACTGCGCCAGCTGGTCGACATGAACCGCGCCGCCAACGAGCACCTGCGTACCGGCACGGTGCCGGACGACTTCTTTTACGCCCAGCAGAACGCGCGCGTGACCCGCAATGCGGAGGTCTATTACCGCGCCATGTTCAAAGGGCGCGACGAATCGTGGAATGTGCGCGATTCACATATGGCGGAAACGCTGCAAGCCCTGCGCGAACATCTCGGCCAGAGCATAGGCCGGCCTGCCCGCATCGTGGTGTGGGCGCATAACTCGCACCTGGGCGACGCGCGCCACACCGAGATGGGCCAGCACGGCCAGTTGAACCTGGGCCAGCTGGTGCGCGAACGTTACCGGCCGCAGGACAGCTTCCTGCTTGGCTTCACCACGCATGCGGGAAGCGTGACGGCGGCCAGCGACTGGGATGGGCCGGCCGAGATGAAATCCATCGTGCCGTCACGCCCTGACAGCGTTGAGCGGTTGATGCACGAAGTGGGGATGCCTGCCTTCCTGCTGCCACTGAGGGGCCGCAATAGCGCCTTGTCGCGGACCGGCCAGCGCTTTCTGGAAAGGGCAATCGGGGTGATTTACCGGCCCGATACGGAGCGTATGAGCCATTACTTTTTTGCGGACCCCGCGCAGCAGTTCGATGCGTTGATCCACATCGACAGCACGACGGCACTCAGGCCGCTGGAGCGCTCAGCCCTTTGGCAGCACGGGGAGCCAGCCGAGACTTATCCATCCGGCTTGTAGCGCAACGAGGACGGCCAGGTTCAGGACCACGGTGAACCAGAACTTGACGAGGAAAGAGGTTTTGGACGATTTGTGGCGCAGCAGTTGCTGCGCCGCGAAGGCGCCGGGCCAGCCACCGGCCAGTCCGATCAGGAGCAGGGTGCGCTCGGGCGTGCGGCGGCGACCCTGGCGGGCCGCCGACTTGTCGAGCGCGTAGGCGATAAAGCACACCGCGCTGGCGATTGCATACAGCGCGGCGGCGAACAGCATCAGAAGTAGTTCAGGCCCAGGGCGGCCTTGACTTCGTCGGTGGTGCGGGCAGCCACTTCGCGTGCGCGCATGGTGCCTTCCTTCAGCACCTGCATGATGTAGCCTTTGTCCTTGGCCAGTTCTTCACGGCGGGCGCGGATCGGGGCCAGCATGTCCTGCAGCACGGCTTCCAGGCGCTTCTTGACGATGGAGTCGCCCAGGCCGCCACGCACGTAGTGGTCTTTCATCTCCTGCAGGCTGGCCTTGTCGGTATCGAAGGCATCCAGGTAGATGAAGGCGACGTTGCCTTCCAGGTGGCCCGGATCGGAGACCTTCAGGTGCAGCGGGTCAGTGTAGACCTGCTTCACGGCCGCGGTGATTTCGGCAGCGGTCGCGCCCAGGTTGATCACGTTGCCCAGCGATTTGGACATTTTCGCCTTGCCGTCGATGCCCGGCAGGCGGCCCACTTCCGGCACCACGGCCTTGCACTCGACCAGGATGTCCTTGTTGGCCAGGCGATTGAATTTGCGCACGATCTCGTTGGTCTGCTCGATCATCGGGATCTGGTCTTCGCCGACCGGGACGATGGTCGCTTTGAAAGCCGAAATATCGGCGGCTTGCGAAGCGGGGTAGGTCAGGAAGCCGGCCGGGATGTCGCGCTCGAAGCCGCGCAGCACGATTTCCTGCTTCACGGTCGGGTTGCGCTCCAGGCGGGCCACGGTGACCATGTTCAGGTAATAGAAGGTGAGCTCAGCCAGTTCCGGGATCTGGGACTGGATCAGGATGGTCGACTTGGCCGGGTCAATGCCGCAAGCCATGTAGTCCAGCGCCACTTCCACCACATTACGGTGCACCTTGTTGGTGTCTTCCATATTGTCGGTCAGCGCTTGCGAGTCGGCCAGCATGATGAACTGCTTGTAGTCGTCCTGGTAGGAGACGCGGTTGCGCAGGCTGCCCACGAAGTGGCCGAGGTGCAGCGGACCGGTCGGACGGTCGCCGGTCAGGATAATCGGTTTGGCGTTGGATGCTGGCTGGCTCATAGGGTTCTTTCTGCTTGCCCCTATCGATTGCGCCAAGAAAAACGCCACCTGATCGAGGCGGCGTTGATATTAAAATCACATCACTTTTCAGTGGCCGCGCTATGTCAGCGGCGCCACCAATTGCGGGAGAACAGATGTGATTGGATAAATTTCATCCCGCCATGGTTACAGTTCAGCGCGGCCCTGTCAAGATGTCCACTTTGGGGTCAGGAACGAAAGTGGACATTTCACGCTGGCTTAGTAGCGGTTCGGGTTGTTCGGGCGGTCGTCCATCCGGTTTGGCACGCCGTCGTTGTCGCGGTCGCGGTCATAGCGGTTGGGGATGCCGTCATGGTCACGGTCGCCGCGTTCCCAGCGGCCGCGTTCCATGCGCCAGCGGCCGTTGTCCATCTGGGCCCACGCTGGTTCGCGCCAATAGTAGCCGTGGCGGGCGCGGACGTATTTGCCGTTGACCCAGACGTGCCGATGACCGTTCCAGCGCCAGTAGCCCGGCGTCCAGACAAAACCGGAACGGGCCGGTGGAACGGCTTCGTCGCGTGGTGCGGGCGGGGCAACACGAACCACGACCACGTCGGCGCTCGCGACAGGCGCGAAGGCTAGTCCGCCGCCCAGGGAACCTGCTAAAAGAGTGGCAATGAGCAATTTTTTCATGATTGGCTCCTTCCATTACTGAGTAAGCATCATTTTTGCTGAGCCTGCCGCGGCCGTATGTGCGCGCACTAGCTTTCATGTTGGCATTACTTTTCTAGTAATATTGCAGGAGTTCATGCCCCCGGAGTTCCCATGCGTAGCTGCCTCACTCTCATTTCCCTGCTGCTGGCTGCCCAAGCAGGCGCACAAACCTCGCCAATGGCGCCGGACATCGTTCCCGGCTTTGAGGCGCCCCAGGAGCAGGCGGATTACGTCAAGCGGGTGGTGATGATCCCAATGCGCGACGGCGTGCGGCTGCATACTGTGATCGTGGTGCCGAAAGGCGCCAGCAAGGCTCCGGTCATCCTGACCCGTACTCCGTACAACGCAGACGGCCGTGCGCGGCGCAATGTGAGTCCTTATATGCAGTCCTCGCTGCCGCAGGGCGATGAAGTGTTCGGCCGCGATTTCATCCGGGTGTTCCAGGACGTGCGCGGCAAATACGGTTCGGAAGGCGAGTATGTGATGACGCGCCCGGTGCGCGGCCCGCTGAATTCCAGCCAGACCGACAACGCTACCGATGCCTGGGATACCATCGATTGGCTGGTGAAGAATGTGCCCGAAACGAACGGCAAGGTCGGCATGATCGGTTCTTCGTACGAGGGCTTTACCGTGCTGATGGCGCTGACCGAGCCGCATCCTGCACTAAAAGCCGCGGTGCCAATGAGCGCGATGGTGGATGGCTGGCGCGGCGACGACTGGTTCCATAACGGGGCCTTCCGCGTGAATACGCTGGACTATATCGCCAGCCAGAATACGGTGAAGGGCCGCGGCGAGCCGCTGGCTACCGGCGCCTACGACGATTACGATGTGGTGCTGCGCGCCGGCTCGGTGGCCGGGCTGGCGCGCAAATACGGCCTGGACAAGCTTAACTTCACCAAGAAGCTGTTCGAGCATCCCGCCTACGACAGCTTCTGGCAGGAGCAGGCGCTGGACCGCATCCTGGCCAAGCGGCCGTTGTCCGTGCCGACCATGCACGTAGTGGGGCAGTGGGACCAGGAAGATATCTACGGAACCTACGTGACGTATGCCGCGCTGGAAAAGCAGGACAAGGACAACAAGCTGAATTTCCTCGCGGTTGGACCATGGCGCCATAGCGGCGTCAATTACGACGGCTCCGCATTGGGCGCGTTGCAATTCACCGGCGATACGGCGCTGGAGTTCCGCCGCGACGTGATGGTGCCGTTCCTGAAGCAATACCTGGTCGATGGCGCGCCGGCCGCCGATACGCCACCGGTGTTGTCTTACCAGACCGGCAGCAACAAGTGGCAGCGATTGGCGCAATGGCCGGTGTCGTGCGCCACGGGCTGCGCGTCGGCGGCGAAGGCGGTGTACCTGCAGGATGGCTTCAAGCTGTCGTGGTCGCAGGCGGGCAACGCCAAGGGCTTCGACGAGTATGTGGCTGATCCGGCCAAACCGGTGCCGTTCGTGCCGCGCCCTGTACGCATGGGGGACGAGAATGTTTGGAAGCCGTGGCTGGTACACGACCAGCGCTTTGTCAGCGACCGTACCGACGTGTTGAGCTATGTTTCCGAGCCGTTGAAGGAGCCGCTGGTGCTGTCCGGTGCGCCGCAGGTGCACCTGGTGGCGTCGACCTCGGGCAACGATGCGGACTGGGTGGTCAAGGTGATCGATGTCTACCCCGACGAAGCGCCGTCGCAGCCGAAACTGGGCGGTTACCAGTTGCCCTTGTCGATGGACATCTTCCGCGGGCGCTATCGCGACAGTTTTGAGAAGCCTTCTGCGATCCCTTCAAACAAGGCGGTGCAGTTCAACTTTGCGCTGCCGCCGGTGAACCACGTTGTGCTGCCGGGGCATCGCCTGATGATCCAGGTGCAGTCAAGCTGGTTCCCGCTGTATGACCGCAATCCGCAGACCTTCGTGCCGAACATTTTCCTGGCGGCGCCGGACGATTACAAGAAGGCGACACAGCGCGTGTTCCATGGCAGCTCGGTTGAGTTGCCGGTAGTAGTGAAGTAATAATTTCGCACAGGCGCGCCAGGAGATCTCATGGAAATTCGCTGGACTGATTCGACCGGAAACCTCGACTGGGAAGAGATGTCCGAGCTCTATCGCATCGCACCCCTCGGAATCGAAAGTGGCGAATGGCTTAAGACTGCTTATTCGAACAGCATGTTTAGTTGCGTTGCCTTTGACGGTGAACAAATCATCGCTGCGGGACGCGCAGTCGCTGACGGCGTCGACTGCTCCTATCTGTGCGACATTGTGGTTCACCCGTCCTACCAGGGTTCCGGGGTTGGGAAGGAACTCATACAGAGACTGGTCGACCTGTCCCGGGGACATCGAAAGATCATCCTGTATGCCGTTCCAGGAAAGGAGCCGCTCTATGAAAAGTTCGGCTTTCGCCGCATGAACACCGCTATGGCGATATTTGCGGACCCGGAGAAGGCGGCTGCGGACGGCTACACGCAGTGACTGGGCGTTGGACTAAGATTCACTGTATGGACTCTAGAAAGGAGGTTCGTTCAAATGCTGCGAACAGCAAACTACCGAATCACAAATTATGGAGCAAGCTATGCAAGTACACATCTTCAGGGGACCGGGTCGCATCTTCGGTTTCACCGCACAACCATCGGGTGAGAACCTGCCGCAGAAGTACGCGCCGTGGGCGGAATTCAAGACCATCGAACTTCGCAGGGACGAGCACACACCCGGCGTCGATTCGAACGAATGCCTTAGCGACATCGAGACCTATGGGGTGCACGTCACCGATGCGCACGCCCGCATTACTGAGGACGCAATGCGCTAAGCAGTATTCGACTCGGAATTTCATGGACTCATACGACCGCTGGAAGCAATTGGGCCGCCCTGTCGGCTATCTTATGGAGTGCTGGCTTGCCGCCCAATCGCCCGATCCTCAGGTCAAAGAGGAATATGGATGGGCCTTCATGGAGCCTGTCGATGACGCGCGGGACAATCCTGAAAGGGCCTGGGAATACATTCTTTTCGCGGCGAATGACCCAAGGTTTTCGGGCCATCACATGGGAGTCATGGCAGCTGGGGCATTGGAAGACCTGCTTTCACATCATGGGCCCGCATTTATCGACCTCGTAGAGAAAGAGGCACAGACCAACCCGAGATTCGCCTGGATGTTGGGCGGGGTCTGGAAATTCCAAATGAGCGATGAGATTTGGAATAGGGTACAGGCGGTATGGAATAGGCGAGGCTGGGACGGCACCCCGGCCGAAGTCTTGTAACTTAAGGATCGTGGACCAAGCCGAAATGAGCCGCTTACAGAATTTGTTACTTGAAGCGAAGGCAGGGTTGGAGCCAAGGGAGCGAATTTCTTCCTCTAAACTGTCGACGATCGCGATGCTGTGTGGTACTTCTGAACTCGCCGAAATCCAGGACCGGATCAACGCGCTCAGGATCGAACTCACCACGGTCGAAGACTGGGATGGCGATACGCAGGATGATATTCATCTTGCGATTGAATTCTTCAACAAGCTTGCCGGAATGGTGGGAAATAACTTTGCATAATTGCGGATTCCTGGCCTTTTGATTAACCAGAGAACTGCTCGACACTCGACGTCGCACTCGCTGGCGTGCTCAGTGATCGTCATGGTTTATTGCGTTGGCCAACAACATCGACGATTCCGCAAATTACTTATGCAAAATTGGACATAGACGAAATTGTTAGCACCTTCCACGTTGAGATCGATTGGCCCGAGGCTCAAGGGACTGTCCAGCCAGGCCGAGGCACCCCCAGCAAGCCTGGAGTTTGATGGAGAAGCCCTTGGCATCCTATTATGAAAGGAGCGGACGTGTCCCTTCGTTCGAGGTCGAGTATCGATTCCTGTCCGCTGATGAAGGTGGTCGCAAGCTCCCGCCTCATCAACATACTCGTTGGGACTTCTTATACGAAGGCGATGACGCGGAACGGGATGGTATCTGGATGATCTGGCCGGAATTCATTTCGGATGATCGAGAAGTCCTGCCGGAAGGCGTAGCGCCGATGTCGGGGCACGCGCTGATGTTCATCGTCAATCTCGACAATGAGCAGATGCACCAAGAGCGAATTTCTCTTGGTACTCGCGGCGCATTTATGGAAGGAGGGCGTAAAGTGGCGGAGTGCACGGTGGTAGCTGTACATGCTCTTGCACACCTCGTTGATGAGGAACGCTCCAGGTGATGACGTCAAAGTGCGCGAGATCATTTCTCCTCGCGGGCCTTGTGATGACTGCCGACAGCTGTCGCGCTGAACCTGCGGTCCTTATGGTAGATATCGATCACTTTCAACGACGAGGGGACATATGGAAGAAGAACTTGAATTTCAAACGCTGGATAAAGCGGTCAGAAGGGAGATATTGTCTTTGGCACGCTCCGCGCACGACCTGACCGAATCGTCCTATCAGGAGAATCCGTCGAAAAAAGGCGAGCCGGGATGGGGCGAAAAGCAAAGGATCCTGCTTGCCGACATGGCGCTCCATTTGCTGCAAACTGCGCTAAGAGAAGGTGAGCTTTCGGAAGAGGGCCTGAAAAGGAACCTGTTTTCTATCTTGACGATATCCGATCAACTGGTTCCCGGCCATGAACTGAAAAATGTGGCTGATAAGCTGTACCCGCTTAAGCCAGCTGGGTAAGGCATGCTTCGGATTGAAGAGAGCGAGAGCGAGTATGTAGACGATTTTGCGGATGCCTGCGAAATCGGTGAACTCGTTCGCGGTGACGTTTACGAAGGCAAATGGGGCATCGCTTTCTACGTCGCGCGCTGGTTCTCTGAACGGAGGAGCGAGATCGAATTGCTGGTGGTATCGGCACCGGGGGCGCCGCATGGCAGCTATTGTTCGTTGGCATTCCGGTACGGAGCCGACAAGCTTCAGTTGGTAGAGCCAGCCGGTATCTGGATTGATTGGTCGCCCACCGCCCTTCCCATCTCGCTACGCGAGGCTAACTCTTTTCATATTGGAGCCCGAGATCGAGCGCTTGACATTGCGGCGTTCATCCTGGAGGCCGATAACGCAATTCGCGAGTATGCCAAGAAATGAGATCCTGGTCATCGATTCAGAAGCGCGCTGAATACTGCGTAAAACAATACCTGGAAGGACGTTGAATGATATGGAAGATCGAATAAAAGCAAACGCCGAACTCGTTCGACGAGTGGCACTGGAAAATATGCATGTGGAGGTCGCCTATGACCTCGATGGCGTTCGCTGGCTCGATGGATTCATCGACCGGCAGCGAGGCGAAGCAACGGATGAGGTCAAGCGGCAGCTTGCCACTACGCTGGGATCCTACCTGGGCGAGTGCATACGCCACACGTACGGGGGCGAGTGGATCCAGGATCCCGAGTACGGCTGGTCGGTCCGGATTAATGGGGGATTTAGTGTCTTCCCCTTCAATAAGGTTCAGAAGCAGCTTGCCGACGACGAGGGCGAATCGGTCTTGAGCCTATTCACAACGATAGAGCCGTTACTGGCCAATGCAGGAATGTCGGCAGCGCCTAAACGTCCATGGTGGAAATTCTGGTAATTGACGTATGCATGATGTGTGATAAACAGTTCTACGCAAGCCGCATCAGCACAGCCCCAGCGGCGAATGCTGCGATCGCGAGGGCGCGCTTGCTGCCTATGCGTTCCGCCAGGAAGAACCTGGCGATCAGCGCTGCAAACAGGATCGAGGTTTCACGCAGCGCTGCGACGGCTGCCAGCGGGGCGACGGTCATTGCCCACAATGCGAGGCCATATGCGCCCAGGGTGCCGGCGCCGCCGAGGATGGCGACCTTCCAGTATTGCCGGGCGTAGTCGCGCAACTCGCGCGGACAGCGCAGGAGGCACCACGCGATCAGGCCGATGGCGCTGAGCACGTGCAGCCACATGACGTAGGCGGCTGGTGCGGCTGAAGCGCGGGCGCCGAGGCCGTCGATCAGCGTATACGCAGCGATGACCAGGGCGTTCAGCAAGGCATAGGCGGTTGCGCGGCGGCGGGAATGGGCGCCGGCATCGTCGGACGTGGCGGTGCGGGTGGCGAACCAGAGGCCGAAGATGCCGCCACTGATGCAGGCGACAGCGGCATATTGGGCGGTGCTGAGGTGCTCGCCCAGCAAGGGCACGCTGGAGACGGCTACCAGCAGTGGGGCGCTGCCGCGCATCAGCGGGTAGGCGTGGCTCATGTCGCCGTGGCGGTAGGCTGCCGCCAGCAAGCCATAGTAGGCGTAATGGATGACGGTGGAGGCGAGGGCGTATGGCCAGCTCGCGGCAGCCGGCTGTACCAGGAATGGCAGCAGCGGCAGCGAGATCAGGCCGGCCCCGCCGGCTACCAGCACGCTGCTGAGGAATGGATCGCGGCCTTTCTTGACCAATGCGTTCCAGCCCGCGTGCAGCAGCGCGCCGCACAGGACGATGGCGACAACCGAGGGCGCCATCAGCGGGGCCGTACGCTTTCGGCCAGGATTTCCGGACGGTGGTAGCGCTGGAAGCCTTCCATCACCACGTTCGACTTGGCGGCGCGTTCCAGTAATTCAAGCAGCACAGCGCGGTCGTCCGGGGTCAGGGAGGAGCGGGAGACATAGACGCCGGTTTGCTGCCAGGGCAGCTCCGGAATCGGCTCCATGCGCAACCGGTCAAGCATGCCATTCACGCGTGTCTCACGGTTGATGGCGCCGGCCAGTATGGTCGGCCCCATGATCGTAAGGTCCACCGCACCAACGTACAGCAGGCGTGCGATTGCGCCTGGCTCTACTTCGGTAAATAAACGCCCCTGGCGTGCCAGTTCGCGCACGATGGCCTGGTACGCATCGCCGTAATCGTAGCCGCGGACGATTGCCACGCGCAGGTCGCGCCGGTCCAGCAGGTCTTGCGCATTGGTGATTTGCGGGCGCGGGCTTTGCAGCGAAATCAGTACGGCGCGGTGGCCCACCATGGGCACGAAAATGCCGTTGACGTCGCGCGCCGGTGTGCGGGTCGCGGGCAGCAGCAGGTCGGCTTTACCGGACTCGAACAGCAATTCCTGACGGGCGCGCGGCACCGAGGTGAAGGTGAAATGGCAACCAGCGCGCGGCCCAAGGTTGCGGAATACCTCCGGATAGATTCCGCTAAATGTGCCGTTGTCGACAATGACGCTGACGCCAGTGGTCGACACCGGCACCGCGATGTCGCGCGAGCAGTCGGCATGCGACGGCAGGGCCGCCGCTGCCAGGGGCAGGGCGGCGAGCAACTGGCGGAAGAAGCTGTGCACGCGTACGGTCATAGCCTGATTATGCGCCTGTTTCCGTAGTCGCCGTGGCGACCATATGGTGCTGGCGGAAGTAGCGCCGCGCGACGTAAATGCCTACCGCCTGCATTGCCGCGCAAAGGAAGAAAGTGCTGCCGATGCGCCAGTCGCTTGGCGGCAGGTGGCTGACGGTACCGAGGATGGCGCCGCCGAGCAAGGGCATGATTACCGTGCCAAGGCTGCTGATCGATTGCAGGGATCCCATCAATTCGCCCTGTTCGTTGGCCGGCGTGGCTTTGGATACGATGCCTTGCAGTGCCGGGCCGGCGGCGAACGCCAGCAGGTTGCACAGGATGAAGACGTACATCATCCAGCCCTGCGTCGCCAGGCCGTACAGCATATAGGTGATCGCGCCCGAGGTCAGGCCAAGCAGCGACAGGCGCACTTCTCCGAATTTGCGGATCAGGACGCCGAGCAGGCCGGCCTGCACTACCGCAGCCGTAAGGCCGACGCAGAACAGGGCTGCGCCGTTTTCCGCCGGGCTCCAGCCGAAGCGGAAGTGGGTGTAGAGCACCCAGGTCGACTGCAGCATCATTTGCGCGCCGGTCACCAGGGCGAAAGTGATCACCAGGCCGCGGATGTCCTGGCGCCTGGCCAGCTTGGCCAGGGAGTTGAACGGGTTGACCGATACCAGCTTGAATTTGCTGCGCTGCGCTTCCGGCAGCGATTCCGGCACGAAGAAATAGCCGTAAATGAAGTTGGCGAAAGACAGTGCCGCCGCGACGTAGAACGGCAGGTGCAGGTTGACGTCTCCCAGCAGGCCGCCCAGCATCGGGCCGCAGATGAAGCCCAGGCCGAAGGTGGCGCCGATCTTGCCAAAGCTCTTGGCGCGGTCTTCATGGGTGGAGATGTCCGAGGCGTACGCCGATGCCACCGACATGCTGGCCGACGACATGCCGCCGATCACGCGGCCGATGAACAGGCAGGCCAGGTTGGGCGCCCAGGCCGTGGTCAGGAAGTTGATGCCCATGCCGGCCATGGAATACAGCAGCACCGGGCGACGGCCGACGCGGTCGCTGATCGCACCCAGCATCGGCATGAAGATGAACTGCAGCAGGCCGAAGGTGGCGCCAAGGATGCCGTACCACAGGGCGTGCAGCTCGCGGTCCTGCACATACTGGCCGACCAGGATCGGCAGCACGGGCACGATAATGCCGATGCCCAGCATGTCGATGAAGATGCTGACCAGGACGAAATTCAGGTTGCCTTTTGATTTGCTGCTTGCTGCGGCCTCGCTCATGCTGCCACCGCCCATTCTGCGACGAAGCTGTCGCGGAAGGCGAGCAGCTCCTGCAGGCGCTGCTCGCCAAGTTCGCGGCCGGCGGCGGTCTGCATGGTGCCGGGAAGGGTGGCCAGCTTCACTTCGATGTGATCGAGCGAGTAGATCTTGTCGTTGCGTTCGCGGTTCACAGCCAGCGGATCCTCCGGGTGGGCCAACGCGGTGCCCATGCGGCCCGCTATATAGAACATGCGTGCCAGACCGACGGCACCCAGTGCGTCAAGGCGGTCGGCGTCCTGCACGATGCGCGCTTCCAGCGTGGTTGGCGGCAGTGCCGCGGAAAAACTGTGGGTTTCGATGGCGTGGGCCACCGCATCCAGCCGGTCGACCGGGAAGCCGGCGTCGGCCAGCTGGGTGCGCGCCAGTACCGCAGCCTGGCGCGAAGCCAGGTGACGCTCGGGGTGGTTTTTTGGCAGGTTGACCAGGTCGTGCAGGTAGCAGGCGGCCATTACCACCAGGCGGTCGGCGCCGGGATGCTGTTCCAGTAGCAGTTTGGCGTTGCGCCAGACCCGGTGCAAATGATTGGTGTCGTGGGCGCCATCGTCGCCCGCCGCCGCGCTGGCCAGCGCGACCAGGCGCGGCTGCCAAGTGCTCAGAGTGATATCCATAAAACCTTGATTCCTTTTTTTAGCTGCGCAATTGTGCCATGTATTTATCGCAAGCTTGTATGTTTCTCTAGAGCAAAATTGTTGGTGATTATTTTATTGGTCTACGGTAACATTATGGTGTCATCGTTCATAAGTGAAAAATTATCATGACTGCAACCACCAACCAAGCTGCCGAGTTCCTGGCCTTTACCCTGGGCCAGGAAGAATACGGCATTGATATCCAGAAGGTCAGCGAGATTCGCAGCTACGAAAGCCCGACCCGCATTGCCAGCGCGCCGGACTACGTGAAGGGCGTGATCAACCTGCGCGGCCTGATCGTGCCGATCATCGACATGCGCGTGCGCTTCCAGCTTGGCGAGCCGACCTACGGCCCTTTCACCGTGGTCATCATCCTGCATATCGGCACCCGCGTCGTGGGTATTGTGGTGGATGCAGTCTCCGATGTCACGACCCTGCAGCCGGAACAGATCAAGGCTGCGCCGGACATCGGCGGTTCGATGGATACTGAATACATCACCGGCCTGGGTACCATTGATGACCGCATGCTGATCCTGGTCGATATTGAACGCTTGATGTCGTCCGCTGACATGGGCCTGATCGAGAAGATGGCGGCATGAACTTCCTGAGCAACCTGAGTATCGGCAAACGCCTGGCATTCGGCTTTGCCGTTACACTCGCCCTGTCCATGGTGATTGCCGCCATCGGCGTGTGGCGCCTGCAGCAAGTTGCCGGCGCTACGAGCCATATGATGGAGACCCCGCTGGCCAAGGAGCGCATGATCTCCGACTGGTATTCGAAGATCGATAGCGCTATCCGCCGCACTACGGCGATTGCACGCAGCAGCGATGCATCGCTGGGCGCCTTCTTTGCCGAGGAATCGAAAGCATCCACCGCCGCCTCGGCCGAACTGCAGAAAAAGATCGAGCCGCTGATCAGCGACGCTGACGAGAAAGCCTTGTGGGATCGCGTGATGGAACAGCGCAAGGCCTATATCGCTTCGCGCGACAAGGTCGCCAAGCTGAAGACCGATGGCGAGATGGAACAGGCGAACGAAACCTTTGAAAAGACCTACCGCCCGGCTGCCGCGCAGTACCAGGCGCTGGTGCAGGATCTTCTGTCGATGCAGCGCGGGAAGATCGACACCATCGGTAAAGAAATTGACAGTATTTCGGCCAACAGCCGCAGCCTGTTGACGGTGCTGGCCGTGCTTGCGGTGGCATTCGGCGCGGTGTGCGCCTATGTGCTCACCAAGGGCATTACGACCCCGCTGTCGCGCGCGGTTGATGCGGCGCGCCGTGTGGCGGCCGGCGACCTGACCGCCGATATCCGCGTGCACGGCAACGACGAAACCGGCCAGTTGCTGGGCGCATTGCGCGACATGAACCAGTCCTTGCTGAACATCGTCAGTGAAGTGCGCAACGGGACCCATTCAATCACCATCGCATCCAGCGAGATCGCGGCGGGCAACCAGGACTTGTCGGCGCGTACCGAGCAGCAGGCGGCGTCGCTGGAGGAAACCGCCTCCTCGATGGAGGAACTGACTTCGACCGTCAAGCAGAACGCCGATAATGCACGCCAGGCCAACCAGTTGGCTGGTGCGGCGGCTTCGGTGGCGCGCAAGGGCGGCAGCGTGGTGTCGGAAGTGGTGGGCACCATGGAATCGATCGATGCTTCTTCGCGCAAGATCGTGGACATCATCACAGTGATCGATGGCATCGCGTTCCAGACCAATATCCTGGCGCTGAATGCAGCGGTGGAAGCGGCGCGCGCCGGTGAACAGGGCCGCGGCTTTGCGGTCGTGGCCTCGGAAGTGCGCAACCTGGCGCAGCGCTCCGCTGCGGCGGCGAAAGAGATCAAGGAATTGATCGGCGACTCGGTCGAGAAGGTCAATGCCGGTACGCGCCTGGTGTCGGATGCGGGTAACACCATGGAGGAAATCGTCTCCAGCGTGCAGCGCGTGTCGGACATCATCAGCGAGATCACCGCTGCCAGCGCCGAGCAGAGCTCGGGCATCGACGAGGTCTACAAGGCTGTTGGCCAGATGGACCAGGTCACGCAGCAAAATGCCGCACTGGTGGAAGAAGCGGCGGCTGCCGCCGAATCCATGCAGAACCAGGCAAGCAACCTGGCCGACGTGGTCAGCGTGTTCAAGGTTCGTTAAGCAGCACCTTCGTGGATCGCCTGTTGCGACAGGCGGTCCGCATCGCCATTCCGGTGGCGCGGCACCCAGCGCACATTCACCAGCGCCAGTGCCGCCATCAAATGCCCGACCCGGGCGCGATGTTCTTCCAGCGCTTTTGCGCCTGCCGGGGGCGAACACAGCACATCCTGCACCACCACCTGGCTGTCGCCGTACACCAGGAGTTCCGGTACGCCGAGTTCCACTGCTTTCTCCAGCGCCGCGATCAGGGCGAGGTATTCCGCATCGCCGCTGCTGCCGTGGCCCGCACGGCGGCTGATCTCGACCCGTTCTCCGGCGGGGCCGGACAACAGCACGCCGATGCCGATGCGGCCGGGATTTGGATGAGCCGAACCATCGAACCATGCCTGCCATGCGGCAGGGGAGGCGGAGACGGCCTGGCGCGCGAGTTTCTCGGCTTGCGCACGTTCCTGTTTTATCGACATACGTGGAAATTCTTATGGCACTGACGGCCGCGTGGCCTCGCATCAGGCTATCCCTGTTGCGAGGCCACGCGGCCATCAGCATTTAGCGGCGGTGCGGGTTGTCGGGGCGGTGGTCGTAGCGGTTCGGTACGCCGTCGCCATCGCGGTCACGGTCATAACGGTTTGGCACGCCGTCGTTGTCGCGGTCGCGGTCGTAACGGTCCGGTATGCCGTCATGATCGCGGTCGCGGCGGCGGTCGCGATTGTGATCGCGGTAGTAGTTGTCGCGGTAGTAATCGCGGTAGCCGTAGCTTGGGCCCTGGACATAGCTCGGGCGGCTGTCGTAGACGGCCCAGCCGCCTTCACGCCATCCCCAGCCGTTGTCTACACGGACCCATTGCGAGGGGCTGTAGCGGTAGCCGGGACGTTCCTGCAGCCAGTGGCCGGCCACCCAGACGTGGCGGTAGCCGTCCCAGCGCCACACGCCAGGCGCCCATACGTAGCCGTAACGCTGTGGCGGCACGCTTTCAAAACGCAGTGGTGGAGGAGCGTTGCCGATCACGACGCTGAAATCAACCTGCGCCAGCGCGGCAGTCGGTGCTAATGCAACCGTGCCAAGGGCCAGGGCGGCTGCAGCGATGAGTTTCGATTTGAACATGGCATTTCTCCTGTTTGGTGATGCGCTGAGTTCAATATACCAAGCGCATGGCCAGTGGGAAAAGCCTGATTCAGTTTATTACAAATCCAGCAGGCAAGTAACAATTGCTCAGATCTTGCTGCCCTGGGCGGCTTTGCGCTCTTCCGCCAGCGAGGCCTGCTTTTCCGCTTCGCTCATGCGCTTGGCCGCGACCACCACGACCGGGACCGCAGGCGCCGCCTGGACGCTGCTGGCGTAGCTTGCAGGGGCCACGGTTTCGGCGGTACGGTTTTCGTATACGAAGTCGGCGGCGCAGGCCAGGCCGATGATGGCGATGAACAGGGCTTCGAAATTACGCAGGGCTTTCATGACGTTCTCCGGTTGAGGGCTCTCCATGCGCACACTGTATCCAGGCCGCCCGGCGGTTGCCATCGCCGTGCGACAAGCTGTCTAAAACGTGGTGCGAAATGCAAAAAAACGGGGCTTTTGCGGCCGAAACGCGAACAGAAGGGAAATCCCCCTTCATACGGAACGAATGGATGGGCTGGCGCTGTGCCAAGATAAGGAGGTGCGTATTGGGCGCATGATGCCCCTGTTACAATCAGCAGGCGCAGGGTCAGACAAGGAGTGGGACATGTTCAAGATGTTTGGTTTTGGCGGCGTGAAGTGCCCGCGATGCGGGCACCGCAACGGCGACAGCTCCGACTACTGCAGCCATTGCGGCCTGTCGCTGGGCGCGCCGCGCAACGAGCCCCTGTTGCGCGATAACCGCTGGATCCCGGCTAACGATGAGCTGGCAGTGTTTTTTGGCGTGCGCCAGCTCTCCGGCATCTTTACCAGGACCCTGCACGTCCCGGCGGCGACGCGCGCTTTCATCCTGCAGGGCGAACAGGTATCCGAAGTACCGCAGGGCGAATATGGGCTGGATGGTTTTTTCGCCCGAATGGGCAAGCTGCGGCGCGACGAGCAGGGTGAAATCCTGATCACCCGCACCTCACCGCTGCCGGTCGAGTTCAATTTCACCGACTTGCATAGCGCCGAATTCCTGAAACTGGCGGCGCACTTCACCGTGGGCCTGCTGGTGAATGATGTACCAGCTTTTGCGCGGCATTTCATGACCGCGCCGGGCACCGTCACGACGCTCCAGCTGCATGATTTGCTGGCGCCGTCCATGCGCCAGCTTGCCGCCGAATTCCTGGGCAGCCGCTCGGTGCGCGACATGGCCGGTTCCGGCGCGCTGCGCGAACAGCTCAACGAACGCTTGCACAGTGCACTGGGCCAGCGCCTGGCGGAATTCGGCCTGGCTGCCGTGCAGATGGAAACCTTGTCACTTCGGCACGATAAATACGACGACAACCGCGAGCGCGAGGGCAGCCTGTTCCTGGTTGCCGACGAGCGCCAGCGGCAGCTGGAGCACGTCAAGCAGCTCGACCAGCTTTACAACGAGGAAGAATGGCAGGCGATCAGCCGCCAGGAGCAGAAAATGCGCAGCGATTTCCGCCGGGCGGAGCTGAAGGCCGACGCCGAAGAGCAGATGCAGGCCATCCGCGCGCGCGAAATCGATCTGTACGGCCGCATCGTCGAGGCCAAGTCCCGCAAGCAGGCGTTCGAACACGGTGCCGGCCTGGCGCTGGCCGACCTGGAGCATGAACTGGCGCGCCACAAGTCCCTGCACGCCGGCGAGGCCGCGCAGTGGGACCAGGTGCGCCGGCTGGCGCAAATCAAGATGCGCACCGAGATGGAATTGGCGCAGCAGGCCGGCCTGGAAGAAAGGGCACTGGCCAGGCAGCGCTTCTCGCACCAGCTGTACCAGCAGCAGCTACAGCACCGCATCCAGCAGGCGTTGGCCATCGAGGATGAGGAACACCGCCGCAACCAGCTCCAGCTCCTGCGCAAGGCCGAAATCGAGGCCCAGCAGCGCGAGCAGGAAATCGAAGCCGAACATCACCGCGCGAAATTCCAGGGCCTGGCCCTGGCCAACGCTGCCCGTCATCGCGAGGCGGAACGCATCGCCGAGTGGGAAGAGGGGCTGCACCTGGCGCGCAAGCGTGAGCAGGCGCGGGGTGAAGAAGCCAAGGATGCCAGCTCGAATGTCCACGTGGCCGAAATCAGCGCCAAGCTGGAAGAATTGAAACGCAGCGGCGCCGCGGCCGAATCGATTGCCCAGTACGAAAAGCTGCTGCGCACCATCGAGGCGGACGGGGTCCAGCAGCGGCAGGGGCAGAACCTGGCGCGCCAGGCCATGCTGGACCAGGTGGCCGTGGAAGAACAGCGCCTGGAGCTGAAGCTGCGCGACCAGGAAGCGCAGTGGCAACAGTCGCTGAAGAAAATGGAAGGGGAGCGCGAGGAGCGCTTCAACCGCTGGAAAGTGGAATACGACAGCATGATGGCGCAGCAGCAGCACGCTGCAGACCTGGCACGCATTGATATCGACCGCCTGGAAGCCATCGGCCGCATGAGCGATACCGGCAAGATTGCGTTGGCGGCGACACCGAATGCGGAAGCGCTTTCGCGCCTGATGCGCCAGCAGGCGCAGGCCGCGATGTCGCCCGAGCAGCTGCAGGCGCTGGCCGGCGTGGTGGCGGCTGAGAACAGCATCACGACCGCCGAGGCGCTGCGGCTGGCGCGCGAGGACGTGCGGGATGAACGTTCGTATCGCGATACCGTGGGCGACAAGGAACGCCAGCACCAGCTGGACCTGCTGCGGGCGCAAGCCAGTGCAGGAGTTTCGGCTGGGCGCCGTTGCCGGAATGGCCATATGGTGCCGACCGATTGCGGAGACGCGAAATTCTGTCCAGAATGCGGGGCGCCGCTAGCGAGGTAAAGCACGAGAGAGATGCAGACAGCCCGAGACAAGATTCGCGAACTGCGTGCCCTGCACGAAGATGGCCTGTTAAGCCTGCAAGAGTTCGACCGCCGCAAGAATGCCATCCTGGACGCCGAATACGCGCCGCCGGGAGGGGCGGCGGCACCCATCACCATCGTGCGCCAAGGGACTGAGCTTGGCCTGATGGCGGGGCAGGAAATTGGTCCGCATAACCGGCGCTACCGGCTGGAACGCCTGATCGGCATGGGCGGCATGGGCCAGGTGTGGCAAGCCACCGATCTGGCTACCCACGCGGAGCTGGGCCACAGCGCGGTGGTCGCGCTGAAGATCCTGCCGCCGCAGCTCACCCAGAGTCCGGCGCACGCCAAGCTGCTGATCGAAGAAGCGACCCAGGCGCGCCGCCTGGCGCATGACAATATCGTGCGCGTCTACGAATGGGCGCAGGACCCGGCCACTTCCAGCTACTTCATCATCATGGAGTGCCTGGAAGGGCAGGATCTCGATGCCTGGCTGGCGGAAAAGGGCAAGGCGACGCCGGCCCAGGTCGAGCAGATGCTGCGGCCGGTGGCCAATGCGCTGCAATATGCCTGGGACAAGCACCGCCTGGTGCACCGCGACCTTAAACCTGGCAATGTGTTCCTGACCAAGGCCGGCGAAATCAAGCTGCTTGACTTCGGCATCGCGTCGCGCGCACGTTCCACCGGCACCGACCTTGGCATGGCCACGCCAAATGCGGGCACCGCCGGTTATCGCGCGCCGGAGGCGGGCACCAGCCAGGGCGCGCCGCGCCCGCAGGTGGACGTCTACGCGGTCGCGGTCATGATCTACCAGTTGCTGGAAGGGCGGTTGCCTTTCGACCAGCACACCGCGCTGCTCGAACCTGCCAGGCCCGGCGTGCTTAACGCGCAGCAATGGGGCGTGCTGAAACGCGGCTTTGCCAATCGCGCCGGCGAGCGGCCGGAAACGGTGGCGGCACTGCTCGACGAGTTACGGGAGGCGGCCGCGCCGAACGCCGAGGAAGCCGTCCAGCGCGAAGCTGCGCGCAAGGCCGAGCGGGCAGCGGCGGATCTGCAGGAACGCGAGGCGCGTGCCGCGCGCGAACTTCGATCGCGGGCCGACGCGATCGCCCGCGCCGAAGAGGAAGAAGAGCGCCGCCAGAAAGAAGTTGAACTTGCCGCGCGGCGCAAGGCCGAAGCGTTGGCCGCGGCGCAGGAAAAGGCCCGCCAGGAGCAACTGCGCCGCGAACAGGAAAAGCAGCGCAAGGCACAGGCCGAGCAGGAAGCGAAAGAGCGCAAGGAGCGCCTGCGCCAGCAATTGATCGCGCGCCGCGATGCCGATGCATTGAAGGCGCGCGAGGCCGAGGAGGAATACCAGCGCAAGATAGCGCAATTGAAGGCGGAAGCAGCCTATCGCGCCGAGCAGGAGCGCCACCGCAAGGAGCAGGCTGCGCGCAAGGCGGCGGAACTGGCGGCGCTGCTGCCTACCGCCAGCAGCCCGGTGGCCGATGCGGAAGGCGTGCTGCGCGACCGGTTCGCCGACGGCAGCGGGGTGGGGCCGGACCTGGTGCTGATCCCGACCGGGCGCTTCCAGATGGGTTCATCCGATCATGAGCACAAGATTGCCGTCAAGGCGGGCGCCCAGAAAACCTGGCTCGACAAGGAGTTGCCGGCGCACTGGGTCGGCATCGGGCAATCGTTTGCGCTGGGGCGCTACCCGGTGACCGTGGGCGAGTGGCGCGCCTTCGTCAAGGCGACAGGCTGGCAATCGAAGATGGACGTGGACTGGCAGCAGCCCGGCTTCGCGCAGGACGACCGCCATCCTGTGGTGTGCGTAAGCTGGTACGATGCGCAGCTTTACCTGCAGTGGCTCAGCGAGAAAACCGGCCAGGAATACCGCTTGCCCAGCGAAACGGAATGGGAATACGCTTGCCGCGCCGGCAGCCACACGGCCTTCAGCTTCGGCGACGAGATCACGCCGGAGCACGCCAACTACGACGGCCACTTCACCTACAACGACGGTCCCAAAGGCAACAGCCACGGCGGCACCACGCGCGTCGGCAGCTACCAACCCAACCCATGGGGCCTGTTCGACATGCATGGCAATGTTTGGGAGTGGACGCAGGACACGGTGCACGACAATTACCTTGGCGCCCCGATCGATGGCAGCGCATGGGAACAGGGCGGCGACCAGGCGCGCCGCATCCTGCGCGGCGGCGCCTGGCTGTACCAGCCGCGCTATCTTCGTTCCGCGCTGCGCAACGGCTACTCCGCACTGCTGGCGAACGATGTGGTGGGCTTCCGCGTAGCACGCAAGTTGGTGTAAATTGCGGGATAAACCAACAAGCAGGAAACCACCATGACCGTTAAAGTAGTCCGCGACCAGTCGCTCCCAATGCGCAGCATCCTGCATGTGCGCAACCACATTGTCTCGGTCGATGGCACGATCGAAGAAGGCGGCAACGACGCCGGTCCTTCGCCGCACGACTTGTACGATGCCGCAATCAGCGCCTGCAAGGCCCTGACCGTGATCTGGTATGCCCGCCGCAAGGGCATTCCTGTCGAAGACGTACAGGTGACCACCGAACGCGATGCGAGCGAAGAGCGCAAGGGCGTGTACCGCCTCGCCGCAACGCTGCACCTGACTGGCGAACTGAGCGAAGAGCAGCGCGAAGAGCTGCTGGCCATCTCGCAGAAGTGCCCGGTGCACAAGCTGATGACGGCCGTGACCACCGAAATCTCCACCAGACTGGGGTAAAGCCATGAATATCGCGCACCTCCTGAAAGGCCATGAAAAAGACCTGGGCGGCGGTTTCGTCGTGCGCCGCTATTTGCCGGCGGCTGTCAAGCAGGCGGTAGGTCCATTCATCTTTTTCGATCATTTCGGCCCGGTCGACGTGCCGGCCGATGCCGACCATGACGTGCGGCCGCACCCGCATATCGGCCTGGCTACCGTTACCTACCTGTTCGAGGGAGCGATGGAGCACCGCGACAGCCTGGGCACGCTGCAGCGCATCGAGCCAGGCGCCATCAACTGGATGACGGCCGGCCGCGGCATCGTGCATTCGGAGCGCACCCCGAAAGACCTGGTTGGCGTGCCGCACCGCACGCACGGCCTGCAGCTGTGGGCCGCCTTGCCGAAGGCGCATGAGGAGGAGGAGCCTTCGTTCGCCCATACGCCGGCGGCGGCAATTCCGGAGATGGTGGTCGACGGCGCCAAGGTCCGGGTGCTGATCGGTTCGGCGTTCGGCCACACTTCGCCGGTGAAGACCTTCAGCCAGACGCTGTACCTGGACGTCAGCCTGAAGGCAGGCCAGCAACTGGCCCTGAACGGCCTGCCGCCGGAAGCGGCCATCTATCCGGTCAGCGGCTCGGTCGATATTGACGGCGCGCCTGTGCCGCAGCACAGCATGGCCTTGCTTGATACATCGAATTCGCAGCGCGTCACGGCGAGCACGGATGCGCAATTCGTCATAATCGGCGGCGAACCGCTGGATGGCCAGCGCTTCCTGTTCTGGAATTTTGTTTCGTCGAGCAAGGAGCGCCTGGTCCAGGCCGCCGACGACTGGGAAGCGCAGCGCTTCGCCAGGGTTCCCGGCGAGACGGAATTCATTCCGCTGCCGAAAAGGCCATCCGTCGCGACTTAAGTAGTCGCTTCTGCTGGCGGCAAGTGCGCGGCGCCGCTGCGCACGATCCAGTGCTCCGGGTATGGATCGCTGGCGAAGCGGGTATGGGCCGGGATGCGGCTCAGTTTTTCCTGCTTCGGCGTTGGCGCCAGCGCGGTTTCCTTGCCGGTGAGCTGGTCGATATGCCAGAAGCCGCCCTGGTGGTGCATCAGCAGCGGCAGGCTGGATGCCTTGGGCAGCGCGTTATGGCGCGGCAGCGGGTAGCCGGGATGGGTATCGGCAGCCAGCAGCACGAAACATTCGGCGCGCGCGCCCTCGTCGATCCGATGCAGGATCACGCCATGCGGCATCACGGCGCCGACTTCCAGCAGCACGATGCCCTTGATGCTGGCGCTCATTTCAATCTTCATGCCGGTGCGCAGCAGCACCGGCTTGTTCTTGCCCGGCCAGACGCCGTCCAGCAGCAGGCCGTAGCGCGACACGTCTTCGATTTCGAAGCCGTTGCGGGTGCGGCGGATCAGCGCGTGGCGGCCGGACAGGCGGCGCGTCAGGCCGGCGCAGTCCGGGCCTTCGGCGCTGAAGTGGTGCAGCAGCACGTCGGCTTCGGGATCGGCCAGCTCGAAGCGGCCGAACGAGACCTCTTCCATTGCAAACAGGCGGATGTGGCGGCAGGCGCCGTTTTCCGGCGCGGCGTTGATGAAGCTTGCGGCCAGGGTAGGGTGGGGATGCGATGGGCCGCTGCGCGGCTGCTCGATCTCGATCAGGTCTTCGTCCCAGGCGATGGTCGAATAGCCGACGTCGACCTTGCCCGCCGGTGCGCCGAGGTCGAGGTGGGCGATGCCGGCATTGCGCGCGGTGACGTCGATGTCCATGGTGTTGCCGCCCTGGGCGGAAACGCGGGCGATCGCGGCGTCGTCGGCCATCACGCGCACATTCTTGTGGGTGCTGAGGAAGGTGCGATGGATTTCATTCAGGCTGGCGTCGACACGCGGCACCAGGATGACAAAAGTGCATTCCCACTGGCGCTGGACGTTGTCATCCTTGCTGACGATCTCGGCGTGGATCTGGTACTGGCCATGCTCCTTGCCGCGCGAGGAGAATTCCACGAACACGGGCCGCCAGTCGCCATGCACCGAGCGGATGAACTGCTGCTGCAGCGAACCGTGCGGGATCAGTTCAGAACGCAGGCGGATCGACAACGTGGGGCCGCAATCCTGTGGCATGCCGCGCAATTCCATCTTGAGCGACTGCCGGCCGCCGGCGGCGCGCGGGTCAAAACCGCTGATGTGCAGCTGCGGGTAGACCCGTGCCGGCGCCGAGTAGCCTGCCACCGGAACAGGCGGCGGGCCGCTGCGGGCGCTGCGCATGGTGTTCAGCAGCTCGAAGCTGCCGCCTTCCGCTTCTGCCGCCGGTTGCGCATGGCCGCCGGCGCACATGCTTTCCCCTGGCATGACCCAGTAGGTGCAGTGCGGATGGTCTGGGTGGCAGCACTTGTTCATGGAAAGACGTTTTGAGGGATAACGCAACTTTACGCGTTTACCCCGTTGCTTGGCAACACGGCTTTCCTTCGATAAAGGGTGTTTTTACCCCTGTATTCCTTGTGGAGCAAAAGCGCAACGTTTTTGCTGTCGGAATGACATGCAAACTGACAAATGAAAAACCCGGCAATTGCCGGGTTCTTGTCTGCTTACCAACGACCGTGGTGGCCGTGGCCATGTCCATGGCCGCGGTAGTAGTACACCGGACGCGGTTCGACGTAGACCGGTGCCGGCTCGTAATACACGCGTGGCGCTGGTTCGTAGTACACGCGCGGCGGCGGGTTGTAATAGACCGGGGCTGGCTCGTAGTAGACCGGGGCCGGCTGCGAGTAGACGCGGGTCTCGACGTAGCCGCGGTTGTGGCGGCCGCCGCCGGACAGGGAATTACCAACTGCAGCGCCCACCAGGCCGCCAACCACTGCACCGCCGGTACCACCATTGTGGTTGCCGATCGCGGCGCCGATTACGGCACCTGCGGCGGTGTTGAAGTCACGGTCACCCGCGGCAAAAGCGGCGGAGGAAGCGGTCAGGGCTGCGCCCATCAGCATCAGGCCGGCAAAACGTTTGTTGAACATGGTAAGTCCCCTTTCAATCTCTGTTGGTATGTAGATTAGCGAGCCGCGAAAACTTGCGCCAGTGCATATACACATTCTTACAAACTCCACAGGGGGAGAGATTTGTATCGTTAAGTTGTCCTCCCAGCAGGATCTTATTAAATGCGCTATTGTGTCAAGTTCCGAGCGAAACTTAACCTTCTCACAGGAAACGCATGAACCTCCGCAAGCCCGCATTTTCCGCCCTGTTTGTCTGCCTGCTGGGCGCAGGCTTCTCCGGCATTGCCAGTGCCGCCAGCCCGAATGATGCTGCCACTTTGGGCAAGATCCGCGATGCTGCGATGCAGAGCGACTACTCCTACCAGCGCCTGGAAGACTTGACCGACCTGGTTGGCCCGCGCCTGTCCGGCTCCCTCGGTGGCGCGGCTGCGGTGGAGCAGGTGGCTGCCGCCATGCGCGCCCTGGGCGCTAAAGTCACCCTGCAGCCGGTGAAGGTGCCGCACTGGGTGCGCGGCGAAGAGAAGGGCGAGCTGGTGGATTACAAGGGCCGCCCGGCCAATATCACCCAGCGCGTGGTGCTGACGGCACTCGGCGGCTCCGGTGCTACCCCGGCAACGGGCCTGACGGCGCCCATCGTCGTGGTGCGCGATTTCGATGAATTGAAAGCCCGCGCGGCGGAAGTGAAGGGCGCCATCGTACTGTTTGACGTGGCCTTCGACCAGGGCATGGCCGATCGCGGCCTGGCAGGCAACGCCTACGGCCAGGCTGCGCGCTACCGCAGCAACGGCCCGCGCATGGCGGCCGAACTGGGCGCGGCGGCCGCGCTGGTGCGCTCGGTCGGCGGCGCCGATTACCGCCTGCCGCATACCGGCGCTACCAACCTGAAAGACGACCAGCGCATTCCCGCCGCTGCCGTGACGGCGGAAGATGCGATGCTGATCGGCCGCCTGATGAAGCGCGGCCCGGTCAGGATGAAGCTGACCCTGACTCCGCAAACCTTGCCGGATGCGGACACCTTCAACGTGATCGCCGACCTGCCTGGCACCGACAAGTCCGACGAAGTCGTCATCGTATCCGGCCACCTGGATTCCTGGGACCTGGCCACCGGCGCGCATGACGACGGTACCGGCGTCACCACTTCGATGGGCGTGATCGAGACCATCAAGAAACTGGGCCTGCAACCGCGCCGCACCATCCGCATGGTGGCGTGGGCCAACGAAGAGAACGGCCTGAAGGGCGGCAATACCTACTACGAAGCGCACAAGGACAAGCTGGAAAAGCAGTTCGCTGCGATTGAGACCGACGGCGGCGTAGGCCGTACCTTCGGCATCATGGGCAGCGTGCGGGGCGAAGCGGAGAAGTATTTCGCTCCGGTGAGCAATGCGCTGCTGCCGATCGGCGCCGGCGTGTTCAACCGCCGCGATTCGGCATCGGGTTCAGACGTGCACCAGCTGGAAGCGGGCGGTGTTCCGTCGTTCATGCCTTACGTCGACACCAGCGCCTACTTCAACTACCACCACACGCCGGCAGACACCTTCGACAAGGTCGATCCGGTGAACATGAAGAAGCACGTGGCCGTCATGTCGGCGCTGGCCTGGTACCTGGCCAACACCGACGATCCGATCGGACGTTCGCCGGAGCCCTTGAAATAATCAGAGGGCGTTGAGGGGGATCTTGAGGTAGCGCACGCCGTTATCCTCAGCCTCCGGCAGGTGGCCGGCACTGAGATTGACCTGGATGGCAGGCAGGATCAGTACCGGCATCTGCAGCGTGGCATCGCGCCTGGTGCGCATGGCCACGAATTCTTCTTCGCTGACGCCGTCGCGGATATGGATATTCGCGGCGCGCTGCTCGGCTACCGTGACTTCCCAGCGCGGCTCGCGGCCGGCCGGCGGATAGTCGTGGCACATGAACAGGCGCGTCTCCGGCGGCAGCGACAGCAGGCGGTGCACCGACTTGTACAAGTCGCCTGCGCAGCCCCCGGGGAAGTCGCAGCGCGCGCTGCCCACGTCCGGCATGAACATCGTATCGCCGACAAAAACCGCATCGCCAATCTGGTAAGCCATATCCGCCGGCGTATGGCCCGGTACGTGCAGTGCGCGCGCCTTCAGCTTGCCGATCATGAATTCTTCGTCGGCCCCGAACAGGTGGCCGAACTGAGAGCCGTCTTCCTTCTCGCCTTTGCGGTTGAAGATCGCCGAGAAAGCATGCTGCACCTTGCAGATGCCGGCGCCGATACCGATGCGGCCACCCAGCTTGCCTTGCAGGTAAGGCGCGGCAGACAAGTGGTCGGCGTGGGCGTGGGTTTCCAGCAGCCAGCTGACGTGCAGGCGATGCTCGCGCACGAAAGCGATGATCTTGTCGGCGGCAGTCGTTGCGGTGCGGCCGGCCTTCGGATCGTAATCAAGTACTGAATCGACGATGGCGCATTCGCTGCCGTCAGCCTCATAAATCACGTAGCTGACGGTGGATGTAACGGGGTCGAAGAACCCTTGGATCTCTGGCTTCATATCAGGATAGTAGGATGATTCAAGCCCAGCTATTATAAAGAATCCTGATATGGCGGGCGAGGCTTATTCGTTTTACGATGAAAGCCATATGTGTGGCGGGAAAAACTGCCGCCGTGCTAAGATTTTCGACAGTGCTTCCTGAAAGAGAGGCCGCCATGCCCAAAGCAGGCTATTCACTGAAGTGGGGACTGGCCGCTGGCTGTATCTGCAGCCAGTCGCTATCGGCCGTCGCTGCCGCCGGCGGCGCAGCCACGCCGGAAAACTTTGCCAACCTGTCGCTCGAAGAATTGAGCGATGTGCGTGTGGTGTCCGTTTCAAAACGCGAAGAGAGGCTGGGCGACGCCCCGGCGTCGATCTTCGTGATCAGCGCCGACGACATCCGGCGCAGCGGCGCGCGCAGCCTGGCCGAAGCGTTGCGCATGGCGCCCAACCTGCACGTCTCGCAGACTCCTGCCGGCAATTACATCATCACCGCGCGCGGCTTTGCCGGCAACAGCGCCAACAAGCAATTGGTGATGATCGATGGCCGCTCGGTGTATACCCCGCTGCTGTCCGGCGTATCGTGGGACGTGCAGCAGGTCGCGATGGATGCCATCGAACGCATCGAAGTAGTCAGCGGTCCGGGCGGCACGCTGTGGGGCACCAACGCCGTGAACGGCGTGATCAACGTGATCACCAAGCCGGCGGCATCCACCCTTGGCGGCATGGCCGAACTGCGCTGGGGACAGGAACAGTCCGGCGCGGCTTTCCGCTATGGCGCGGCGATGGAGGACGGTGCCTGGCGTGCGTACGGCATGGATTACGCCATGCCGCACGGTGAAACCCTGGCCGGCAAGGCGCTGGGCGATGCCTGGCACAATGCCCAGGCGGGGTTCCGTGCCGATTGGCTGCGCGGCAGCGATGCGCTTACGATGCAGGGCGATGTGTACCGCATCGGCGCCGGGCAGCTCGTGACGGCGTCGGCCCTTCCTTTGCCCGCCGCATCCATGCGCGGCGCCAACCTGATGGGGCATTGGACCCGCCAGCTTGACGGGGGCGCCAGCCTGTCCCTGCTGGCTTACTACGATCGGACGGAGCGCAACCAGGTGGGCGTCTATAAGGAGAACCTGGACGTCGCCGACTTGCAGGCACTCTACAACTTCGCGCCGCTTGGCCGGCACATGCTGGCGCTGGGCGCTGAATATCGCTTTGCGCTTGACCGGGTTTCGGTCACCAGCGGTACCGCATTCCATCCCGAGCGCGCCAGCATGCATTGGGCCAGCCTGTTTGGGCAGGATACCGTCGCCTTCAGCGAGCAGTTGAACCTGACAGGCGGGTTGCGTATCGAACGCAACCAGTACACCGGGATGGAATTCCTCCCCAACTTGCGCCTGGCATGGAAGGCAACTCCCGAGACTTCCTGGTGGGCGGCCCTGTCGCGCACCGTACGCGCACCATCGCGCGTTGACCGCGAAATTTATTTCAATGCCGGGCCCTTGGGCACCCTGAGCGGCGGCCCGAATTTCCAGTCCGAGACGGCCCGGGTGCTGGAGATAGGTTTGCGCCAGCAGTTCGGCAACCGCGCCAGCTATTCGCTCACCGCTTATCGCGCCCTGTACGACAAGCTGCGCACCATCAAGCCGGTGGCGCCGCTGGTTTATGAAATCGGTAATGGCATGGAAGGCGAAACGCGCGGGCTGGAGGCTTGGGGAAGTGTCCAGGCTACGCCTGACTGGCGCCTCAGCGCGGGCCTGACCCTGATGCATGAGGAATTCTCGCTCAAACCGGGCGAGCTTGATTTCGGCAACCGTTCGGTGAGGGGCAATGTGGACCCGCGCCGTGTGGCGAAACTTCGCTCCTCATTCACCCTGGGGGAAGGGCGCGACCTGGACCTGACCTTGCGCCACGTCGGGCCGCTGCGTTTTACCGCGCTGCCCGGCTATACGGCACTGGATGTCAACTTCAACTGGCAGGTCAGGGCGGGCCTGGAACTGGCGCTGGGTGCCAGCAACGCATTGGACCGGGACCACGAGGAGTTCAGCGGCGCTACCAGGCTGTCGCTCGGGCGGGGCGCCTATGCCAGGGTCATAAGCCGCTTCTAAGGCGGTCATGGTAATATCGCTGCCCATGAAATCCGTGATCCGTTTCATTGCGCTTTGGCTGATGCTGGTGGCTTTGCCCTTCCAGGGCTTTGCCTCGGCCAGCATGCTGCTGTGCGCTCAGGCCAATGCTGACAAGCCGGCTGCCCGGGCGATGCAGGACGGGTCACACGATCATGCGGCGATGCTGGCGTCCGCCCAGCAAGCCGGCGACAGCGGCGACCATTGCGCCGGTAGCGCGCACGGCAGCGCCATGGGCGATTGCTGCGTTGGCGCCGCATTGGCCTATACCTTGCCGCAACCGGCATCACATTCCCCGCTGGCCGAGCGCCTGCACCTGCCCGATCCCGTGCCGCCGCTGCCGGTTGACCTTGCCCTTCCCAAACGCCCGCCCCGGGCGATCCCTGCCTGATCCATGCCAGCCGTGGCCGCTGGCGCTATCCTGCGTCCCCGCGCAGGACGACCAAGCATTGGAAAGATCACCATGAACCAAGCATTCAAGCTGGCGGCAATGGCCGCCGCGGCTGCGCTGCTGTCCGGTTGCGCCACGTTTTCGAACGATGGCGGCTTCGGCGCAGTGGTGCAAGCCACCAGGAGCCGCAGCGGCGCCGAGACGCGCCTGCTGCGCAATGAGCAGGACCGGCGCGCGCTGGACGAACAGTTAAAGAAGCTCCTTGCCGAGCCGCTTAGCGCCGATGCGGCCGTCCAGGCCGCACTCCTGAACAACCGCGGCCTGCAGGCTCGATACTGGGACCTCGGCATCGCCGAAGCGGAACTGGTGCAGGCAGGCCGCCTGGCCAATCCCGGTTTCAGTTTCAAGCGCACGCATGGCGGCGGCGAGGTTGGCATCGAGCGCACCCTGGGCATGAATTTTATCCAGCTGCTCACACTGCCGCTGGCCAGCCGCATCGAAACCCGGCGTTTCGAGCAAGTCAAGCTGGAACTGGCCGGTCACGCGGTCTCCATGGCCCACCAGGCCCGCCTGGCCTGGATCGAGGCAGTGGCGGCGCAGCAGGGCGTTGAATACGCCCAGCAAATCAGCGACGCGGCCGATGCCAGCGGTGAGCTGGCGCGGCGCATGCAAGCTGCCGGCAACTGGAGCAAGTACGATGCGGCCAAGGAGGAAGCTTTCCACGCCGATGCGATGGCCGACGTGGCGCGCGCGCGCAAGGCCGCAACCGCCAGCCGCGAGAAGCTGACCCGCATCCTCGGCCTGTCCGGCAGGGAGGCTACGGCTTACCGCCTGCCTGAGCGCTTGCCCGACCTGCCGGCCAAGCCGCGCGAGGTGGATGGTGCCGAAGCAGTCGCCATGCGCGACCGCCTGGACGTGCAGGCAGCCCGCCTGTCGTCGGAGCACACTGCAAGATCCCTGGGCCTGGCCAAGGCCACACGCTTCATCAACGTGCTGGAATTGAGCGGGATCAGCGAGCGCGATGGCGAGCGCCGTTCGCACGGTTACGAAATTTCCGTGGAAGTGCCGTTGTTCGACTGGGGCGGCGCTCGCGTGGCGCACGCGGAAGCAACCTATATGCAGTCGCTCAACCTGCTGGCCGCCGCAGCGGTCAATGCCCGCAGCGAAGCACGCGAAAGCCAGCAGGACTACCAGGCCTCTTACGAGCTGGCCAGGCATTACCGCGATGTGGTGATTCCGCTGCGCCAGAAGATCTCCGAAGAGACCCTGCTGCGCTACAACGGCATGTTGCTGTCGGTATTCGAACTGCTGGCCGATGCGCGCGAACAGACTGCCGCCGTCAACAATTACATCACCGCGCTCAAGGAGTATTGGATCGCCGATGCCAATCTGGATGCCGCGATTGGCGGTAAGGGAGTACAGCAATGAATAGCCCCGTCAACAAGCGCCGGTCTTTCCTCGCCAATGGCGCCGCGGCCCTGATCGGAGCAGGCCTGGTGAGCCGTGCCGGCGCCGCCGGCCTGCCGGAAGCGGCGGTGCAATCGAGCGCTTCGACCGCACCGCCGCTGATGCCGCCCAATGGCCGTCCGTACAACCCGGTCGTGACCTTGAACGGCTGGAGCCTGCCGTGGCGCATGAAAGATGGCGTCAAGGAGTTCCACCTGGTCGCGGAACCGGTGGTGCGCGAAATTGCGCCAGGCATGTACGCCAGGATGTGGGGCTACAACGGCCAGAGTCCGGGACCGACCATCGAAGTGGTGGAGGGCGACCGCGTGCGCATCTTCGTCACCAACAAGCTGCCGGAGCACACCAGTGTGCACTGGCACGGCCAGATCCTGCCAAGCGGGATGGACGGGGTGTCGGGCGTGAGCCAGCCGGCTATCCAGCCGGGCAAGACCTTCGTCTACGAATTTGTCGCCAGACATGCCGGTACTTTCATGTACCATCCCCATGCTGACGAAATGGTGCAGATGGCGATGGGCATGATGGGCTTCTGGGTCACTCACCCGAAAGACCCGCGCCAGCATGCGGTGGACCGTGATTTCGTGTTCCTGCTCAGCGCCTACGATATCGAACCGGGGAGCATGGTCCCCAAGGTCAATACGATGACGGACTTTAATATCTGGACATTCAATAGCCGCGTCTTCCCCGCCATCGACCCGCTGGTCGTGCGCCAGGGCGACCGTGTGCGCATCCGCGCCGGCAACCTGACCATGACCAACCACCCGATCCACATTCACGGCCACCGGTTTGAAGTGACCGGTACCGACGGCGGCTGGGTGCCGCCAACTGCGCGCTGGCCGGAGGTGACCACCGATGTCGCGGTGGGCCAGATGCGCGCCATCGAGTTCATTGCCGACAATCCGGGCGACTGGGCCTTCCACTGCCACAAGTCGCACCACACCATGAATGCCATGGGCCACAACGTGCCGAACCTGATCGGCGTGGACCACAAGGGCGTGGCCGAGAAGATCAACAAGCTGGTGCCGGGCTATATGGTGATGGGCGACAAGGGCGGGTCGATGGGGGGCATGGAAATGGAAATCCCCGAGAATACGCTGCCGATGATGACCGGTACCGGCCCATATGGCGATATCGAGATGGGCGGCATGTTCACGCTGATGAAAGTGCGTCCCGACCAGAAAAAAGGCGACTACACCGATCCGGGCTGGTACAAGGCGCCAAAGGGAAGCACGGCTTACGAATGGACCGGCGAAGTGCCGCCGCCTGTTTCTGCGCCTGGTGCGGTGCCGCCGGCCGGCGTCAAGCCGGTGGAAGTGACGCGTGACAAGAAGGGGCACGACCATCATTAAGCAATTGCGCTACCTGGGGAAGTGGAGCCTGCTGGCCGGCATCGTCGCTGTGCTGGCGGGCAGCGCTTCCGCTTTCTTCCTGGTGGCGCTGGATGTCGCCACCGCCTGGCGCGAGGCTTATCGATGGGTGGTATGGCTGCTGCCGCTGGCCGGCTTTGCGGTGGGCTGGATTTACCTGCAGGTCGGCAGCCGCGTTGAAGCGGGCAATAACCTGCTGATTGACGAGATCCACGATCCCAAGAACGTCGTGCCGCTGCGCCTTGCGCCACTGATCCTGTGCAGCACGGTGGTGTCGCACCTGTTCGGTGCGTCGGTCGGCCGCGAGGGCACCGCGGTGCAGATGGGCGGGGCGCTGGCCGACCAGCTCACCCACGTATTCCGGCTGCCGCGCGAAGACCGGCGTACCGTCCTGATGGCAGGTATCAGCGCCGGTTTTGCTTCCGTCTTCGGCACGCCCCTGGCCGGCGCGATCTTCGGCCTGGAGGTGCTGGTGGTGGGGCGCATGCGCTTTACCGCGATCTATCCCTGCATGCTGGCGGCGCTGTTGGCCGACCAGGTCACGCGCGCCTGGGGCGTTGGACATACGCATTACCCGGCTGGCGCACTGGGCGCGCCGGATGGCCCGCTGCTGCTGGCGCTGGCCGGCATCATTGTGGCGGGCGTGGTGTTCGGCCTGGTGGGGCGTGCTTTTGCCGCAGCCACGCATGGCTTGTCGGCCTGGTTCAAGGCGCGCTTTGCCTATGCGCCGTTGCGGCCCCTGGTTGGCGGCGCGATCATTGCGCTGGCAGTCGGTGCCGGCAGCTTCGCCGGCATCGACTTCCACCGCTACCTTGGCCTCGGCATCGGGCCGATGGTGGAGGCTTTTCGCGTGCCGCTGGACTGGTGGGACTGGCTCGGCAAATTCGTTTTTACCGTCGGCTCGCTGGGCTCCGGCTTCAAGGGCGGCGAAGTGACGCCGCTGTTCAACATCGGCGCGACGCTGGGTAATGTGCTCGCGCCGCTCCTGCACCTGCCATTCCCGCTGCTGGCGGCAATTGGTTTCGTCGCGGTGTTTGCCGGCGCGGCCAACACGCCGCTGGCCTGCACGGTGATGGCGATGGAATTGTTCGGCCCGGCAATCGGCCCTTATGCCGCGCTGGCCTGTGCGGTTGCCTTCATGTTCTCGGGCCAATCCGGGATCTATCGCGCCCAGCGGCGCCCCCTAGCCGAGTAGGCGCTGCGCCAGGCACGCTTAGAAAGTGCTCGAACAAGTCTTCATCGAATTTGAAATTGGGTGGAAACTGCCAGAGGAAGGGGCCCAGTTTTTTGCGCAGCAGGAGGACGCCGCTGGCGAAAACGTTTGCTAGCGGTTGTTCGGGGGCACGCAGGTGCCGGATGTGCGTGATGTAGCGGTTGCCTTTGTGGGCGAATACGCAGCTCGGGCGGGTAAAACACGCCGCGCCACGGAGTATATCGCCAGCCCGAGATGCCGATGCGGATCACCGCGCCAGGCGTTTCAGCACGCTGAACATGGCCAGGCCCGCCAGCAGCATCGCGTATTGTCCAGGTTCGGGGATGGGCAATGGCGCGCCGCCGACGGTAAAGGCATCGATAGCCAGTCCTGAATCGAAGTCCTGGTCGTCCCAATTGGTCACGCCGAACTCAAGCCGGTATTTGCCGGCATTGGCGATGGCGTATTGTGCCCGCACCCAGCCAGTGGCACCGCAACCGGCGTCATAGCATTCGTCGGAATCGGGGCCGAGCGGCGCCCACATGGTCTGGCCTGGCGCCACGGCGACGGGGAAGGGTGTCAGGGTCGCGGCTGGCGGCGGCATGTCGAAACCGGGGATCGCGTTGCCATTTTCGTTGGTGCGGGCGGTGAACAATAGCGCCACCTGCTTATCGTCGGCATCGAGCAGGCGCGCCCACGCATAATCGGCGTAACCTGCGCCGTCGGTCGTCACGTAATTGAAACGAAAATCGAGTGCTGCGTTGGTGTCGGCCATGAACGACACTGAACGCAGGATTGAACCATTCGCTGCTTCGCCCACGCCACCAACGCCGGGCAGCGCGACCTGGCTGCCGGAGTTGTAGCTGGAGATCCAGCCGTAGGCGCTGCCGCCGCCCGGCGCAAGGCGGACGACCCCGTTGGCACCCAGGGTGCCGCATTTGCCGGTGCAGCGCCACGGTGCCGGCATGCCATCGTCGAAAGTGCCGGCAAAGGCAGGCGCGGCAAGCGTTGAAAATGCTGCGCAGGTGGCGAGCATCAGAAAGTTTCTTGTCTTCATTTCGCAGCCCCTCGAAGAGAACGCCATCATTCTCCACGCGCGGAGCGTATGTGCCGAAAGACTTCCTCTATCGTGCGGGCGGGGACAATAGCTAGTTTCGCGAAGGAACTATCTGAACAGTCTGCCGGGCCCGGCCAGACGGTGTCAGCCAATGGCCTTCCCTGGCAGCGCGATGGATCAGTCAGGGCGCCGGTCTGGACGCCGCGGCAGACCCAGATCTGGCTGCCGTTTTCGCCGGTGTAGCGGTCCCAGGCCCATTCACGGTCGGTGTTCGGCGCGTAGGCCGGTTCGGAGGAGTACCAGTCGTCGCCGTACAGCCCGACAGTGCCGCCGACCCCGATGCTGACATCGTTATGTTTGCTGGCCGCGACTGCCAGTGCGACCACGCCGGCCGCTACCCCAACGGTGACCCAGGTCTCGCGCTCTTTGATGACGTCAGGGCAGGATGCTTCCGCCACGCCACGACGGCCCAGTACCATGCGTAAGGCGTTGGAAAAGTCCATGTCGGGCGAACCCGTGGCAAGGGTCTTGCACATCCCGAACGTGCTGGCCGCCGCAGGATTGGCATAGAAAGTTTGCGCGCCAATGCCGGCACAGCCAGTGAGCAGCGCAGCCAGTGCTGCGATGGAAAGCAGGGTTTTCATGCCGCTAGTATAGCAACCCCGGAAGCGCCCAAGTCATGCCAAGGGCCAGCTGGCGCGGTATGCCTGGGCACAGCGCTGCGCTTGTCAGGCCAGGCGCAGGCGGCGCGTGTGGAAATCGAATTCATAAATCTCTCCATAGCGCCCCCACTCTACGGCGGTGCGCATGATACGGCGTGCTTCTTCCGGTTCGATGGCTTCCAGCAAGGGCGCCAGCACGTGTTCTTCCGGCAGCGCACCGTCCGCGGATGCGCGCAGCATGCTGTAGATGTGCTGCGGCAGCGTGACGTGGGCCAGCAACTGGCGGCCGAAGATGGCTTGGCGGCCAGCGTGGTCGGCTGCTTCATAGCGGCGGCCGAGCGCCGTCATGGCGATGTCGCCGCCTTCCACCGTGGCCAGGCCAAGCTGGGACAATGCTTCGCAGGCCGGGAACAGGGCTTCGTCCGGCAGTTCACTTTCGTCGGACAGGCGCGGCAGGTCGGCGCGGCCGTTGAAACCATCCGATGCCAGCAGCGAAAGGACCGCCTCAACGCGTTCGATGTCGGCGTCCGGCAGGCGGTAGTCCAGGCCAGCCTCACGTGCCGGCACGGCAGCCGGCGCGCGCATGGTCATCAGGCCATACACTTCGTCCACCAGCTGGCGCACGGCCGGGCTGTCGGGATTGCGCGGGCGCGGCAGGTCGATGCGGATTTCGGTGCGGATGCGGCCGGGATCGCTGGAGAGAATGACGATCCGGTCCGACATCATCACCGCTTCTTCGATATTGTGCGAAACGACCAGGATGCCGCGCGTCGGAATGCGTCCGTGATCCCACAGCTCGAGGATGTCGTCGCGCAGGGTTTCGCCGGTCAGCACGTCGAGCGCGGAAAAGGCCTCGTCCATCAGCAGCACGTCCGGATTGGTGAGCAGGGCGCGCGCGATGCCCACGCGCTGGCGCATGCCGCCCGAAAGTTCGCGCGGCAGGGCGCCTTCAAAGCCCGAAAGGCCCATCAGGTCGAGCATGGCTTCACTGCGCGCGGCGCGTTCGGCGGCAGCGACGCCTTGCGCCTCCAGGCCCAATTCAACGTTCTGCTGCACGGTCAGCCAGGGGAACAGGGCGAAGGACTGGAACACCATGGCGATGCCCGGCACTGGTTCCGCCAGCGGCGCGCCACGGTACCGGGCGGTGCCGGCGTCGGCCTGCACCAGGCCCGCGATAATGCGCAGCAGGGTCGATTTACCCGAACCCGACTTGCCGAGCAGCGCCACGATCTCGCCCGACGCCAGCGCGAAGTCGACGCCATCGAGCACGGTGCGGCTGGCGCCATCGCCAGTGCGGAAGGATTTGCCGACGCCTTGCAGGTCGACCAGGATTTCTTTTTTCATGCCTGCTCCCGATACAAACGGCTCCAAACGAAGCGGTTGATTACCATTACAAATACACACATCACACCGATGCCGAGGGCGATGCGGGGGAAGTCGCCGGCATCGGTCATCTGCTTCACATAGCTTCCCAGTCCATGCGCCACCAGCGTGGTTTTACCCCAGGTGACGTATTCGGCCACGATGCTGGCGTTCCATGATCCGCCGCAAGCGGTGACGGCACCCGTCACATAGCTCGGAAAAACTGCCGGCAGGTAGACGCGGCGCCATTTCAGCCAGCCTTTCAGGCCCAGGTTTGCCGCCGCCAGCCGCAAATCGGTGGACAGGGTGGGTGCACCGGCGACGACGTTGAACAGGATGTACCACTGGGTGCCGAATACCATCAGGGGGCTGAGCCAGATGTCAGGATTGAGGCCCAGGTGCAGCACCGAGTACACCACTACCGGGAACAACAGGTTGACCGGAAACGCGGCCAGGAACTGCGCCGCCGCCTGGATCTTCTGCGCATAGCGGGGGCGCAGGCCGATCCACACGGCGACCGGCACCCAGAACAGGGATGCCAGCGTGATGAGCACAGCGACACGCGCCAGCGTCGCCAGGCCGAGGCCAAACACGCCGGCAGCTTCGCGCCAGCCAACTTCAGTATGGATGAAGGCGGCCACGCGGTAGCTGGCCCAAGCCGCAAGCACCAGCAGCAGGGTATCGGCCGTTTGTGCCGGCAGGCGCCAGCGGCGCGCGGCCTTGCCTGGACCGCCGGCGCCGAGCGGACGGGCGGGGAACCAGCCCAGGGTGGAGCGCATCAGCTTCCAGGCCTTGCCGGTCAGACGGCTGGCGATACGGCTGCGGCGCACCCAGTCGAGCAACCAGGAGCGGCGGCCGACTTCCCCGTCCAGTTCCTCGAAGCGGAATTTGTCCGCCCACACCAGCAAAGGGCGGAAGAAGAGCTGATCGTACATGACGATGCCAACGAACATGGCAGCGATGGCCCAGGCGATGGCGCGGCCGTTTTCGGCCTCGATCGCGACCGCGATGTAGGCGCCGATGCCTGGCAGCTTGACGTCCTGCCCGGCGACGGAAATCGCTTCCGCCGCGACCAGGAAGAACCAGCCGCCGGACATCGACATCATCATGTTCCACAGCAGGCCCGGCATGGCATACGGCAGTTCCAGGCGCCAGAAGCGCTGCCAGGCCGAGAGGCGGAACATGCGGCTCGCCTCATGCAGCTCGGCCGGCACGGCGCGCATCGACTGGTACAGGCTGAAAGCCATATTCCAGGCTTGCGAGGTGAAGATTGCAAAGATCGCCGCGCATTCGACGCCCATCTGGCTACCGGGGAACAGGGCGATGAACGGCGCAATCGCGATCGCCTGGAACCCCAGCACCGGCACCGATTGCAGTACGTCCAGCAGCGGCACCAGCACTTTTTCAGCCAGCCGGTACTTGGCCGCCACTGCCGCAAACACGAAGGCGAACAGCAGCGAAACGGCCAGCGCCGCGAACATGCGCAAAATGGTGCGCAACAGGTAATAGGGCAGTGCGCCCGGATCGAGGCTGACCGGCATGGGCTGGCCAAGCACGAAGGGGCGTGCCATCTGCATGGCGCCATAGGCGACAGCGATCAGCACCGCCAGCACGAGCGGCAGCAATGCCCAGTCCCAGCGATTGGGACGCGTTGTGATAGATGCGAACATCAGGCTCTCCGCAAGGATGCGGGCCCGCGATCGTGCGCGCTTGAATCATCATCCGCTCATGGCGGATGACGGTAGGACAGGAGCCCTGGACGTGATCGTGCCGTTATGCGAAGCCGAAGTGAATTCGGTGACAACTATGACTCGAACAAGTGCCCATGAAAGGGGGCTCCAAAATATGATAACGGGGCGGAGTTTAGGCGGATGAGATACCCAGCGTCAACTTAGGGAATCACCTAATTTAAGCGGGCGTTAAGCATGGTGCATGCTAATATTTCAATATTTCCCAGGCGAAAGGCGCCAGGGTCTTTTCCAGGAAGCGCACTGTGACCATCTCCGAAAGCACTGAAACCTTCTTCAACAAAACCGTCACCGCTTTTGACCCGGCGTTGCCGGTCGACCTCTCTGGCGACAAAGTCTACCGCTTGGCGCTCGACTACGACGACGAGCGCAAGATGTCCGGCCTGATGGATCAGTTCCTGCAAAGCGCCGACAAGTCCAGGCTTGACGCTCTGGTGATCGGTATGTGGGGCGAACCGTATGAAGAAGGCGCCGACGACATCATCGCGGCACTGGTGGCCCGTGCGCCGGAACTGCCGGCCCTGCGCGCCTTGTTCATCGGCGACATGACGTTTGAAGAGTGCGAAATTTCGTGGATCGTGCAGGGCGACTACACGCCGCTACTGAAGGCATTTCCAAAGCTGGAAGAACTGCGCATCCGCGGCGCGCAGGACTTGTCGCTGGAGCCGGTAACCCATGCCGCGCTGCGCAAGCTGACCATCGAATCTGGCGGCCTGCCGTCCGAAGTGGTGGAATCCCTGATCGCGTCTTCGCTGCCGGCGCTGGAGCATCTGGAACTGTGGCTGGGCTCCGATGATTACGGCTTCGATGGCGATGTCGACCTGTACCGCCGCCTGCTAGGCGCGCTGGCCGGCCCATCGCTGCGCTACCTGGGCCTGCGCGACTCCGACATCTCCGACGAGCTGGCCGAATGGCTGGCAAGCGAAGAAGTGATTGGCCGGCTGCATACGCTGGACCTGTCGCTGGGCACCTTGGGCGATGATGGCGCCAGCGCCTTGCTGGGCAGCCCCCATGTGCGTATGCTGCGCCGCCTTGACCTGTCCCACCACTATATTTCTGCAGGCATGCAGGAGAAATTGAAGGCGCTGCCGCTGGAAGTGGTACTGGATGACGCGCAGGAAGAAGACGACGGCGATCGTTACGTCGCCGTTGGAGAATAAGGCATTGCCAGGCCGACTGGTCTTATTGGGCGTCGCCAGTGGTAAGCGCGTCCGGCTGTCGCAGCAGGCCCGCAGCCAGGCTGGCCTGCCGCCGGCCGAAGTGCTGGAATGGCGCGACTGGCTTGCAGCGCCAGGGAAGTTGGGCGGCATGCTGGCGCAGTCCTGTGTATTCAAGGTGGAACCTCCCGGCGACGATCCGGCCGTCCAGGCACGGCTACTGGCAGATGGATGCCTTGCTGAAGGCATCGCCAACCCAGGTCCCCTGGAACACGGCGAACTTGCAGTGTCCGGAGCGTGGTTCAAAGGCCTGGAGCGGGCCTTGCTGCGCCTGGAGCAGCAGGTGGCAAACATGCCGCACGTGCGTGTCATGAACGCCCCGCGTGAAACAATTTTGATGACGGACAAACTGGCCTGCCAGCACCATCTCGCAAAGCACAAGGTGGCTGTTCCAGCGGTGCTGGGCATGGTGGAAGGATATGATCACTTCCATTCATTGCTCGACCAGCATGGCCTGGACCGGGTCTTCATCAAGACCCGCTACGGCTCCAGCGCGTCGGGCGTGGTTGCGTACCGGCGCAACAGGCGCGGCGGCGAACAGGCCACCACGTCGGCGCAACTGGTGCACGGCACAGGCGCCATCCGGCTCTATAACTCGAAGCGAATGAGCCGCTACCACCTTGCTGCCGACATTCGGACTTTGGTCGACCTTTTGGCCAGCCAGCAGGCGTATGCCGAAGGATGGCTGCCCAAGCCGCGTGTCGGCAATGGGCACTACGATATCCGCGTACTCACGCTGGGCGGACAGCCGGCGCACCGTGTCGCGCGCATCGGCACGTGCATGATGACCAACCTGCACCTGGACAATCGCCGTGGCGCTGCCGACAGCCTGCTCGATCCCGCGTCGCAGGAAGCACTGGAGAAAGTAGCGCGGCAGGCCGCGCAGGCTTTCCCCGCAAGTCACGTCATCGGGCTGGACGTAGTCGCGCAGCGGGGCCAGGCCCATGTGCTGGAAGCGAACGCATTCGGCGACCTTCTTCCCGGCTTGCTCTGGCAGGAGCAGGATACCTATACCGCCCAATGGAAAAGCTTCAGGCAATGACGCAGCCGGTACACAGCATTCCCGACATGAACCAGGTGGTCGGCAGCCACGATATCCTGTTCATTACGCTCGATACCCTGCGTTACGACGTTGCGCAGCAACTGTACGAGGCAGGCGAGTTGCCCGTTCTGGGGCGCCATCTTCCACCCGGCGGCTGGGAGCGCCGGCATTCGCCGGCCAGCTTCACCTATGCCGCGCACCACGCTTTCTTCGCCGGCTTCCTGCCGACCCCGGACAGTCCAGGCCCGCATCCCCGCCTGTTTGCTACCGCCTTCCGCGGCAGCGAGACGACTTGCGCGCATACCCGCGTGTTCGAGCAGGAGAGCATCCTGGCCGGGCTGGCGGCAGCGGGCTACCATACCGTCTGCATTGGCGGCGTCGGCTTTTTCAACAAGCAGACCGCGCTGGGATGTGTGCTGCCGTCGATGTTCGCTGAAAGCCATTGGTCGCAATCGATGGGTGTCGACGCCCCAAGATCCACCGCCAAGCAGGCGGCGCTGGCGCTGCAACGCCTGCAGGCTGCGGCTGGACAGCGCGTGATGCTGTTCCTGAACGTGGCTGCGATCCACAAGCCAAACCGCGTCTACCTGCGCGGCTGCAAAGCCGACAACCTGGAGAGCCACGCAGCTGCACTGCGCTACGTCGACCGCGAACTGGAACCGCTGCTGGCCGCTTGCGCGGCGCGTGCACCGACGTTCGTCATCATCTGTTCCGACCACGGCAGCGCCTATGGAGAAGCAGGATTCCAGGGACACCGCCTGGCGCATGAAACCGTGTGGAACGTCCCTTACGCGCATTTTTTCCTTAACCCGCCCGGAGCGACGCGATCTTGAACCACCCCGCCCCCGCCAGCACGCTGGCGCAACGCATGCGGCAGACGCCGTACCAGGCTTACTCCTACTCCTACCCGCACAAGTCCGCATACCGGACCCTGGAACAGCCAATGCCGCTGCAACCATTGTGGGCGGGAGAAGACCGTTCTGCCTTGTTCGGCTATATCCATGTCCCGTTTTGCGAGATGCGCTGCGGTTTCTGCAACCTGTTCGCGATGGCCAATCCCGGCGACGAGCTGGTGGAGCGCTACGTATCCCAGGTAGTGCGCCAGATGCGGGTGCTGAACGACGTACTGGGCGAACGACGGTTTGCCCGTTTCGCGCTGGGCGGCGGCACGCCAACCTTCCTGCAGCCGCGCCAGCTTGAAACCTTGCTGCGCGCCGCCGAGGATATCCTCGGCATTTCATTGCAGGACACACCCGCCGGCATCGAGGCTTCACCGGAAACGGCGACCGCAGGCAAACTGGCGGTATGCCGCGCCATGGGGATCGACCGCGTGAGCCTCGGCATCCAGAGCTTCTCGGCCCCGGAGATGCGCGCATTGGCAAGGCCGCAGCAAAATGACGCGGTGCGCAGCGCCATTGGGCGCATCCGCGCTGCAGGATTCCCGACCCTTAACCTCGACTTAATCTACGGTATCGCCGGGCAAACGATCGCCAGCTTGCTGGCATCGATCGACAGCGCGCTGGAATTCACGCCGGAAGAACTGTACCTGTACCCGCTTTATGTGCGCCAGCACACCGGCTTGGGCAAGCTGGCGCAACGGCGGGCGGCAAGAAGCTTCGACACGATCGCGCTTGCGCCGGATGGCGACAGCCGGCTGCAGCTGTATATCGCAGCGCGCGACCATCTTCGCGCACGGGGCTATGTGCAGGTGTCGATGCGCATGTTCCGTGCGCCCCATGCGCCGGGCCAGGATGGACCTTCCTACTGCTGCCAGAACGATGGCATGGTAGGTTTTGGTACCGGCGCCCGTTCCTATACGCGCGCACTGCATTATTCAACCGATTACGCGGTGGGACGCGCCGGCACCATGGATATCATCCAGGGTTATCTCGCGTACGGCGATGAAGACTTCCTGCAAGCCCGCCATGGCTTCCAGCTTGGCCTGGACGAACAGCGGCGCCGCTACGTGATCCAGTCCCTGTTGACGGACCCTGGCCTCGATTTGCTGGCCTATGCGGCGCGCTTTCGCAGCTCATGCCTTGAGGATTTGCCGGACTTGCAGGAATTGGCGGCACTTGGCCTGGCGGAGCAACGCGGCTCCATCCTTCGCCTCAACGACCTTGGATATGCCTATGCCGATACGATTGGACCATGGCTGGCATCCGGGCGGGTGCAGGACCTGATGTCCAGCGGCGGGGCATCGTGCTGAGCAGCTCTGGCGAAACGCCGCTCTCGCTGCTGTACCGGGGAACGCTTGAGAGCTGCAATTATGACTGCGGCTATTGTCCCTTCGCCAAGCGCAAGGATAGCCGCGCCAGGCTGGAAAAGGATGCCGCCGAAGTCGCACGCTTCGTGGTTTGGGCGGGGGAGCAGAAGCGCCCCCTGCGCATCCTGTTCACGCCGTGGGGCGAAGCCCTGGTGCGGCGTCATTACCGCGCGGCAGTGCAGGCGCTGGCGGCGATGCCGCATGTGCAGCAGGTTTCGGTCCAGACCAACCTGGCTGCGCCCTTGTCGTGGCTGGAGCAGGTCGAACCGGATAAAGTCGCCTTATGGTGCACCTGGCATCCGGGGCAAACCTCGCAGGTGCGCTTCCTGGAGCGTTGTGCGCAGCTGGCGAAGATGGGAATCAATTTTTCTGTTGGCGTGGTGGCAATGCGTGAGCATTTCAGCGCCATCAAAGAACTGCGGGCGGCACTGCCGCAAAGCCAGTATCTCTGGCTGAATGCCTATGACCGGCGCGGACCGGATTATTACACGTCAGAGGAACTGGCTTGGCTGGATGCGATCGATCCCTGGTTCATCCATAACCGCCGCCCGGCGCCTTCCCGCGGCAGGGCATGCGCCGCCGGCGAAGAAGCGATTGCCGTGGATGGGGCCGGGGAGGTGACGCGCTGTCATTTCATTCCCGGGCGGCTGGGGAATTTGTACCAGGATTCGCTGGAATCGATGCTGCGCGAGCGGCCATGCAGCCGCCTGAAATGCGATTGCTATATCGGATATGCACAGCGGCGGGATTTGCCGTTCGGACGGGATTTCGGAGCAGGGAAGCTGGCGCGTATTCCTTTGCGTATTGCAGCAGCGGAAACCTGACTTGAGAGTGCCCCGGGCCGGAATCGAACCGGCACGGCCTTGCGGCCAACGGATTTTAAGTCCGGTGTGTCTACCAATTTCACCACCGGGGCATGCTTGAAGCCCGCTATTATGACATGTCCTTTGGTTAACATCCAGTGGTGGTAAATTTGGCAATTCTTGTAATCGCCGCGGAATGTTGTAGCATGCTGGTCGCAGAATTCCCTTGAAAGACCACATGCAAATCAAGATTAACGACGTCCTGCGGGACTATATCGAACCGTTGACCGAGGCCGAGCGCACCGCGCTGGAACGCAGCCTGCTGGCCGAAGGTTGCCGCGATGCGCTGGTGCTGTGGAACGACATCCTGGTCGATGGCCATAACCGCTATTCGATCTGCCAGCAGCACGGCATTCCCTTTAAAGTCACCCAGAACACGAGCTTCAAGGATATTGAAGACGTGATGCTGTGGATGATCGACAACCACCTGGGCCGCCGCAGCGTGTCGGACTTCCAGCGTGGCGTGCTGGCCCTGCGCCAGCAGGAAATCATCGCCAAGCGCGAACTGATCGTGAAAGCGCAGGCCAAGGCGGAAGATGACGCCATTGCGCCGCCAGACCCGGAAGCCGAAGAAGCGGCGCCGCCGCCGAAGGCGAAAGCCAAGCGCGAAGATATCGCCCGCGCCGCCCGCCTGAGCGCCAATACCCTGGGCCAGATCGAGAAGATCACGCGCAGCGCCACGCCCGAACTGGTGGATGCGGTGCGTTCCGGTACGATCTCAATCAATGCCGCCGCCACCGTGGCCTCGCTGCCGGAAGAAGACCAGAAATCGGCTGTCGCCGGCGGCCGCAAGTTCCTGCAGCAGGCGGCCCGCGAGATCCGCGAACAGCGCGCCGCCAACCGCCCGGCAAAGGCAGCGAAGGAAGACGCCGGCGAGGGGCATTACGAGGCCGCAGAACGTCCGGCTCCGCTGACCGAGGTGGAGGTGCTGCGCCTCGAGATCTCGCAACTGAAGGAAAAGAATTCGGCGCTGCGCGCTGAAAACGCCGAACTGCGCGAACGTATTGCCCAACTGGTGGAGCAATAAAGCATGCTGAAGCTGAGTGCCGCGCTTGTCGCGTTCTGTGCCATTCCTGCGCTTGCCGCTCCCGCCGCCCCAACGACGGCAGGAGCTTTGAGTCCTGCGGAAGTGCTGCGCCTGCAAGCGATTGCCAAGCGCGTCACCATCTTGCGCGACAAATGGGGCATTCCGCATATTTACGGCAAGAGCGACGCCGACGCGGTGTTTGGCATGATGTATGCGCAGTCGGAGGATGATTTCAAGCGTATCGAGCTGAATTTCATCAACGCCATGGGCCGCCTGGCGGAGGTGGAGGGCGAAAAGGCCTTGTACCAGGACCTGCGCATGAAACTCTTCATCTCGCCCGAGCAGTTGAAGGCCCAGTACAAGGCCAGCCCGGATTGGCTGAAGAAGCTGATGGTGGCTTGGGCCGATGGCCTGAACTTCTACCTGCACACCCACCCGAATGTGCAACCGCGCCTGTTGGCGCGCTTCGAACCATGGATGGCGCTCAGTTTCAGCGAAGGTAGCATCGGCGGCGACATCGAGACGGTGAATATCGAGCAGTTGAAAGCGTTCTACAGCAAGCAGCCGGCGCCTGCGCTGGCTGCTGTCGGCAGCGACCTGGATAATGAACCGCGCGGCTCGAACGGCTTTGCCATCGCACCGGCTTTGAGCAAGTCCGGTCACGCGCTGTTGATGATCAACCCGCACACCTCGTTCTATTTTCGTCCCGAGATCCACGTGAATAGCCAGGAAGGCTTGAATGCCTATGGTGCCGTGACCTGGGGCCAATTCTTCGTCTACCAGGGCTTCAATGAGCGGATCGGCTGGATGCACACTTCCGGCGGTGGCGACGTGATCGACGAATACCTGGAAACGGTGGTTGAAAAGAACGGCAAGTATTCCTACCAGTACGGCAAAGAGCTGCGCCCATTCCGCTCCGAAAGTGTGCGCCTGCCGTACAGGGCGGCAGACGGCAGCATGACGGAAAAGACCGTTACCGCGTACTTCACGCATCGCGGCCCGGTTGTGCGCGAGCAGAACGGCAAATGGGTGTCGGTGGCGATGATGAACGAGCCGCTGAAGGCGCTGACGCAATCCTTCATCCGCACCAAGGCCCGCAATTACCGGGCCTTCTACAAGTCGATGGAGTTGCGCACCAACTCGTCGAACAATACCGTGTATGCGGACGCAGACGGCAACATCGCCTACTTCCACGGCAATTTCATGCCGGTACGCGACCCGCGTTTCGACTACACCAGGCCGGTCAACGGCGCTGAGCCGGCGACAGACTGGAAGGGCCTGCACCAGGTGCGCGAAACCATCCAGCTGTTCAACCCGAAAAACGGCTGGATCCAGAACACCAACAACTGGCCGTTCTCGGCGGCTGGCGCGTATAGCCCGCGCCCTGCGGACTATCCGGCCTACATGTCGGTCAACCCTGAGAATGCGCGCGGCATCCACGCGGTGCGCGTGCTGCAAGGGAAGAAGGACTTCACCATCGACAGCCTGATCGCCGCCGCTTACGACAACCAGCTGCCGGCGTTCGAACCGCTGTTGCCGCTGCTGGTGCGCGCCTATGACGAGGCGCCGGCCAGCGACCTGTCGAAGGCTGCGGTGATCGAACAAGTCACGCTGCTGCGCGACTGGGATATGCGCTACTCGCTGGCGTCGGTGCCGACCTCGGTGGCGATCTATTGGCTGCAGGACCAGGTCAAGCATTACGGACCGGCGGCGAAAGAGAAGGGCATGCCGATCCTCGACTACCTGGCCACCCAGCTTACGCCGAAGCAGCGACTGGAAGCGCTGGTGCGCGCCTCGAACAAGCTGGCGGCGGACTTCGGCAGCTGGAAAACGCCGTGGGGCGAGATCAACCGTTTCCAGCGCCTGACTGGCGACATCGTGCAGCCGTTTGACGACAACAAGCCAAGCATACCGGTACCTTATGTATCCGGTAATTTCGGCGCGCTTGCCGCGTATGGCATGACGTCGCAGCAGCGCACCAAGCGCATGTATGGCGAGCGCGGCAATAGCTTCGTTGCGGCCGTTGAATTCGGCCCGAAGGTAAAGGCCAAGAGCATCCTCGCCGGCGGCGAAAGCGGCGACCCGAGATCGCCGCACTTCAACGACCAGGCCGAGATGTATGCGCGCGGCGAGTTCAAGGACGTACTGTTCTACAAGGAAGATATCGAAAAGAACCTGGAACGCAAGTACCGTCCGGGCGAATAAGGTTACGTTTGAGGTAGCGCAAAGTCCTCCCCGCATTAGCAGGCGCACAATGAAGTGACAACCTGTTAAGGGGAGGCGCCAATGTCTTCCAGTTCCGACGAGAATGGCAGCGCCGCCTGCCAACGAATCGAAGACTTCATCTTCGTGCGTGAGCTGAATGAAGTCTTCCTGCTGCTTGACCACATCTCCGGACGCTGGGACAAGAGCCTCTACAACTTCCACAGCCACGACGACGGAGAGCCGCACATCGATGAACTGTGCGCGATCGGCCTGGCGCCGCCAGAAGGCGACCAGCAGCGCGTGGCGCAGGCAGTCAAGGTGCTGTGCGCCAAGGACAAGCTGAATGCAGCTGCACGCCCGGCGACGGGCCTGACCATCGCATTCACCTTGCTGGTAGTCGGCGAGGATAACCGGCGCGACTGGCGCAACTGGATGCGCAGCATGATGTTTCGCCATGAAGCCGCTCAGGCCGGGCCGGAACTGGCGCCGCACTGGGAAAAGCCGACACGCCTGACGCTGGCCCGCTACGCCTTCCCCGGCCTGGTCAAGGTGGCCGAGCGCTTTAACCGGCGCATCTTCTGGATCGTGGTCCTCTTGCTGCTTGGCCTGGTGCTGACCTGCGTGATGTCCTGGCACGTCACGGGTGGCAGCGCGATGCTGCAGCACCTGGACACGTTGCAGGCGCAGCAGCTTACCTTGTTCAAATCCATCGAGGAAGCGGAGATCAAGCACTCCACCAATGCGACAGCACCGCCTGTGCAGTTTTGCACTGAGGTCGACATGACCGGTGCGCCGCATTTTCGCAGCACAGAGGAGTACCAGCTTTGCACGCGGCGCCGTGCGCTGTCGGAGCAGTTGGCCGTTGTGCGCATGAACCTGCGCAACTGGCTGGTGCCTTGGCGCACTTGTTACGCCAAGGTGGCAGGATTGTTTGGCCAATTGCCTGAAGAAGAGGCCGCGCCTGCAAGCGCAACGCCAGCCGAGAAGGCGCGTTACATGAGACGCGGCACGGAGGAGCAGGCCCGCGTAGTGACGCTGGTCGTCGGCACGGCGGTCTTGCCGCTGTTCTACGGCATCCTCGGCGCCGGTGCCGCCGTGGTACGCGGCTTATGGGCCAAGATGCGTGAAAGCCTGCTGTCGCCGCGCGATTACACGCTGGCCCTGCTGCAGCTGGCCCTGGGCGCCACGATCGGCGCCTGCATCGCGCTGTTCGTCAATCCGTCCGGGCAGACGCCAGGCAGCGAGATCGGCCTTCTGGGACACTGGGCGCTCAGCACCTCTGCGCTGTCGTTTATCGCGGGCTTCGGGGTGGAAGGCGTGTTCGTGGCACTGGAAAGCCTGGTGCGCCGCGTGTTCAATATCTCAGACCCGGCGCGGCGCCCGGCAGATTAGAAGAAGCGGTGCCGCATGTAAGTGATGAAGACGAAGGCTGCAAGCAGGATACCGACGGCAATGCGGAATTACAGGTTCTTCCGCCACTGGCCGCGCTGCCCCTCGATGTAGGTGTTCATGGCGCGGTGGGAGGCCAGTGCATTGGCGGCGCTGGCGGCAGCCTCCTGGCGCTTGCGTTGCGCCCGTGCGGCGGACTGCGCCAGTTCCGACGCGTTTGCCGCGGCAGTGGCGGCATCGGCGGTATCGTGGCGCAGCACAGGCGCATGGCAATGCGAGCAATAAATCTCGCGCGACTGGTCGACGGCGCCTCCGCAAGCGTGGCATTTATGCTGGTCGAGCGCGGTCGCTGCCGGTAACGGGGGCGCTTCATGCCGGTCGATCGCCATGGCCAGCCGGGTAGGGTCGATGACTTCGACAGCCGATTTGCAGGCTGGGCATTCTCCAATCGGCCGGTCGGGCAGGGGATAGCCGCAGTCGGCGCAAAAGAGCTTCTTGCCGGCGCCAAGCAGCGAGCGGATGTCGGCCCATGCCAGTGGCCTTACGTAGCCTTTTTCGGCAAGGTAGAGGATATAGGTCTGGTAATACCCGTGCCCCTGCGGGCATTCCATCTGCCTGGTACGTCCGAAGCGGGTGCGATTGGATACGGTCTTGAGCGCCGATTGGCAAACCGGGCAAGATTGCATGCGCGCCAGCGAGATTGCATGGTCATGGTCGCCGCCGGCCTGCATTGCGCCATGGATCTCGCGCACGAACTCAGCGATGCCCGGGCCAGCCAGGCGCACCGATTCCGTCTCATCGAACCACACCAGGCAGCAATGCGAGCAGGTGTCGATCTGGATTCGCCGCTGGTAGTGGCCGGACAAGTCGAGCACCCGCATCGGGTGCCCACAGTTGCTGCATTGGCGTTCAGAGGGTCTCAAACTATTGGAGCACAGGTTGTCGTAGCGCTTGATTTTACCTTGCCGGGGGCTTAGCGTGCTTCAATCACCTCGATCAGGTGAAATCCGTCTTCCGCCAGTATTGGCGGACTGATTTCGCGGACCGGCAGGCAGAAGGCAGCACGTTCGACTGCAGCCAGGGCTTCGCCGCGGCGAAAGAAGCCGGGCGGCATGCTGCCTGGCGACGCAAACGGGTTGTTGAATTGATGTTCCAGCAATCCAAAGTCGATGCCGTTTTTCCAGTCGTTGCGCAAGGCGATGGCGCGCTGGTAGGCTAGGCGCATGGCGCCGTAGCTTGCGATCGCCGGGCCGGGAGCGGGAGCCCCGGGCATCACGATCAACTGGCGTACTTTCACTTCTCTGCGTACCGCGGAATGCAGGTCGCATTCCATTCGCTCTTCCCTGAAACGCGGGCTGTATGAAATCGCCGGGGCTAGTTCCATGATTCCTTTGGGCTGTTGCGGTTGCAGGTTCCCGGCAATGATCCAGAACGCAATTGCAACCACCAGGAAGCCGACCGCAATCCGGAAAGCCCGGTTGATTCCTGGGTGCGCTGCACGCTTTCCGCTGAAATGGACCAGCGCTAGCTGCGCCGCCGAAAGCGGGGCACGGGCCGCAGCCGCCTGATGGCGCTCATCGGCGGTCGGTACGAGGCGCGGCGTAGCTGCCGCGGCATCGGCCATGCCGGGGACGTCATGGCGTAGCACAGGGGCATGGCAGTGCGGGCACTGGACATCGTGCGCCAGGTCGATGCCGCCACCGCAAGCGTGGCATTTGTGTTGCTGGACGTCCGTTGCGACGTTCCTGACGGCAGTCACACCGTCGGCCGCGTGGGTTGCGATCGCCAGGCGCGCCGGATCGATCACGCCCACCGCCGAATGACAAGCAGGGCAGGCGTCGGCCGGCCGGGCTGGCAAAGGGAAGCCGCAATCGGCGCAGAACAGCTCCTTGCCGGCATCGGCCAGGGAACGGATGTCGGCCCAGGCCAAAGGGCGCACGAAGCCCTTTTCGGCCAGGTACAGGATGTAGGTCTGGTAATAGCCATGCCCAAGCGGGCAATCCAGGTGGCTGGTGCGCCCGAAGCGCGTCATGTTGGAGACCGGCTTCAGTGCGGAGCCGCAAACGGGGCAGGACTGCACCCTTGCCAGCGACACCGCATGCGCGTGATCGCCATCCGCCTGCATCGCCCCATGGATTTCGCGCACGAATTCGCTGATGCCGGCGCCGGCCAGCCGCAGCGACTCCGTGCCGTCGAACCACACCAGGCAGCAGTGCGGGCAGGTGTCGATCTCCACCCGCCGCTGGTAATGGCCGGACAAATCAAGCACCCGCATCGGGCGCTTGCAGTTGCTGCAGTGACGGTCAGATGGCGTCAAGAGCGTTACGCAGGTCTTGGCGCAAGTCCTCGATGTCTTCGATGCCGACCGAGAGCCGGATCAGGCCATCGCCGATGCCCAGCGTTGCTCGCTGCACCGCCGGAATCGATGCGTGGGTCATCAGCGCCGGATGCTCGATCAGCGATTCCACGCCGCCCAGGCTCTCCGCCAGCGCGAACACTTCGCAGCGTTCGAGGAAGCGCCGCGCGCCCGCCAAGTCGGTGTCGAGATCAATCGAGATGATGCCGCCGAAACCATCCATCTGCGCCTTGGCCAGCGTGTGCTGGGGATGCGATTCCAGGCCCGGATAGAACACCTTCTTGACCTTGGGTTCGCGTTCCAGCCAGCGTGCCAGCTCCAGGGCGCTCTTGCAGTGGCGCTCCATGCGGATCGCCAGCGTCTTGACGCCGCGCAGGGCGAGAAAGGCGTCGAACGGACCCGCAATGGCGCCGACGGAATTCTGCAGGAAGGCCAGTTGCTCGCGCCAGGCCGACTGGCGTTCTTCTGCGCCAACGACAGCGATGCCGCCGATGATGTCCGAATGCCCGTTCAGGTACTTGGTTGCCGAGTGCACCACGATGTCGAAGCCCAGTTCCAGCGGGCGCTGCACGATCGGGCTGGCGAAGGTGTTGTCGGCCACGGCCAGGATGCCGCGCTCGCGGCAGATGCGGGCGATTGCTGCCAGGTCGGCCAGCTTCAGCATCGGGTTGGTCGGGGTTTCGACCCACACCATCCTGGTTTCCGGGCGCAGGGCTGCCAGCAGGTTCTCCGGGTTGGTCAGATCGGCGTAGGTGAATTCATGCCCCGCGCTGCGGCGGCGCACGCGCTCGAACAGGCGGAAGGTGCCGCCGTACATGTCGTCGCCGGCCACGATGTGCGAACCCGCGTCCAGCAGTTCCAGCACGGTCGAGATGGCCGCCAGGCCGGACGCGAAGGCGAACGCCTGCGCGCCGCCTTCCAGGTCGGCCACGCAGCGCTCCAGCGCCCAGCGCGTCGGGTTGTGCGAGCGGCCGTAATCGAGGCCCTTATGCACGCCAGGGCTTTGCTGGACGAAGGTGGAAGTGGCATAGATCGGCGGCATGATGGCGCCGGTCGATGGATCGGGGTGCTGGCCCGCGTGGATGACGCGCGTGGCCAGGTGGGCTTTGGTTTTCTTTTCGCTCAAGATAAGGTCCTGCGCAGGTGGTTGAGTAAGTCGTAGCGGGTGATCAGTCCATAGAACTTGCTGCCTTCGGCGATCACGGCGGTCAAGCCACGGTCCAGGGTATCACGGAGGGCAGGCGTGCCGGCAGACGGCGCCAGGGTCTCGACGCGGCTGGTCATGGTTGCGCCGACTTCGCTCTTGAACTGGGCGGCGTCATTCTCGACCTTGAGCAGGATGTCCGACTCGTCGATGATGCCTGCCAGTTTGCCGTTCTCGATCACCGGCAGCTGCGCCAGGTCGGCCGAACGCATGCGATTGAAGGCGATCAGCAGGGTGTCGCTCGGCGCCACGCTGACCACGTCGCCGTTTTCGAACCGGCGGCCGATCAGGTCGCGCAGGTCGCCCAGCTTCTGGCGCTGCAGCAGGCCCTGGTCGAACATCCAGCTATCGTTGTAGACCTTGGACAGGTAGCGGGTGCCGGTGTCGCAGACAAAGGTCACCACGCGCTGCGGCTTGGTCTGTTCGCGGCAGTATTTCAGGGCCGCGGCCAGCAGGGTACCGGTCGAGGAGCCGGCCAGGATGCCCTCGGCACGCAGCAGGGCGCGCGCGCCGTCGAAGCTTTCCTGGTCGGTGATGGTGTAGGCCTGCGAGATCGCATCCATGTTCGCAATGGCGGGAATGAAGTCTTCGCCGATGCCTTCCACCGCCCAGGAACCGCTGGTGTCGGACACTTTGCCGGTATCCACGTATTCCTTCAGGATCGAACCTTTGGGGTCGGCCAGGATGAACTTGACGTGCGGCGCGACCTTGCGGAAGTAGCGGGAAAGACCGGTCAGGGTGCCGGAAGAGCCGACGCCGACCACAATGGCGTCGATTTCGCGCGCCATCTGCTCCCAGATTTCCGGGCCGGTGGTGGTTTCGTGGGCCAGCGGATTGGCCTGGTTGTTGAACTGGTCGGCGAAGAAGGCGCCGGGAGTCTCGCTGGCCAGGCGGGCCGCGTAGTCCTGGTAGTACTCGGGATGGCCCTTGCCCACGTCGGAGCGCGTGATGCGCACGTCGGCACCCAGCGCTTTCAGGTGCAGGATCTTTTCGGTGGCCATCTTGTCCGGCACCACCAGCAGCACCTTGTAGCCTTTGATGGCGCCGACCAGGGCCAGACCCAGGCCGGTATTGCCGGCCGTGGCTTCCACGATCGTGCCGCCTGGCTTGAGCATGCCATCGCGTTCGGCCGCTTCGATGATGGACAGGCCGATGCGGTCCTTGATGGAACCGCCGGGGTTCTGGGATTCGAGCTTGAGGAACAGCCGGCATGGGCCGGTGTCAAGACGTGTGACTTCGGCAAGCGGTGTATTGCCGATCAGGCTGAACAAAGCTGCAGGACGGGTATTCTGCATTTTCTCTCCTTGCGAAAAACGCGCATTGTGTGGCGATCCGATTGAACCAAGAAGGAATATCTTTGCGCTAGCTTATACCTTTTTTGGTGGATAGCGGCTCGCGTATAATCCCGCAGCGACTTTTAAATTAATTTCCACCGTGGCAAAACTCTACTTCCGCTATTCTGCGATGAACGCAGGCAAATCGACCTCCATGCTGCAGGTCGCCCACAACTACGAAGAGCAGGGCCTGATCGTGCGCCTGTTCACCGCGGCCATCGACGACCGCTACGGCGTGGGTAAGGTGACTTCCCGCCTCGGGCCGCAGCGCGAAGTCGAGCTGTTCTCGTCCGGGACGAACTTCCTGCAGGACATGCAGAAAGTGGCTTGCGTGCTGGTCGACGAGGCGCAATTCCTGTTGCCGGAACAGGTCAAGCAGCTGCACCAGCTGGCGCAGGCCAAAGGCGTGCCGGTGATCTGCTATGGCTTGCGCAGCGACTTCCGCGGCGAGCCATTCCCGGGTTCGGCCTACCTGCTCGCACTGGCCGACGATATCGAGGAAATCAAGAATATCTGCCCCTGCGGCAAAAAAGCCACGATGAATATCCGGGTCGACGAGAAGGGCGAGCGTATCCGTGAAGGCGAGCAAATCAGCATCGGCGGCAATGAGGCCTACCGCCAGGCATGCGGCCGCTGCTTCTATACGGGTTAATTGGATAAACTGTTTTACCTGACGCCGTCGCTCTGCCTGGCGCTGGCAAGCTGGGTGCTGTCGCGGCGCTACGTGGTATTCACGCTGCTGCGGCTTCCTGGAACGCTGTGCCATGAACTGGCGCATTTCCTGGCCGGGCTGGCGACGTTCGCGCGGCCCACTTCACTTTCCATCATTCCGCGCCGCGCGGGCCGGGGCTATCGCCTGGGGGAGGTGCAACTCGCCAACGCGCGCTGGTACAACTCCGCGCCCACCGCACTGGCGCCAATCCTGCTGCTGCTGATCCCGTGGTGGGTTGCCACGCTGCGTGCGCGCGGCGCCTGGCACTTTACGCCGTTGGACGCCGGACTGGCCTTCCTGGTCGCGCCGCAGTTCCTGGCTTGCTGGCCTTCCGCGACGGACTGGAAATTGGCCATGCGATCATGGCCCTTGGCATTTATCGCTGGCGCAGGCTGGTACGCTTGGGCGAAGTACCCCTGGCTGCGTTCCTGGCCTTGGCCGGCAGCTTGAAGGCGCGCACTTCGCGCGCCAGCGCTTCGGCCTGATCCTGCATGGCCGCTGCCGCAGCGGCGGCTTCCTCGACCAGGGCGGCATTCTGCTGCGTCACCTGGTCCATCTGGCCGATGGCCTGGTTGACCTGGTCGATGCCGGCGCGCTGTTCCTCGCTGGCGGCGCTGATTTCACCCATGATGTCGGTCACGCGGCCCACGCTGTTGACCACTTCGTCCATTGTTGCACCGGCCAGTTCGACCAGCTTGGCGCCGGCTTCGACTTCGCCGGTGGAATTGGCGATCAGGCCTTTGATCTCTTGCGCCGCAGCGGCACTACGCTGGGCCAGGTTGCGCACCTCGGATGCCACGACTGCGAAACCGCGACCCTGTTCGCCGGCACGCGCTGCTTCAACTGCGGCATTCAGGGCCAGGATATTGGTCTGGAAGGCGATGCTGTCGATCACCGAAATAATGTCTTCAATCTTGCGCGAAGCTTCGTTGATGGCGCCCATTTTCTCGACCACCTGCGCTACCTGCGCACCGCCGCGCGAGGCCACATCCGATGCTTCACGCGCCAGCGCATTGGCCTGGCGGGCGTTGTCGGCGTTCTGGCGCACGGTGGACGTCAATTCTTCCATCGAGGCGGCAGTTTCTTCGAGGCTGGAGGCCTGCTGCTCGGTACGAGCCGACAGGTCCTGGTTGCCGGCCGCGATTTCCGAGGATGCGGTGGCGATCTGGTCGGCGCCTTCGCGCACGCCGCCTACCACGTTGGCCAGGCGCTCGCTGATGCCGTTCATCGCACCCAGCACCTTGCCGATCTCATCGCCGGTGGTAACGTCCAGGCGCACAGTCAGGTCGCCGCTGGCGATACGGCCGGCGGCATCCTGCACCTGCACCAGCGGACGGCTCACAATGGTGCGCACCAGCAGCAACAGGCTGGCGGCAAAGGCGAGCAGGGCGACGATGCCGCATACTGCGTAACGGTTGCGGGCAGTGACGGCATCCCTGGTGATCTCGCTGACGTAGGTGCCGCCCGCGACGATCCATTTCCAGTCGCCGAAGTAGCGGTAGACCAGCAGCTTTTCCTTAGGGGCGGCCTTGCTTTCGGCATCGGCCCACATATAGCGGATTTCGCCCGTCTTTTGCTCCAGCATGTCCTGGATGAAGGCCTTGCCATCGCTGTCCTTGGTATCCAGCATCGATGCGCCCTCCTTGGACGGATGCACCAGCAGCGTGCCGTAGTCCTTGCCGGCGGCGGCGCTCAATACATAGACATAGCCTGTCTCGCCAATGCGGATACCCTTGATCTTATCCTTCAACGCTGCGATGTTCTTGCTGATATCCAGACCGATGAACAGCACGCCAACGACCTTGCCCGAGGCATCCTTGACCGGGTCGTACTGGGTGATGTACGGCTTGCCGAACAGCTGCGCCAGGCCGGTGTAGGAGCGCCCTTCGCGCAGCAGGGCGTAGCTTGGATTGCCGTGATCAAGCCTGGTGCCTACTGCGCGCTCACCGTTTTCCTTTTTGACCGAAGTGGTGACCCGGACGAAATCAGTGCCATCGGCGGCGAAGATGGTCGCAATGGCGCCGGTCTGCGTGGTGAAATTGTCGGGGATGCTGAAGTCGTTGTTGACGGCCTTGCCGTTGGCCGTCAATTGGCCGCCATCGAGCTCGAACGGGCCTGGCACGTAGGCCGCAAACTGGCGGGCATAGCTGGCGGCATCGTTCACCATGGCAGCATTGAATACGTCCAGCATATTTGACACGCCATTCAGGTCGGCGGCGACATGCTCGCGCGCGCGCTGCTCCAGCATGGCGGTGCTGCTCCAGCTGATGAAGGTAATAAGTAGCGCTAACAGTGCGCTGACAAGGACGAAGGTGAAGGCGGCAATCTTGGTGCCGACGCTCCAGCTGCGCGCAGGGGGCGTTGGATTGGACATGGATGCTTGTTTATTTTCGGGGAAGGGCCGATATGATATCTCGTTGCCGAGTGGAAATTTCGCTTGTTACAAAATGTTTCTTAGTAAATTCAATGACTTAGCGTAAAGCTTGCCAGGAAGCTCAGCCTTCAGACTGGCTTAAGTGAAGGGCAGCACACTGCCCACTATCGCTCTCTCCTCGAGAGTGTCCTATCCTGTAGAATGGGATTAGCACTATTCTTTTAGAAACACCTACGTTCGGAGCAAGCCGATGAAGAAGCACACCCTGTTGGCCACCATGTCCCTGGCACTGATCACCGCTTATGCAAGCGCAGCCCAGGCAGACAAGGCGACAGACGTAACCGTCAAGCCTGCAGCACAGCAGACCCAGGCCGCCTTGTGGGCCTCCCGCGTGCTGTCGCGCTACCATTACAAGGCTATGCCGCTGGACGACGCGATGTCGGAAAAGATCTTCGACCGCTACTTCAAATCGCTCGACGGCGAAAAGCTGTTCTTTACCCAGGCTGATATCGATTCCTTCAACAAGGAAAAATCCCGCCTGGATGACGCGATCACCAGCGAAAACCTGCAAACGCCATTCGCCATTTACAACCTGTACCAGCAGCGCTTTTCCGACCGCATGGCCTATGCCCGCGAGCTGTTGAAAACCAGGTTCGACTTTACGCAGGATGAGAGCTACCAGTTCGACCGCGAAAAGGCCGACTGGCCGAAGACCGAAGCCGAAGTGAAAGACTTGTGGCGCAAGCGCGTGAAAAATGACTGGTTGCGCCTGAAACTGGCGGGCAAGGACGACAAGTCGATCCGCGAAACGCTGGACAAGCGCTACGAAAACTACGTTACCCGTTCGCGCAAGCTGAATAGCGAGGACGTGTTCCAGATCTTCATGAACGCCTACGCCATGTCGATCGAGCCGCACACCAACTACCTTGGCCCGCGCGCTTCCGAGAACTTCGACATCGCCATGCGCCTGTCGCTGGAAGGCATCGGCGCCGTGCTGCAGAACCGCGACGAATACACCGTGATTCGCGAAGTGGTGCCTGGCAGCCCGGCCGGCCTGTCCAACAAGCTGAAAGCGGGCGACCGCATTGTCGGCGTGGCACAGGGCGATTCCGACAAGTACACCGACGTGCTGGGCTGGCGTATCGACGACGTGGTGCAATTGATCCGCGGCCCGAAAGATTCCACCGTCAAGCTGCAGGTGCTGGGCGCCGATGCGGGCCCGGACGGCAAGCCGTTCGTGCTGTCGCTGGTACGCAAGAAAATCAGCATGGAAGAGCAGTCGGCCAAGCGCTCGATCCTGGAAGTCAAGGACGGCGCTGTGAAACGCCGCATCGGCGTGATCTCGCTGCCGACCTTCTACCAGGACTGGGACGCGCGCCGCAAGGGCGACAAGGATTACAAGAGCGCCACGCGCGACGTATCCCGCCTGCTGGGCGAACTGAAGAAAGAGAAGGTCGACAACGTCCTGATCGACCTGCGCAACAACGGCGGCGGTTCGCTGACCGAGGCAGTCGAGCTGACCGGCCTGTTCATCGATCGCGGTCCTGTGGTGCAGCAGCGTAATGCCGAAGGCCGCGTGGAAGTGGAAGCGGACAATGTGCCTGGCCTGTCGTGGGATGGCCCGGTGGGTGTACTGATCAACCGCGGTTCGGCATCGGCTTCCGAGATCTTCGCGGCGGCAATCCAGGATTACGGCCGCGGCCTGGTGATCGGTGAGCCCAGTTTCGGCAAGGGCACCGTGCAAACCCTGGTCAACCTGGACCGCTTCGGCCAGAGCGACAAGTCGCGCTTCGGCGAACTGAAGATGACGGTTGCCCAGTTCTTCCGCATCAACGGCGGTACTACCCAGTTGCGCGGCGTGACACCAGACATCAAGCTTGCCTCCACCAGCGATGCCGAAAACTTCGGCGAATCGAGCTACGACAACGCGCTGCCATACACCCAGATCAAGCCTGCGGTGTACATTCCGGCCGGCGAGTTGAAGGAAATCGTGCCGATGCTGGACAAAAAGCATGAGGCACGCGTTGCCAAGGACAAGGACTACCAGTACCTGCTGGACGACATCAACTATGTCAAAAAGCAGCGCGCGGACAACGTGGTGTCGCTGAATGAAACGGTGCGCCGCAAGGAGCGCGACCAGCAAGAGGCGCGCGCCAAGCTGCGCGAGCAGCGCCTGGCTGCAGGCCCATCGCCGGATGATCCTATCCTGGTGCCGGACCCGAAAGATGCGCTGAACAAGGCGATTGCCGCCAAACCTGCCAACCCGCGCGCCGCCCAGCGCCAGGCCAACCAGGTTCGTGGCGCGATCCGCACCGACGATGGCCTGCAGGCGGACGAACGCTCCCTGTCTGCGGAACTGGATGCCGAAAAGGCAGCCAAGAATGCCAAGGACGTACTGCTGAACGAGGCAGTGCACATCCTGGCCGACGAGGTAAGCGTGCTGCGCACTGATACCCGCCTGGCCACCCGGGTGCTGCCTTACGTAAACGACAAGTGATATTTCGGTTGGTTATATCTAGTATTACTACAATAAAGTAGACAGATATACCGCGCCGCAGCATACTTGCACCTGTCTCCTCTATTCTCCTCCAAGGAAATAGACTTCAGCCCGCTCCCTGAGCGGGCTTTTTTTTGGTTCATCGCGGATTACCGGGATGACCGAGCTGTAAACGCAAGAGAGCAGTAAGGAAGAGTTATTGTGTTTGTGCGACCAAACCCACTAACCAACCCA